>JBIISC010000046.1:0-7303 GCA_044341215.1 Candidatus Nanopelagicales bacterium | reverse complement strand
CAACATTGGGACCGCTATGGGATGGAAATGAAGTCTGGTTGCTTGTCGCCGGCGGTGCCACATTCGCGGCATTTCCTGAGTGGTACGCAACTTTGTTCAGCGGCTTTTACTTGCCGCTATTCCTAATCTTGGTCGCACTGATTATTCGCGGTGTGGCATTTGAATATCGCAGCAAATACGGCGATGCAAAATGGCGTGGCCGTTGGGATATTGCAATCGTGGTTGGTTCGTTTTTGCCAGCCCTTCTTTGGGGTGTGGCTTTTGCAAACTTGGTTCGCGGCGTCAAGCTCGAAGAAATCGCATCTGGCGGATTCATTTATGTCGGCGGCTTTTGGGCACTACTAAATCCATTTGGACTTCTGGGCGGCTTAGTGACGCTTACGCTATTTCTAACTCATGGAGCAATCTTTATTTCCTTGAAAACAGATGGCGAACTACGTTTCCGTGCTCGTGCACTTGCAATCAAACTTGGTTTAGTCGCAACTGCATTAGCAGTCGTATTCCTTCTTTGGGCACAACTCGCGTACAGCTACAACACATGGACTTGGGCTCCAGTATTAATTGCAGCAGTTTCGTGGCTAGTTGGTTTAGCAAGTATGTACAAAGGCCGTGAAGGTTGGGCATTTACTTTCAGTGCAGTCACATTGGCAATGGCAGTAACTTCTGTAATTGGTTTCATGTATCCAAACGTGATGCCAAACATTGATCGCGCTGAAGTTGGCCTAAACATTGTCAATGCTTCTTCAACTGAAGGCACATTGAAGATTATGACCATCGTTGCTCTTGTAATGACACCAATAGTTTTGGTTTACCAGACCTGGACTTATTGGATTTTCAGAAAGCGTCTTACAGCTGACATGATTCCAGATCCTGAAAAGGGAACTTTAGATCACGTAAACGCTTAGCAGTCTGTCACACTACGGCGGTGCGACCATTTGATCCGAGATTGGCAAAGGATTTACAACCAATCAAAGGAAGCATTGGTTTCACCGCCGTTTTGGCATTTCTCGCAGCAATTGCGCTTGTCTTTCAGGCGATTTTCACGGCTCTCGCAATCAGTGATGTATTTCTAAAACACAAATCACTTTCCGAAGTTATTTCGTTTATTGCAATTGCCGCAGTCGCTTGGCTTATCCGCACTTTGTTAACGAGCATGAACGAATCGCTAAGTCGCCGTTATGGGCTGAAGGCAGTTGCTTCGACCCGCCAACTTGCAGTTACTCAAATCATGCAGATTCGTAATTTACCGATGCCTGTTGGTGGTGCGGTAACACTATTAACCCGTGGCATCGAAGGTCTTGAAATTTATGTCGCCAAATATTTGCCCCAGCTTGTAATCTCAACAATTGTTCCTGCCGGTATAGGTGCAGTCATTCTTTGGCTCGATCCACTTTCAGCGCTGGTTTTAGTGCTAACAATTCCGCTAATTCCACTATTCATGGCACTGGTTGGTTGGTTCACTTCGACAAATGTCGAGAGGCACTGGAATCAAGTCACGAAACTTTCGGCAACTCTCGCAGATTTGATGAACGGTCTACCCGAGCTTACGATTTTCAATCGTGCAAAACAGCAGGCAGTCGAGATTGAACGCTTAGGGAAATTGCAACAAACCGCGACTATGAAAGTCTTGCGGTTGTCATTTCTTTCTGCGTTCGTGCTCGAAATTCTGGCCACCATCTCTGTTGCAATTGTCGCCGTTGCGATTGGACTGCGACTTGTCAATGGCGAAATCGAACTTTGGAAGGGGCTAGCTGTCCTAATTCTGGCTCCAGATGTCTATTCACCAATTCGCATGTTAGGCGTTCACTTCCATGCAGCCGTTGAAGGAATGGAAGCGTGGAATCAAGTTAAAACGATTCTAGATGCACCCACAATCCAGCGTGGCAAAAGAACCGAAGAAGTTTCAAATTTCAGTTGGAATTCGCAAAATTTACAGCTGGGAAAGAATCAAATCCAGATACCAGGCGGTCAAGTAGTTTCGGGAAGAATCACAGTTGTCGTCGGGCCAAGTGGTGTAGGTAAAACTACATTGCTAAAAATGATTTGTGGCGAAGTTGAAGGTGAGTGCTCTACGAATGAATTTTCGCAGGCAAGTTTTGCGCGGGACTTTGCAGTAGTTGAACAGGGAGCATTTCTTCCAGAGGGTTCAGTTAGAGAATTACTCCAATACGGACAGCAAAACTCGGTTTCAGATGCAGAGATTCTTAAAGTTCTTTCACAAGTCGGACTTGATTTACCGCTTGACCAATTTGTTAGTGATCGAAGCGTTGGTGTTTCAATCGGACAACGTCGTCGGCTAGCTATTGCACATGCGCTGTTGCGCAAACCTAGATTCCTACTTCTAGATGAGCCAAGTGCGGCACTTGATGAAGCTAGTGAAAAGGAAATATTGCTATCGCTACGTGAGTTTGCGCTAAATGGTGGTGGAGTTCTTGCAATTGCGCATAGAGATAGTTTCCGCACCATTGCCGATTCGATAATTGATTTTGCGGGTGTCAGATGAAAATTTACTGGGCAATGATTCTGACGGCAGCGACGATGCTGAGTGCTGTCGGCTTGGTTTCGACCGGCGCATGGCTGATCAGTTCGGCAGCGTTAATGCCGCCTATTTTGGTGTTACAGGTTGCCATAGTTGCAGTGCGATTTTTCGGGATATCAAGAGGTGTATTTCGCTGGTCAGAACGAGTGGTCTCGCACGATGTAGCTCTATCTGGCACAACGCAGTTGCGAGTAGATCTTTGGAATGTAGCCGCAAAACTTGGTCCGCTTGGGGTTTGGCGTTTGCGAAGTTCTGATGCTCTAGACCGGCTAACAAGCGACACAGATACTTTGCAAGATGATGTTACGAGAGTTCGAGTCCCACTATTTGCTGCAGCATTAAGTGCAGTCTTACTCACAGTACTGCAGTTCTTACTTTTGCCCATCGCTGGAATCGTTTTTGCAATTTCATTCATTATTTCAGGAATCTTGGTTCCAAAGCTAATAACACGCATCGAGATCAAGATAGCTAGAGCAGCAATAACTGTTAGAAATCAAATCAGCGCTGATGTATTTCAAGCTATTACTAATTCAAACAGATTACGGATTCTAAATCTCACTGATTCACATATTGCAAAGATTATTGAAAATGAAACACAAAGAGTTGGCATTGAAAGTAGGGCTAGCGTTTGGGCTGGAGTTTCAAGTGCCCTCAATGGCATCAGTTCCGCAACTGCAGTTTTCATCTCATTGATTGCTGGCGTGGTTGCTTACAATCAAGGCGGACTTTCTGGCCAGATGATTGCAGTGGTGACACTGCTTCCATGGGCAAGTGCTGAGATTGTGGGAACCTTTAGCCTCGCAGCAACTGCGCGAACTCGCACTACTCTTGCAAACGAGAGAATTTCTGAGTTCTTACATAAATCAAACCCACTGCAAATCGATGGTACTAAAACTCTGAATCAGCCAAACGAAATGGTTTTGCAAGATGTAGCCGTCGGCTGGAATGGCGAGGACATCGTGTCGCACCTCAATTTTGCGATTTCTCGAGGTGAAATTATTGGGATTGTTGGACCGAGTGGAAGCGGAAAATCCACAGTTGCGAGCGCTATTCTGCGTCTGATCCCACACCAAGGAAAGATTTCACTTGATGGCGTCTCAATAAACCAGATCTCGGATTATCAACACCATGTGACAGCACTTCTTCAAACCACTTACATTTTCCATACAAATGTTCGGGAGAATCTGCGAATTGCGAACAATGCAAAGACTGATGCAGATTTATTGAAAGTACTTACCCAGGTGGGCTTAAACAATTGGTTCGAGAAACTAGAAGATGGTTTTGATTCCATGATTGGAGATTCGGACCGCGGATTAAGTGGCGGTGAAATTCAGCGAATTGGTATTGCCCGGACCATTTTGAGTGGCGCTAGTTTTATTCTGCTAGACGAGCCGACCGAACACTTAGATTCTGAGACCGCAGGCGAAATCTGGGAATTGATCAAACATGTTTTTGCCGACAAAGGAGTGATTGTGATTACCCATGATCAAAGAATCATCGATAAATTGAGTAAGACTGTTTCCCTAGTTTGATAGTTGTGCGAGACTTCAGCCGTGGCTAAACAGCAAGATACGGAATTATTTAAGGCAATCATGAGTGTGGTTGCAGATCTTGATTTACAAACGACGCTAGAAACTATTGTCACAACCGCAGTGAATCTTGTGGAAGCCAAGTATGGAGCTTTGGGAGTAGTTTCAAACAAAGGTGGCTTGCAGGATTTTTTCCATGTTGGTATGCCAGAGAATCAAGTGAAAATGATTGGCCATACGCCCGAAGGTCGCGGTGTCCTTGGATTACTCGTGCAATATCCAGAACCAATTCGCCTTTCAGATTTGAGCAAGCATCCAGCGAGTTTTGGGTTTCCCGAAAACCATCCACCAATGAAAACTTTTTTAGGTGTGCCAGTGCGGGTCCGTGGAGTTGTTTTTGGAAATCTTTATTTAACCGAAAAGAAAGATGGCGTCGAATTCACTGCTGAAGATGAAGAGCTTGCGATTGGGCTGGCAGCAGCGGCTGGTTTAGCAATCGAAAATGCCCGACTGTTTTCAAAAACTCAAGCTATTGCCGTTTATGAAGATCGTGAAAGAATCGCAAGAGACCTGCATGACCTTGTAATCCAGCAGCTTTTTGCTACGGGCATGACGTTGGAGTCAGTGGCAAGACGTGCTCCTGGCAGTGCCGAAGCCGAAAAAATCAGTCAAGCTGTTGATGATTTAGATCGCACAATCAAACAAATTAGACAAAGTATTTATGCGCTAACCACACCCGAGAACGATGGTGTTTCGCTTCGGCGAAGAGTCATGCATGAAGTTGAAGGTTACACAGCGTTACTGGGCTCAACTCCATCCATTACCTTTGAAGGCCCAGTGGATTCGATGACTAGCGATCGTGAAACCAACCAAGTAGTGGCAGCATTGCGTGAACTACTTTCAAACGCAGTGCGCCATGCCGAAGCAAATTCGGTATCAGTGGTGTTGCAAATAATTGAAAACGACCTGGTTTTAACTGTCTCTGATAACGGTGTTGGAATTCCGGAAACTGTAAGTAGAAGTGGCTTAGACAATTTACGCAAACGTGCGGAGTCTGTAGGTGGAAGTTTTGCTACTAGTCGAAGATTCCCGAGTGGTACCCAAGCACGCTGGATGATTCCACTAAATAATTAATCTCGACCAGCTTCGCCAATTCCAAGGCGGGCGATGAATGCAGCTGCTTGGCTGCGACGCTCCATTCCAAGTTTTGACAATACAGATGAAACATAATTCTTAATTGTTTTTTCGGCCAAGAACATTGCTTCAGCAATCTGTCGATTGCTCATTCCTTCGCCAATGAATTCCAGGACCCGGCGCTCTTGATCAGTTAAATCTTCGAGCATCGAATAAATGGAACTACCTTTTCGCAAACGATTCCTGACCTGATCAACTGCTTTTTGATCCAACAAACTTTTTCCGGTTGAAACATCTTTAATCATCTGAACAAGATCACCGCTACGAATATCTTTTAGAACATACCCGTGTGCGCCAGCAAGAACGGCGCTTAACAAAGCTTCATCATCAGCATAAGAAGTCAGCATCAGAACATTAATTTCTGGCGCTAGGGCTCGCAGGTCTCGGCAAACTTCAATGCCTGATCCGTCAGGCAAACGGACATCCAATATGGCCACATCTGGTCGCTTAACCAAAATACCTTGTAATCCTTCGGCGCAAGTGCCGGCATCACCGATAACTTCCATGCCAGGTTCGGATGAAATTAGGTCCGATAGACCGCGGCGAACAACTTCATGGTCATCTAGTAGAAATACTCGAATTGTCATGATTGTTTCCCTCCGACGGTCGTATTGTGTCAAAGAACAAGTTCAGTCGAGGACTATTCTTTAGTTATGGTCAAAGTTCGACTCTTACAGGTCAAATCTGATGAAACAGAGACTGTTTCTGTGCGCATAGAACGAGTGCTTGCTGAACTACCTATGCATCTAAAAAATGTTGACTTTTTAGTTTTACCTGAACTTTGGACAATTCATGCCTTTAATATGGAAGCACTGCAGGCAAATGCAATTTCTATAGATGCCTCGTTATTTCAAAGAATTTCTGAAATAGTTAAATCTGCAAAGAAATGGCTTCATGCTGGAACTTTTCCAATTAGACATTCTGATGGCACATTTACAAACACCGCGGTTATATTTAATCCAAATGGCGAAATAGAAGTCGCGTATTCGAAAATTCACTTATTCGGATTTGCAGATGGAGAACAAAAGTATTTATCCTCTGGAAACGAAGTTGTGGTGGCAAAGACACAGCTTGGTAACACAGGTATTTCTATTTGCTACGACTTAAGGTTTCCCGAGCTCTACCGCGAGCAATTTTCACTGGGGGCAACATCATTTCTGATTAGTGCCGGTTGGCCAACAGTGCGAGCGGAACACTGGAACATACTTTTGAAAGCAAGAGCTATCGAAAATCAAGCATTCGTGATTGCGGCCTGTGGTCGAGGGACTGCAAACAACACGAAACTTGCAGGGCAATCAATGGTGATTGATCCGCGTGGCCAAGTTGTTGCACAAGGAACGAATGACGATGAATTCGTCGATGCAGATATTGATTTAGCTTTGGTTGACACTTGGCGTTCTGAATTCCCAGTTTTGTTAGATCAACGGGATTTACACAACCTTTAGTAAGCAGCACTTATCAACAGTTCATCTGTAATCGAATATTTGTTAACAACTTACAACATAATCTATTTGTGGTTCGCGTATCAGTTACTGGCACTCGCGGTGGAATCGGTTGTTCAACCTTGGCTTGGGCTATTGCGCGCGAGTTGGAGGCTTTTGCCCTACTTGATTATTCCGAGAAACAGGGAGTTCACTGGATTATTGGTGAACCCGAATTAGATTTCACTTGGCCAAAGACTCTAGATTCGGGTCTAGGTGGTAAAAATCTTTTGAAGCTACTCTTGCATGCAAAAACTGTTGAAGGTGTTGCAATCCTTTCCGGTGGTAGACCAATCAATTTTGAAAATTATCAAAATGAAACTGCAATGGTCTTCGATGGTGAAATTGAAGCTGATTATCAGATCAGGCTCACAACGAACGCTCCTCAAGATATTCAAAATGACATCTCAACACTTGAAGGGGAAATACTTGTATTACGCAAGGTGCGCGGTGGAATACCGGTATCTTTGATAAACAGAAATTTCGGTTACATCTATCCAAGCGAATACAGCGTCGGCAAATCATTATCTAATGGTCTAGGCCTTCATTCAAAATCTAAG
>JBIISC010000045.1:0-7349 GCA_044341215.1 Candidatus Nanopelagicales bacterium | reverse complement strand
TAGTAGATAACTCCGTTGATGAAGCTCTTGCAGGTCATTGCACGCACATCGAAGTAACGATTTTGCAAAATGGTGGACTTAGCGTCGTCGACAATGGCCGCGGTATGCCAGTTGATGAACATCCCATTGAAAAGAAACCAGCTGTTGAAGTTATTTTGACTGTCTTGCACGCAGGTGGAAAGTTTGGCGGTGGCGGTTACGCAGTCTCTGGTGGTTTGCATGGTGTGGGTGTAACTGTTGTAAACGCACTATCAACTGATCTAACTGTTCAAGTTCGTCGCGATGGAAAACTTTATGAACAGTCATACAAACATGGTGTACCAACCGCACCACTTGCTGTTGTTGGAGATTCAACCGAAACCGGAACCAAAGTAACGTTTTGGCCAGATGTAGATATTTTTGAAACTACAGTTTTTGATTTCACAACTCTTGCTCGTCGTTTTCAAGAAATGGCCTTCTTAAATAAGGGATTAACAATTTCGCTTTCTGATGAACGCGAAACTGCAGTTGATGTTGATGGAAATCCAAACAAAATCGTTTATAAGTATGACGGCGGTATCGCTGACTTTGTGGCACACATTAATCAGCCAAAAGGTGCATCGCATCCAACAGTCATTATTTTTGGTGCCGAAGATGACAAACGCGGTATCAGCGGTGAAGTTGCTTTGCAATGGAATGACACTTACACCGAAAGTGTTTACACATTCGCCAACACCATCAACACCATCGAAGGTGGTGCCCACGAAGAAGGTTTTCGTACCGCACTTACTACTTTGCTAAACAAGTTTGCCCGTGACTGGAATATCTTGAAAGAAAAAGATCCAAACCTCACAGGTGATGACGTGCGCGAAGGCTTGACTGCAATCGTTTCAGTAAAACTACGCGAACCACAATTCGAGGGTCAGACAAAAACCAAACTTGGCAACACAGAAGCGAAAACTTTCGTTCAAAAGATTGTCAACGAAAACCTTGGTGCTTGGTTTGAATCAAATCCTTCTGAAGGTAAAGATATTGCCCGCAAGTGTGTAAACGCAGCATCTGCTCGTATTGCAGCTCGTAAAGCGCGTGACCTTGCAAGAAATCGTAAAGGTTTGCTTGGTGGCGGTGGGCTTCCAGGAAAACTTGCAGATTGCTCGAGCAACAACCCTGAAGAATGTGAAGTATTCATTGTTGAAGGTGACTCTGCTGGCGGTTCAGCAAAACAAGGAAGAGATCCACGCACGCAAGCCATCTTGCCAATCCGTGGAAAGATTTTGAACGTTGAAAAAGCGCGCATCGACAAAGTTCTTCAAAACAATGAAGTGCAAGCACTAATCAGTGCGCTCGGTACTGGTGTGCATGAAGACTTCGACATGAACAAGCTTCGCTACCACAAAATTGTTTTGATGGCTGATGCTGACGTTGATGGTCAACACATCCGTACCTTGCTTTTGACTTTGCTTTTCCGGTTCATGAAACCACTTATCGAAAATGGGCATGTATTCCTTGCCCAACCACCACTTTACAAAATCAAGTGGGGCCGCGAAGATTTCCAATACGTATATTCAGATCGTGAACGCGATGCTGTGATTGCTAAAGGTGTTGAAGCTGGAAAGAAACTTCCTAAAGATGATTCAATTCAACGCTACAAAGGTCTTGGTGAAATGAATCACGAAGAACTTCGCGTAACCACGATGGACCACACAAACCGAGTACTACTTCGCGTCACACTTGATGACGCTGCCCAAGCGGACAACCTCTTCAGTGTTTTGATGGGTGAAGATGTTGAAAGCCGCCGAAACTTTATTCAACACAACGCGCGCGATGTGCGTTTCCTAGATATTTAATCGAAAGGTATTTTCGTGACTGACAATTTAGATACAGGCGACATCGCACACGGCCGAATTGAACCGGTCGACATCAATGTCGAGATGAGCCGTTCTTATCTGGACTATGCAATGAGCGTTATTGTTTCGCGAGCACTTCCAGATGTTCGCGACGGTTTGAAGCCAGTACACCGACGCGTGCTTTATGCAATGTATGACGGTGGTTTTCGCCCAGACAAGGCATACTCAAAGTGTGCTCGAGTTGTTGGCGAAGTTATGGGTACCTACCACCCACACGGTGACTCTGCGATTTATGACACCTTGGTACGTCTGGCCCAAAGCTGGTCACTGCGCTATCCGTTAGTTCAAGGACAGGGAAACTTTGGTTCTCCTGGAAACGATCCAGCAGCGGCAATGCGTTACACCGAATGCCGCATGGCAACCCTTGCGATGGAAATGGTTCGCGACATTGATGAAGACACTGTCGATTTCAAACCAAACTATGACGGACGAACCCAAGAACCACTAGTTCTGTCAGCTCGCTTTCCAAATCTACTAGTTAATGGTTCTGCAGGCATTGCAGTTGGTATGGCGACAAATATTCCGCCACATAACTTGCGTGAAGTAGCTGACGGTGTTTTCTGGGCATTAGAAAATCCAACCGCAACCCGTGAAGAACTTTTTGAAGCGTTGATCGAACGCGTAAAAGGACCTGACTTCCCAACCGCTGCATACATTGTTGGTCGTCGTGGAATTGAAGATGCATACCGCACTGGCCGTGGTTCGATCACCATGCGTGCAGCTGTTGAAGTTGAAGAAGATTCGCGCGGTCGCACCCAATTGGTAGTTACTGAACTTCCATACCAAGTTAACCCAGACAATTTGTCGGAACGAATCGCAGAATTGGTTAATACCGGAAAGATCACCGGCATTTCCGAATTACGTGATGAATCATCTGGTCGTACAGGTATGCGACTATGCATTGTTTTGAAGCGTGACGCAGTCGCAAAGGTTGTGTTGAATAACCTTTACAAACACACCCAACTTCAAGACACCTTTGGTGCAAACATGTTGGCACTGGTTGATGGTGTGCCTCGCACATTGACTATCGATGCGTTTGTCTCTAACTGGATCACTCATCAAGTTGAAGTTATTCAACGCCGCACCCGCTACCGTCTGCGCAAAGCTCAAGAACGTGCACATATTTTGGAAGGTTTGCTTAAAGCAATCGACCGAATTGACGAAGTTATTGCATTGATTCGTAAAAGTCCATCAGCTTCAGATGCGTCTGGTGGATTGATGAAACTTCTCGACATAGACGAACTTCAGGCTCGTGCAATTCTCGATATGCAATTGCGCAAGCTTGCAGCTCTTGAACGTCAAGAACTTCAAAACGAATTCGATGCATTAATGGCTGAAATTGCAGAATACGAATCAATTCTTGCTAGCGATGACCGTCAACGCACAATCATTCGTGAAGAACTTAAGGTCATCGTCGATAAGCATGGTGACGAACGCCGCAGCCGATTCATTGCCGATGAAGGCGAAATGCGTCATGAAGATTTCATTGCACAACGCGATGTGGTTGTCACAATTACTAGTGGTGGATATGTAAAGCGCACCGATTCTGCGCTTTATCGTCAACAACGACGTGGTGGACGTGGTGTGAAGGGCGCAGCACTTCGTCAAGATGACGTGGTGTCACACTTCTTTGTCACCACAACTCACAACTGGATTTTGTTCTTTACAAACAAAGGACGCGTTTACCGGGCCAAGGCTTACGAACTTCCAGAAGCAGGTCGCGATGCACGCGGACAACACGTTGCGAATTTGCTCGCATTTAGTGGCGACGAACATGTAACCCAGGTTCTAGACCTCAAAGATTATGAATCTGCTCCATATCTAGTGCTTGCAACTAAGCAAGGTATGGTTAAAAAGACACCATTGTCTGAATACAACTCAAATCGAAGTGGTGGATTGATTGCAATCAATCTAAAGGAAGACGATGAGTTGATTTCTGCGCAGCTTGTGGGCGACAGCGATGATCTACTTCTTGTAAGCCGTAAGGGATACAGCGTTCGCTTCCATTCAAACAACGAATCACTGCGTCCGATGGGCCGTTCAACTTCTGGTGTTATCGGAATGCGCTTCAAGGGTGAAGACAATGTCTTGGCAATGGAAGTAGTTCGAGAAGGTGCTTTCCTTCTCACAGCTACAGATGGCGGCTTCGCAAAGCGCACACCAGTAGATGAGTGGAATAGCAAGGGACGTGGAACTCAAGGTGTTCGGGCGATGAAACTTGTCGAAGAACGCGGAGCTTTAGTCGGCGCACTCATTGTTGATGAATCTGACCAAGTATTTGCAGTTGCATCAAATGGCGTTGTGATTAGAACTTCGGTTGGCGATATTCGTCCAACTGGTCGCGACACTATGGGTGTGACTTTCATGAACTTGAGCGATGATGACACGTTGGTCGGAATTGCCCGCGCAGTAGATCGCGAAGATGACGAAGATCTGATTACAGGTGATGCATCTGTTGATGAATCGGCTGAAGTAATAGCAACTGAAGCCCCAGAAACTTCTGCGGAGTAAATATGTCACGGCACGAGAAGGAAGTTAGAGCCACGCTTCGAATTGTTAAATTCGATCCGATGTCTTTGATTCGAACTGGCTTTTTAATTTCAGTTTCGATTGCGGTAACAATGTTGACCGCAACGCTTGTCATGTATGTAGTTCTTGCAGGTATGGGTGTTTTTGAATCAATCGATTCCGTGCTCGGTGACCTAACTGGAAGCTCAGCGGGCTTGACTGAAACATTCACATTGCCGGTGGTTTTCTTTTCTTCTATCGTAATTGGGATTTTTGAGATCATCACCACTACATCGCTTTTTGCACTGTTTGGTTTTGTGTATAACGCTACGGTCCCAGCAACATCTGGCCTTGCAGTCACGTTGGCTGAAGATCAAGTGCAAATAGAAAGCGAATAGGGGCAATTTTCGCCATTCGCTTTGGCAAGGTATCCTCTGCCACCGCTCGCACTTGTGAGCAAATACGGGCCTATAGCTCAGGTGGTTAGAGCGCTTCCCTGATAAGGAAGAGGTCGGAGGTTCAAGTCCTCCTAGGCCCACGGAAACGAAGGAGGTCTTAAGTGAAGAAATTACTCTCGCTTGGAATCTTGGCTGGAATTGCGTATGCGATTTACAACGCCTTATCAACATCAAAGGATTCAGATAGCATCAAAGATGCCTTTGATTGGGACGCATTAGAAGAAGAATTAGACCTTCGGTAATGTTCCGCTCCTCGAGGGGGCTTAGCTCAATTGGTAGAGCACTGCCTTTGCAAGGCAGGGGTTAGGGGTTCGAGTCCCCTAGCCTCCACTCGGTAAAGACCCGCTGATTATTCAGCGGGTTTTTTATATCGTCATTATGTACTTTGCAAATTAAATCAAGGTACTTTCATCCCATGAAAATCAACCTACGTACAGCCCTTGCCTCTGCTGCAACCACAATCTTGTTGGCTAGCAGCTTCACAATTCCAGCTTCTGCAAACGGCCCAGGAGTTTGCGGAACTGAAAACTTTGCTGGCGGCACTGGCATTGTCAATGATCCATATCAAATCCATGACGCCAACGCTTTGAGTGAATTACGTGACTGTGGTGCATCTGACTACCACTACTACAAACTCACCAGCGACATTGAGCTAACCGGCAACTGGCAAGAAATTGCGACATTCACCGGTTCATTGGATGGTGACAATCATGAGATCAACGGAATTTACGTCGCAGGCGTTTCGCAGTACAACGGTTTTTTCAAAAATCTTACATCCGCCGATATTTTCAATTTGGGAATTTCTGGAACTGTAGTTAGTTACCACTGGAGTACAGGTTTACTCGCAGGATCCGCCACCGACTCTTCATTTCAAAACATCCTTGCTGCAAGTCAAGTAACTGGAGTAGCAGTCACCGGCGGACTAGTAGGAGAGGCGTATGGTTCTTCATTCGAAGATATCACCGTAAATCCACTTACCCCTTCAGCTGAAATAAGCGTTTCGGATGGAACTGTGGGCGGGATAATCGGTCTTGCTGAGAACACATCACTCAATGATTTGTATTCAAACGTGGATATCGTTGGTACTGATTCAGCAAGTTATGTCGGCGGCGTTGTTGGAATTGATCGGACAACTCAAGAGAATCCGGTCGTGTTGACACAAACCAATCTGAATTACACAGGCGACATAACATCCCAGTACGACGGCTCTGGAATCTGTGGCGGAATTGTTGGCGCTGAAGATCACATAATTAGCTACGCATCTGTAATTGGTTCAACAATACGATGCGAATCTAGCATCAATGGTGGAGTTGTTGGCTATGGTTCCAACTCAGTATCTTTTGCAAGAGTTGAAGCTAATATAGAAGTAGCGTCATTGGACCAAGAACAAGCCGGACTAATCGGTGGCATTATCGGGTATTGGTCATCTGGACGAAACGATGATTATGTATTCGAAGGAAATTCATTTGTCGGAACAATCGATTCAGCACTGCAGAGTGCGGGTTTAATCGCATATCTAATTATTGATGAACTTGATGAAACAAGCTCATTTAGTTTTTCAAAGAGTTTTGTTCGAGCAAATTTCATTAGTGGAAATAACGCTGGAGGATTTATAAGCACTTTGTATAGCGATGGTGACATGGTAACTGATAATGATGCCATAATTTCTCTTTCAGAATCCTATTCAGATGTCAGTTTTGGTACCTTTGGTGGTTCAACTGATCCGATCATTTATTTCTTGAATTTTCCAGGTGACATAGATTCAGTGGTTTGGAAAAACAATGGGGATACGACCACAAGTTATGAATCAGAAGTAGTTGAATCAAATCTAGAGACAATGCAACGCCCAGGCTTTTGGAAGAATCTTGACTGGGAAATGGAAATCGCATGGGGCATGTCAACCGCTTTGAATAATGGTTTGCCAGTGATTCGAAATCAATATGAAGCAGATTTTGATGTGAATTGCGAGAATCGAGAGTTCCCAGATCTTAACTTCGCGAAAAACCAGACCAGCTTGAGCAAAAAGGCAAAAAGAACAATAAATAATTTTGCTTCTAACCTTAAGAATGGTAATTGCCTAAACCTTGTCGTAGCAGCATTTGCCTCTGGGAAAGAAATTAAGAAGGGCAAAAAGAAGTCCGCCTACCAGCAAAGTCTTTCTAACAAGCGTTTGAGTGCAACTTTAAAATATCTCAACTCAAAATTGTCTTCTTCAGATGTTGATTTCCAAATAACGGCTCTCGCGTTTGGCTCTAATTACAAGAAGAACAAGGACAAGACAAAGAAGCAACAGGCAGCAAACCGCCGAGTTGAGATTGGCACACTTTCATAGGTGATTAGTGACTGATCAACTGTCTTGGCGTGAAATCATCTTGCGCGGCCATCGGACTATCCCGCGCACTTCTTGGCGTAGTGAATCTAGATGGAAACCAAGTGTTCCAACTTTCTTAGTGCTGATTCTTGGGCTTTCGATGTTTGGTTTTGGTGAAGCATTGTT
>JBIISC010000016.1:0-27277 GCA_044341215.1 Candidatus Nanopelagicales bacterium | reverse complement strand
CTGCGGCCCGATGCCAATGTTGCAATCAGTCGCTGATTTGGCTTCTAAATCAAACATCATAAGTCAATGTGCCGTTGAAGAAAGTATGGCTTGCGGCATCGGCGTGTGCATGACTTGTGTTTTGCCAGTTATTGGTGATGATGGAATCACGCGCATGGTTCGCTCATGTACTGATGGACCAGTTTTTCGCGGTGACAAAGTTCGATGGGATGAAATCGGCACTGTGCCTGCTGATTGTCTCGGCGCCCCGAAATCGGGAGGGCACTAGTGGCAATTGATAGTTCAACATCGCTTGCAAAACTCAATTTGATTGCGCCAGTTCTAACAGCAAGTGGCTGCGCAGCTGCTGGTAAAGAGTTGGATCAATTTTTCGACATAACAAAAATCGGCGGAATAGTTACCAAAAGCATCATGTTGGAAGCTCGTTCTGGCAGACCAACTCCAAGAATGGCGGAAACACCTTCGGGCATGCTCAATTCAATTGGCCTCCAAGGTCCGGGCATTGATTCCTTCATTGAAAAAGATTTAGCTTGGCTTCAAGATCGTGGAGTCACAACAATTGTTTCAATTGCTGGGAACAACATCGAGGAATTTGGCCGTTTAGCGTCGAAGCTACGCGACCATCCAGCGGTGGCAGCAATTGAAATCAACATTTCATGCCCAAATGTTGCAAATCGCGGTTTGGTTTTCGCTTGCAATACTGAATCGGCTGCTGATGTTGTTTCGGTAGTACGTAGAAACGTAAGTCCTGGAATGCCATTACTGGCAAAACTTTCACCTGACGTAACTGACATAGTTGAAATCGCTCAGTCAGTTAAGGCAGCTGGTGCTGATGGAGTCTCTGTTATTAATACTCTGCTGGGAATGGTGATTGATCAAAAAACTCTTAGGCCAGTATTAGGTGGGCGCACTGGTGGCTTGTCAGGGCCAGCGATTCGCCCTGTAGCACTTCGATGCGTATTTCAAATTCATGCGGCTATGCCTAGTTTCCCAATCTTGGGAATGGGTGGAATTCGCAACGGCAAAGACGCTTTGGAATTCATTGCTGCAGGGGCGAGTGCGATAAGTGTTGGAACGGCTACCTTCGGTGATCCGAGTGCACCTATGCGGATTCAAAATGAATTGCTCCAAGAGATTGAAAATCATGGATTTGAATCAATCTCAGATGTTATTGGCGTTGCACACAAGGGGGACAACTAGTGAAGGCCCCGATCGCAGTAGCACTAGACGCACCGAACCTTGAAACCGTTAAGAAGTGGGCATTGGCAGCAGCTCCTGCGGTCGATGTTTTGAAAGTTGGCCTAGAAGTTTTTCTACGTGATGGGGCAGCGGCTATTGAGGTTATCAAGCAAACAGATTGCAAACTGTTTTTGGATTTGAAATTGCATGACATTCCAAACACAGTAAAAGGTGCTTCACAAAGCGTTGCCACATTTTCACCAGATTTTTTGACAGTTCATGCAAGTGGCGGACCTTCCATGATTGCCGCTGCCGCAAGTGCATTGCCAGAAACAAGAATCACAGCTGTGACGGTGCTGACGTCAATGTCGAGCGAAGATTTGAAAGCTATTGGCTTCGAAAAGTCTGCCGAAGAATTAGCAGTACGCATGGCGAAAATGGCAGTTGAAAACGGTGCGCGTGCAATAGTTTGTTCGCCACATGAAGTTGCTGCGATTAGAGGCGTTGTTTCAAGTGACATAGTTTTGATTACTCCAGGAGTTCGACCAGTTGGTGCGGATGTTGGCGATCAATCGCGAGTTGCAACCCCACAAGAAGCAATTGCTAATGGTGCAAACATTGTTGTGATCGGCAGGCCAATCACTGGAGCTTTAGATATTCAAAAAGCTGCGATGGAGATTGCGGCTTCATTATGAGTGGCAAATTGATTGTGGTCTCTGGACCAAGTGGAGTGGGCAAATCTTCGGTTGTGAATTGGGTTCGCAACAATCAATCAGATGTTTGGGTTTCAATTTCAATGACAACTCGAACGATGCGTCCTGAAGAAATTGATGGTCGCGAATATTTCTTTGTTAGCCGAGAAGTATTTGAAAAGGCTGTGGCCGATGGTCAGATGCTTGAATGGGCTGAATTCGCTGGCAACCTTTATGGCACACCCGCTGATTTGGTGCGACAGAAACTCGACGAAGGTCTGCACGTGATTCTTGAAATCGAACTGCAAGGAGCTCGTCAGGTTCGCAGTGTGTTTCCACAGGCACTGCTAGTTTTCATCGCCCCACCTAGTTGGCAGGACCTTGTGGACCGCCTAACAGGACGGGCAACTGAGAGTGCTGAAGTAATCCAAAGCCGGCTCGAAGTGGCCAAGATTGAACTTGCCGCAGAGTCAGAATTCGACATTTCACTCATAAATCATGAGGTCGAAACCACCGGGCGTGAGTTGTTAGACTTCGCCCGCTCTTAAAGCTCCTATATTTGTGAGGTTCAATGTCCGGCACTACCGCTCGTCCAGAAGGTATTACAAACCCACCAATCGATGAACTAATCGAATTGGCTGGCACCAAATACCAACTAGTGATTTACGCAGCAAAGCGTGCTCGTGAGATCAATGCTTACTACGGTCAATTGGAATCAGGCGCATTTGAAAACGTTGGACCATTGGTTCCAGCAGAACGCACTGAAAAGCCAATGTCCATCGCATTGCGAGAACTTGAAGCAGGAAAACTTCAATTCCGTCCTGCTGAAGAAAACTAATGTCAACTGCCGCCGGCAGCTCCAGCATTGTTGTTGGAGTTACCGGTGGCATTGCTGCATTTAAAGCCGTTGAAACTATTCGACTTCTAAGCGAAGCTGGATATAACGTTGAAGTAATCGCAACAAAATCAGCTTTGCAATTTGTTGGTGAAGCAACAATGGCCGCACTTTCTGGAAACGAAGTTCATACGGATGCTTGGGCTGAAGTGCACAATGTTCCACATGTGAATCTTGCAAGAAACGCAAGTGCAATTGTGGTTGTGCCCGCGACTGCTGATTTTATGGCGCGGATGACGCACGGTCGTGCTGACGATATTTTGACTGCAACTATTTTGACTGCAACTTGTCCAATTATTTTGGCACCCGCTATGCATACTGAGATGTGGGAAAACTCTGCGACCGTTGAAAATGTTGCAACATTGCGAAAACGCGGCGTTGTTGTCCTTGAACCGGGCGTTGGACGACTTACTGGCGTTGATAGCGGTAAGGGCAGACTGAGTGAACCTAGTGAAATTACCCTTGCAGTGAATCACGCGCTCAGTAGAGATGGTGATTTTGCAGATCTTGCCGGTAAACATATTGTTGTGACAGCTGGTGGAACTCGCGAGGCTATTGACCCAGTTCGATTCATCACTAATAGATCTAGTGGCAAACAAGGATTCGCAATCGCAGCAGTAGCTGCTGTGCGCGGCGCAAGAGTGACTTTAATTAATGCAAACTCAACTTTGGCAGTTCCGGCAGGCGTTGACGTGGTAAATGTTGAAAGTGCTAGTGATTTACGTAGAGCCGTAATGCAACATATTGCTAAAGCAGATGCGCTGGTGATGACAGCAGCGGTTGCAGATTACCGTCCAAGTGAAGTTGCCAAAACCAAGATTAAAAAATCTGTCAAGAACTTGGAACAAATAGAGTTAACTGAAAATCCAGACATATTGCGCGAAGTTGTCGAACTCAAAAAGCCGAAATTCACTGTCATTGGTTTTGCAGCTGAGACAGGCGACGACAAACAAAGTGCTTTGGATTATGGACTTACAAAATTGGCTTCTAAGGGTGTGGACGCACTGGTCGTAAACCAAGTAGGTAAAGATGTGGGTTTTGAGTCCGATCAAAATGCCGTGACAATTGTTAGCCCTCATTTTGATGCCATCACAGTGGCAACCACTACCAAGGTAAAAATTGCAGAAACTGTCTGCAATGTGGTCAAAAGCCTGTCGTTACTCACAAACAAGTAGGCCAACTCCTACACTCCGCGGAGTTTAAGAGAGGGAATTCGTGTCTAATCGCTTGTTCACATCAGAGTCAGTAACTGAGGGTCATCCAGACAAAATGGCCGATCAAATCTCGGATGCAATTTTGGATGATTTGCTAGGTCAAGATCCAAAGAGCCGGGTAGCTGTAGAAACCCTCTTAACCACTGGCCAAGTGCATGTGGCGGGCGAAGTAACGACCGAAGGTTTTGCAGATGTTATGCAAATTGTCCGAAACGTAGTTTTAGACATTGGTTATGACTCATCCACCAAAGGATTTGATGGCAATTCATGTGGCATCCAAGTTTCGATCGGTAAACAATCTGCAGATATTGCGCAAGGTGTTGATACCGCATACGAATCAAGAACCGAATCATCTGTTGATCCATTAGACGCTCAAGGAGCTGGCGATCAAGGGTTGATGTTTGGTTATGCATCCACCGACACAACAAGTTTGATGCCACTGCCAGTTCACCTGGCTCACACACTTGCACAAAAACTAACTGAAGTTCGCAAATCAGGTCAGCTTGGATATCTGCGCGCCGATGGAAAAACTCAAGTAACAATCGAATATAACGGTGATAAACCAGTTCGCCTCGACACCATTGTGGTTTCATCACAACACTCAGAAGAAGTCGATTTAGAAAAGACGTTGATTCCAGAGATCAAGAAATACGTGATTGATGAAGTCCTTGCATCTTCTGAATGGCGAGATCTAGATGTGAAAGCACCTAAAGTTTTGGTAAATCCAACTGGCAGATTCGTAGTCGGCGGCCCAATGGGTGATGCAGGTTTAACTGGTCGAAAAATTATTGTTGATACATATGGTGGAATGGCTCGCCATGGTGGTGGAGCGTTCTCAGGTAAGGATCCTTCCAAAGTTGACCGATCTGCCGCATATGCAATGCGTTGGGTTGCAAAAAACGTCGTTGCAGCAGGTTTAGCAACTCGGTGTGAAGTTCAGGTTGCATATGCGATTGGTAAAGCTCATCCAGTTGGTCTGTTTGTTGAAACATTTGGCACTGGCATTGTTCCTGACGAACAAATTCAAGATGCTGTGTTGAGTGTTTTCGATTTACGTCCGGCAGCAATCATTAGAGATCTAGAACTTCTAAATCCGAAAGTTGTGCAATACCGTGCCACATCCGCCTATGGACACTTCGGACGCGAAAGCGTCGCCTACGAGCAATTGGTCCCAGGTACTCCTTGGAACACAAAACCTTCAGTGTCAACCTTCACTTGGGAACGCACAGATCGAGTCGATGCGCTGAAGGCTGCCTTAAAGGGCTAGCCTGCTTGGCGACAGTCAGCAACTAAAGGCAGACTTGTTCCGTTATGTTCAGTCAAAAGTATGCTCAAGTAATTGCAGATGTGCCGCTGTTGCACGTCGATAGAACTTTTGACTATGTAATTCCTGAAAACCTGTTACCGCAAGTTCACGTTGGTAGTCGAGTCGCAATTAGTTTTGGTGGTCGCAAAGCTATTGGTTTTGTAAAAGCGATTGTTGACACGACTGAGCGTCCAGAAAAGGTCTCGGAAGTTGAATCTGTAATAGACGGACTTCCAGTGGTGACTGCAGAAATCTTTGAATTGTCACGTGCTATTGCTGACAGATACATCGCCACCCAAGGAGATGTGCTTGGTTCGGCTATCCCACAAAGGCAGGCTCGAACCGAATCCAAGATTTTGAACCATCTTCCAATTGGCGCAAACCCAGTTGATCCGAATCACAAATATAGTGTGAATTGGAATTTCTATTCCAATGGAAATAATTTCCTACAGCGACTTGAAACGGGTGAGATTTCCCGTGCTGGGTGCATAGTTGGACCGGGGCATGACATCTTTGAATTGGTTGTCGATGCTTTGGTAGCAAGCAGAAAAGGTGACATGGGAGTAATCGTCGCTCTGCCTGATTCGAAAGAAGTTGAACGGTTTCTTAAACGGTTAAACCATGTTGCTCCTGCAAATGAAATCGGTATTTTTGGAAGTGATCAAAAACCATCGGAAAGATATGCTAACTTTCTAAATGTTTTGCGCGGAGATATCCGAATTGCTGTGGGAACCCGTTCAGCTGTGTTTGCTCCGATCCAAGACCTTGGCCTAGTGGTGATAGTTGATGATGGCGATGATTCATTTGCAGAACAACAAAACCCTGCTTGGCATGCTCGTGAAATTCTTGCTCTACGTTCACTCCAGCAAGAGTGCTCGTTCTTGGCAATATCAACCTCGAGGTCAGTTGAAGTTCAGCAAATGCTCGCTCGAGATTGGCTCGTGGATTTAGTTTGTGATCGAAACTTTGTTAGATCCAATTCACCTAAGGTTTATGCAACCTCGGATTCTGATTTAGCGAAAGATCCGGTGGCTCGTCATGCTCGACTTCCGCAACTAGTTTTTTCCACAATCAGAACTGCACTATCCACTGGTCCGGTTTTGGTGCAAGTGCCAAGGCGCGGGTATCAACTGCATGTTTCATGTTCGCAATGTCGTGAAGCAGTAAATTGTCGAGAATGTCATGGTGGGGTGGCACGTGAGACTGAAAAATCACCACTGGCTTGTATGCGCTGTGGCCACAAGGAACTTGAATGGAAATGTCAGTGGTGTGGAAGTCGCAGTGTTCGTTCCACATTAGTTGGCGACGCTCGTACCGCTGAAGAATTAGGTAGAGCCTTTCCTGGAGTACCGGTTAGGACTTCAGGTAAGAATGCAGTTCTTGAATCTGTGCCAAATGAGCCAGCGCTTGTGATTGCAACACCGGGTGCCGAACCAGTTGTGGAAGATGGATATTTTGAAGCTGCCGTCATATTGGACGCTGAGATGTCGCTTCGCCGAATTGATCTGAGAGCTGAAGAAGAATCGTTTCGACGTTGGCAATATGTTGTGAGTTTAGTTAAACCTGAAGCTGGGAGAGTGGTTGTTGTAGCCGATGAAAGTAAACCAATCATGCAAGCTTTGATTCGACATGACGCAATTGGTTTTGCTGAACGGGAATTGCAGTTGAGAAAATCAGCGCAGATGCCACCAGCCTTTGGTGTGATTGAAGTTCGTTGCGACGAAGGTATGTGGCTAGATGCTGCCCAAACCCTCAATTTGCCACCAGATGCTCGCGTCCTTGGGCCGGTACTTACCAAAGAGAATAACCCCAAGATTCCAGACGAAAGAGTTCTGATTACTTTTCCTCGAAGCATTGCGCCACAGGTGACTAAAGAGATTCGCCTAGTGATTGCTAAGCGCACCGCGAGCAAAGCAAAGGGAAAATTCCACGCAAAAGTCGACCCGATTGCGCTTTAAGGAATCTGCGGTTGGGTCAGCATTTAGAATGGCCATGTGTCAATTCAAACCATTCGATTATTCGGCGACCCAGTGCTCACCACACCAGCTATACCCGTCGTTGATTTCGATAAAGAACTTCGCCAACTTGTTGCCGATCTAACTGAAACTATGTTGGCTGCGCCAGGTGCCGGGTTGGCAGCACCCCAAATTGGCGTCGGACTACGAGTATTCACATTTTGGGTTGACGATGTGGTCGGGCATTTGATCAATCCGAGTCTCGAACTAGGTGACGAGCTACAAGATGGCCCAGAGGGTTGTCTGTCACTGCCAGACCTAACTTTTGACACTAAGCGTTCACTGCGGGTGGTGGCCAAGGGTCAGAACATGTATGGCGAACCAGTTTTGATTGAAGGTACTGAACTTCTTGCCCGTGCAATCCAACATGAGACCGACCATCTTGATGGCATTATCTTTATTGATCGGCTAGACACCGAAGGTCGAAAAGCGGCGATGAAAGTTATTCGCGAAACAGAATGGTTCGGCGCTCCAACTGCACAAATCAAATTAAGTCCGCATTCAATTACTCCCGGACTTGGTTAATGAGAATTGCATTTGCTGGCACTCCTGCCGTTGCAATTCCAACACTAGAAGCATTACTAAAGAGTGAACACGAAATAGTTGCTGTCATCACCCAACCGCCTGCCGCCCAAGGTAGAAGTAATAAACCGCAATCAAGTGCAATCGCTACTTTTGCGGCACAAAACAATCTTTTGTTAATCGAACCAGATTCTATAAACGCTCCGCAAACGCTTGAAACCCTTAAAGCTTTGCAAGCGGACTTGGCCGTTGTCGTCGCATACGGGCAACTTCTTAAAAATGATGCATTGCAAGTTTTCCCAAATGGTTGGATTAATGCGCACTTTTCCTTGTTGCCAGCTTGGCGCGGTGCCGCACCTGTTCAAGCAGCAATCATCCATGGCGACGAAGTGACCGGTGTGACAACTTTTGCACTGGAATCATCGATGGATTCGGGTGCAATATTCGGACAAGTGACGACTCAAGTTGGAACCGAAGAGACAGCAGGACAATTGTTAGATCGGCTTTCAGTTCTGGGCGCAGAATTGGTGTTGCAAACTGTTAATGCAATTGAATCAGGTGAAGCGAAACCAGTTCCACAAAACAACGCAGAAGTTTCCTTTGCTCCAAAACTTTCACCCGCTGAAGGGGAGATCAATTGGCGTAATCCCGCGTTAGCCATTAACCGTCACATTCGGGGATTTACTCCAAAACCAGGTGCTTGGACTACGCTCGATGGAAATCGACTAGAAGTAGGACCAGTTGAAATTCTTCAAGAAGCAGAATTGTTACCAGGGCAGATGCGAATCAATAAATCTGAAGTTTGTGTAGGCACTGGTTCAAGTGAAATTAAATTAGGTGATGTTAAGCCAGCTGGAAAGAGTTGGATGAGCGCGGGCGACTGGGCACGTGGTTTACGAGAAAACTCAGGTGTATTTACTAATGGCTAGAAATACCCGTGAAGTTGCTTACGATGTTCTAGCGGATGTAGCGCAAAATGATGCATACACAAATTTGGTTTTACCAAAACATATAGAAGACGCCGAACTTGATTCAAGAGATGCTGCATTTGTAACGGAATTGGTCTCTGGTTCTTTGCGAATGCGAGGTCTAATCGATGCCATAGTGGTGGAAGCTGGTGACCGAGAAATAGATCGAATTGACCCACCAATTCGTGACGTCTTGCGGCTCGGCGTCTATCAGGTTTTGTTTATGCGGGTGCCCGATCATGCGGCTGTTTCGACAACTGTTGATTTAGCGGCCTATGTTCGGCTTCGTAGTGCTGGCGGTTTTGTAAATGCAGTTTTACGTCGCGCGAGTGAAAAAGACTTAGACACTTGGATAGAACTTGTCACTCAAAATCAATCAGAAGAGTTAGACAAATTATCAGTAGAGTTTTCTCACCCACGATGGATTGTTAGCGCATTGCGGGATGCGCTTGGCAACAATAAGGATGAGATCAGAGAACTTCTAGCTCGCAATAACGAAAGACCTGCCATCACTGGAGTTAGTCGAGCTGGGCAAGATGTGGTTGAAGATTTGTTAGATAAAGGTTGTGACGAGGGCCATTACTCTCCATATGCCGTCAAAATCAATTCTCAACCACATAGCATTCCAGAAATAAGAAATGGTCGAGCTGGAGTGCAAGACGAAGGATCGCAATTAGTTGCACTAACACTCGCATTTGCGCCGTTAGTTGGGCCAGATGAAAAATGGCTTGACCTTTGTGCGGGGCCTGGCGGTAAAGCTGCTTTGCTTAAATATCTTGCTTTTTCTCGAAACGCGAAATTAACTGCCGTTGAATTAAGGCCGCATCGCGCAAAACTAGTTGAAAACTCATTGCGAGCTGTCATTGGGCAGCACGAAACGATTGTGGCTGATGGCACAGACGAACAATTTGCCACGGGTGATTACGACCGGGTTCTAGTTGATGCCCCTTGCACAGGTCTTGGAGTTTTGCGTCGTCGAGCCGAGAGCCGTTGGCGCCGGCAGCCTAAGGACGTCGGTGCGTTAGCGAAAATCCAACGCTATCTATTGGAGAATGCTTTACGGGCAATCAGACCTGGTGGGGTAGTGGCATATGCAACTTGCTCTCCACACCTAGCTGAAACCGACTTTGTTGTTGAAGACGTATTGGCTGCCAATAAATCGGTGCGTTTGCTATCGGCTAGCGATTCATTGCAGAACATTCCAGGTCTAAAACATGCCTCTGAACTGCCAAACCAAGGGGATTTCGTGAAACTTTGGCCGCACCTGCATGACACGGACGGAATGTTCATTGCTCTGCTAACTCGAGACTAATCTTGAGCCATGGCTGTTTCAATTAACCCATCAATACTTTCAAGTGACTTGGCAAATCTTGGAGCTGAAGTCAAAGGTATTGAAGATGCTTGTGATTATTTGCATGTTGATGTGATGGATTATCAGTTTGTGCCAAATCTCACTTTTGGTATGCCGATTGTTGAGTGTTTGTTGGAAATAGTTAAAACCCCGATTGATGCGCATTTAATGATCGAAAATCCTGAACGTTGGGCACCACAATATGCGGAAGCTGGTTGCAAAAGTGTCACCTTCCATTATGAAGCGGCCAAGGATCCCGGTCAGGTGATCGCAGGTATTCGCACCGCAGGTGGATTAGTCGGAATGGGAATCAAGCCAGGCACTAAGTTGGAAACTGTTGAAGAATTGTTACCGCATCTAGACATGCTTTTAGTGATGACTGTGGAACCGGGATTTAGTGGTCAGTCATTTATGGCGGACATGCTTGGAAAGGTTAAGCGGGCAAGGGAAATTATTGGTCGCGATGATCTGAAACTAGCAATTCAAGTTGATGGTGGCGTGGGCGCTAAAACTATTGAACAATGCGCAGACGCTGGAGCAGATATTTTTGTTGCAGGTCATGCTGTGTTCCGCACCGAGAATCCGGCAAAAGCTTGCAGTGATTTGCGAGCATTAGCTCAATCCGCTCATGACAAATCCTGGTGGTGTGGCGGGTGACATCCGCAGACGAAAAGTTCATGACAGAACTTTGCAATCGCGTTGATGCGTCTCTTGCAAGACCAACACCTAATCCAAAAGTTGGATGTTTAATTGTCAAAGACGGCATTGAAATTGGTTTCGGTATTCACTCGGTTTTTGGCGGTCCACATGCTGAAGTTATTGCAGTCGAAATGGCTGGTGATGAAATTGTTGGTGCAACCGTCTATGTGACACTCGAACCATGTTCACAATTTGGTAAAACGCCACCATGTGCTGATTTACTGATTTCTAAAAAAGTTGCACGGGTGGTTTACGCGGTTTCAGATCCGACAGAAGCCTCTGGGGGTGCTGAGAAAATCCAGGCTGCTGGCATTGAAGTATTGGGCGCAGTTGGCGAGGATGCAGCGCAACCATCGCTTATATCTTGGTTGTATTTTCAAAAAACAAAATCTCCGTATGTGCGTTTGAAATTTGCAAGCACGCAAGATGGATTCATTGCGAGAGAAGACGGCAGCAGTAAATGGATTTCCAATGATGAATCTCGCGAACTGGTCCACGTATTGCGAGCCCAATCAGATGCCGTTTTGGTAGGAACAGAAACTGCACGAATAGATTTGCCAAAACTAGATGCCCGCATCGAAGATGTTGAAAGGCAACCAGCCGCATATGTAATGGGTTTAACTGATGTGAGCGGTCAAGTTCCGACGGCTAGACGTCTTGTCACTCGCGATCCAAATGAAGCGCTGGCGCTGATGGCTCAAGATGGCGTGCAATCAGTCTTGCTAGAGGGCGGTAAGGCTTTGGCGCAAGCTTTCTTAGATGCGGGTCTAGTCAACGAAATTTGGGTTTTCGAAAGCGATAGCCAATTTGACACTGGGCTCAAGGCCCCAGAATTTGATAGAAGTCTTTGGAAAGTGCAAAAACAGCGAAGAATTGGTGGAGATGCACTCACGGTTTATGTGCTCAATTGAGGCAGAGGTAAACTTGGGGCATGTTCACCGGGATTATCAGCGCTCTAGGCTCAATATCGAACCTGTCACTCACAGATGACGCTGCGGTAATCGAGATATCTGCCCCATTTTGTGCGTCTATTGCCGCCGGCGACAGTGTGAGTGTCAACGGTGTATGCCTCACAGCTATCAACATCACAGACGACACCTTTAGTGCTGATGTCATGGGTCAAACCCTGAAAATGACAACCCTTGGAAAACTACAAGTTGGGGATAAAGTAAATCTCGAATTGGCTATGTTGCCCGACACTCGACTAGGCGGACACATAGTTCAAGGGCACGTAGATGCCGTAGGTGAAATCTTGGCTCGAACCCCACATCCTGACTGGGAAGTGGTTCGTGTTTCCTTGCCAACATCCATTTCGCAATATGTAGTGGCGCGAGGTTCGATAACCGTAGAAGGCACCTCATTAACAGTTTCGACTTTAGGCGACAGTTGGTTTGAAGTTTCGTTGATTCCTACCACGTTGACCCACACAAATCTAGGTGCTAAAACAATTGGTGATCTTGTTAATTTGGAAAGCGACATCCTTGCACGTCACGTAGAAAGATTGCTGCAAAAATAATGACTACAAATTGGGAATTAGATTCAGTCGAAGACGCAATTGCCGCTATTGCCCGTGGCGAAGCGGTAGTTGTAGTTGATGATGAAGATCGTGAAAACGAAGGTGACTTAATTTTCGCTGGGGAACTTACGACGACAGAATTGATGGCATTCACAATCCGCCATACAAGCGGAGTTGTTTGCGTGCCAATGCCTGGCGAGTGGTTAGATCGACTGAATATTCCACCAATGACTAGTGTTAACGAAGATGCAAAAGGTACTGCTTATACAGTTTCGGTTGATGCAAAAAACGGGATTTCAACTGGCATTTCCGCAAGTGACCGCAGCGTCACAATTTCAAGGCTGTCTAACTTGAAATCAACCGCAGCGGATTTCACTCGTCCAGGTCACATCTTTCCATTGCGAGCAGTTTCTGGCGGTGTACTTCGTCGCGCTGGCCATACTGAAGCAGCTGTCGACTTAGCAAGACTCGCAAAACTTGCTCCCGTCGGAGGGATTGCTGAACTTGTGCATGACGACGGCTCGATGATGCGTGCTGATGCCTGCCGAGAATTCGCAGACAAAAATAATTTAAAGATGATCAGTATTGCGCAATTAATCTCTCACATCCGCCATACTGAAAATCAAATTGAACGAATTGCTTCTGCGAAAATGCCAACCGAATATGGCGATTTTCAAGCAATTGGCTTTTTGAGCAAGGTAGATGGAGTCGAGCACGTAGCCTTAGTTTTGGGTGACATTGGTGCTGGTGAGAAAGTTCTAGTTCGAGTCCATTCTGAGTGTTTAACCGGTGATGCATTTGGGTCAATGCGATGTGACTGTGGGCCACAACTGCATGCAGCTTTGCGACAAATTGCACATGAAGGCCGTGGAGTTCTGCTTTACATGCGTGGTCATGAAGGTCGCGGCATTGGCCTTCTCAACAAATTGCAGGCTTATGAACTTCAAGAGCAAGGTTTTGACACAGTTGAGGCAAACTTAAAACTAGGTATGCCAGCTGATAGTCGAGACTATGGCATCGGCGCACAAATCTTGGTTGACCTTGGGATTAAAACAATGCGCTTGTTAACAAATAATCCTGCTAAACGAGCTGGACTTGAAGGTTACGGATTATCGATTGTTGAACGCGTGCAAATCGAAATATCTCCGACCGACACAAACATTGACTATCTTCGAACCAAGCGGGACAAAATGGGCCATGACATTAAGGCGGAGAAATAATGAGTCGTGAAGGCGCACCAACTTTCAGTCAAAATGCTAAGGGTTCAAAAGTTGCAATCATCGCATCAGCTTGGCATAACGAGATTATGGATCAACTAATTTATGGCGCTAAAGAAGCTTTGGCTAAGGCTGAAGTCAATTACGAAGTTTTTCGAGTAGCCGGTGCATTCGAAATACCGCTAGCTAGTCGAGTTGCACTTGATAATTTTGACGCAGTTGTAGCGCTAGGTGTTGTTATTAGGGGAGATACCCCACATTTTGAATATGTATGTGATGCGGTTACTTCTGGCATTAATCAAATCATTTTGCAAACCCTAAAACCGATTGGTTTTGGCCTGTTAACCGTGGACAACGAACAGCAAGCTAAAGATCGCAGCAATATCCCTTATGCCGGTGACAATAAAGGGGTAGAGGCGGCCGAAGCCGTTATTGCTTCACTCGACGTCTTGAAGCAAATCCGTAAGTAGACTTTGCGCATGAAATCCTTCGACAATCTGTGGTCTGAACTAAACGAAAAGGTCCAATCTAAAGACCCAAGTTCTTCCACCGTCAGCCATGTTTCCAGTGGTGTGCATGAGGTTGGTAAAAAGGTGGTTGAAGAAGCAGCTGAAGCGTGGATGGCTTGCGAATTTGAGTCAGAAGAGCGTGCTGCCGAAGAAATTTCCCAACTGCTTTATCAAATCCAGGCTTTGATGCTCGCTCGCGGTATCAAACTAGAAGACGTTTACCGAAAGTTATAACTATGTTGCGTATTGCGATTCCGAATAAAGGTCAATTAGCCGAACCAGCTAAAGAGATGTTACGCGAAGCTGGTTATCTTGCATCAGTAAGTGAAGGCAAGTTAGTAATCAATGATCCGTTGAATGATGCTGAATTCTTTTTCCTACGCCCAAAGGATGTTGCAATCTATGTTGGAAGTGGAAAACTCGATTTAGGAATTACTGGCAGAGACATGCTCTCTGACTCTGCAGCTCCTGCGGACGAAATTTTGGAACTTGGATTCGGAACATCAACATTTCGCTTGGCAGCGCCAATCGGAACTGCTAGTTCAATCGCTGACGTGTCCGGCAAACGAATTGCCTGCTCGTATCCAACGCTGTTGCAAAACTGGTTAAATGAAAACAAAATTACCGCCAAGATTGTCAAACTTGATGGGGCTGTTGAAAATGCGGTCGCACTTGGTGTAGCAGATTGGGTGGCAGACGTTGTTGCTACCGGTACAACATTACGTCAAGCTGGCCTAGAAATCATTGGACAACCATTATTTGATTCCGAAGCGATTGTTGTTCGGCGCAAGGGCGCTGAGATCGATCCAGTTGTTGAGACTTTTGTAAGACGTTTACAAGGTGTGATGGTGGCCCGGGCTTACGTACTAGTTGATTACGACATTAAGCGTGAAACTCTTAAGGAAGCCTGCGCAATTACTCCAGGCATTGAAAGTCCTACAGTTTCAGATCTTGCTGATCCAAATTGGGCCGCAGTGCGCGCAATGGTTCTGAAAGCAGATGTCCATGGAGTCATGGATTCGCTATACGAAATCGGTGCTCGCGGCATTTTGGTCACCGATATCCACGCCTGCCG
This sequence comes from Candidatus Nanopelagicales bacterium, assembly GCA_044341215.1. GTDB lineage: Bacteria > Actinomycetota > Actinomycetes > S36-B12 > UBA5976 > JAFMIT01. The sequence goes on along the minus strand of JBIISC010000016.1, from coordinate 12,119 downwards.
TCTATAGACATGTCACGTTTCGGAACTGAGATTTTGACTTCAGAATTTTCTGGCGACGATGGTGCGGCAGATCCTGAACTTCTCGATGCCTTGAAATTGCATACGCATGCGTCCTCTGTCGAAACTGAGCAGTCAGTGATCAACGTTCTAGCAAAATCTAGACTACTAGTTCCTGTTGTTGCGCAGATTGAATCTAAGAATTTAGACAACGCTGAAAAAGATAGTTACATATCTCAAGTAACTTTTAAATCTGCAGATGGGCGAGTGGGTCTGCCAGTTTTCACGAGTTTGCAAACTTTACAAGAATGGAACTCGGATGCTCGTCCAATTGCGCAGTGGGCTAATGCAATTGCTCTGACATGTGTCGAATCGAATATTGATGCGATGTTAATCGACATGAGTAGCGAACACCGATTCGCTGTTCAAGGATTGGCATTGTTACAACTAGCAAATATGAAGAATTAGTTCGGAGCCACATATCCGGTGTAACGCTCACCTGGAGCAGCGCCTGGTTCATCTTGAATAGATGAATATTCACGGAAAGCTTTTTGCAAAGTAGAAAGTCCATCTCGCAAAGGTGCTGCATGGTGATGGCCGATATTTCGAGCGGCAGCGTCGACAAACCCCGCTAAGACATCGATGAGAATTCGGGCTTCGGCTAGGTCGCGTTTATCTTCGCCACCTTCAAAAAGGCCTAATTTCACTGCTGCTGCAGTCATCAGATCCACGGCATGGAGGCTCACGATTTCGACTGCCGCAAGAGCGGCAAGGTCTCGTACGGCGGTTACAGATTGGTCATTTTGGCTTGAGTCGCTCACAGGGCTACACTTCCACCTATACCAAACGCCCCGCCATCGGGGTGTTGTACAAGCGGAGTTCACTCCCACCTAAGCGCTTCTGGCGCTACGGTCACGAATTAGCACCTTTGGTGTTAATGGTGAAATGCAACTGCATTTCTGGTGTCCCGCTTGTGCTTGCTAAGCGGGATTTTTTCTTTTCGCAGGCGTGGTTACCAACTCTCAAGGAGGCGTTATCACCGTCGAGACACGTATCAATGATCGTATTCGGGTTCCCGAAGTGCGGCTTATTGGCGCAGAAGGCGAACAAGTTGGGATTGTTTCAATTGAAACTGCTTTGCAGATGGCAATTGATGCAGACCTAGATTTGGTCGAAGTTGCACCAGAGTCACGTCCACCAGTTTGTAAATTGATGGATTTCGGAAAATTCAAATACGAAGCAGCCCAAAAGGCACGCGAAACTCGTAAAAACCAAACCAATACAGTGGTTAAGGAAATGAAGCTTCGTCCAAAAATTGATGCTCACGACTATGAAACGAAAAAAGGGCACATCGAAAGATTCCTAAAAGGTGGCGACAAAGTTAAGGTCACGATCATGTTTCGTGGTCGCGAACAAAGTCGCCCAGAATTAGGTTACAAACTTTTGCAACGCCTGGCTGAAGACATTGCTGAAGTTGGCACTGTTGAAGCTGCTCCACTGCAAGATGGTCGCAATATGGTTATGGTCATTGGCCCTAACCGAAGTGGCAAGTCATCTGCAAAAAAGAAAGTTGAATCCACAACTGTCGAAGAAGTTTCAGACGCTGTCTGAGACCGCTTGCATTAAATCGAAGGAGATCGAAAAATGCCGAAGAACAAAACGCACTCCGGTGCGAAAAAGCGTTTTAAATTGACCGGCTCAGGCAAGGTCTTGCACGAACGCACAAACAAGCGTCATTTGCTTGAGGGAAAGTCATCTCGCCGTACCCGTCGTCTCGATGGTGTTAGCGAACTTGCCCCAGGCGACAGCAAGACTGCTAAGCGTTTGCTTGGCTTGCGATAGACATCCCGAAATCGATACTGGAGGAATTTCATGGCACGTGTTAAGCGAGCGGTAAACGCTCATAAGAAACGTCGCGCAGTTCTCGAAGCTGCCAGCGGCTACCGTGGTCAACGTTCGCGTTTGTACCGCAAGGCCAAAGAACAAGTTACCCACTCATTGGTGTACGCATATGCAGATCGTCGTACCCGTAAAGGTGATTTCCGTCAATTGTGGATTCAACGCATCAATGCTGCGTCACGTAACCACGGTATGACATACAACCGATTTATCCAGGGATTGAAAATTGCTGGAATTGAAGTTGACCGCCGCATGCTTGCTGAATTAGCAGTTAACGATGATGCCGCATTTGCAGCATTAGTTAAAGTTGCTAAATCATCATTGCCTGCAGCTTAATTAGTAATTTTTAGGTCGAGTCGTGTCATCACTGCATGCAGATCCTCTGGGTCCTCATTCGGATGTGGTGAGCACGGCTCGATTCTTATTAGACGCAAAAGGTAGACGCACATCAAGGAAATTCTTGGTGGAAGGACCACAGAACATTGTTTCTGCAGTTGAAAATGGTCTTGCGAATTATATTTTGGCAATCGACGACTCCGAAGTAGTGGAATTTGCGCAAAAATCTCGGCTTAAGGTTTATCGCATAAATGAAGCAGCTAGCAAATCGTTGAGCGACACTAAAACGCCGCAAGGTATCTATGCTGTTTGCGACATGCCAGATTTGAACTTAATGGATATGCAAGTAAAGAGATTTTCAATAGTTTTAGATCGAATTTCAGATCCTGGAAACGTCGGAACAATTATTCGAACAGCTGCTGCTTTTGGCGCGGATAGCGTGATTGCACTAGCCGGCACCGCCGATGTGTGGAGTGGAAAAGTTGTTCGCTCGACCGCAGGCGCATTCGCTCAGGTCCCGATTATTTCTGGTGTAACAGAAGAAGAACTATTGATTTGGACCAATAAGAGTGGCATCAATTCCTTAGCGCTTGACGGTAACGGCTCAACATTGATGAATTCTCTAGATTTGCAAGCACCGCATATTTGGCTGGTAGGAAACGAAGCCGGTGGGCTAACGGATAATTTGATTCAATTGTCGACCACAGCTGTCAAAATTCCAATGATGGCAAAAGTTGAAAGCCTAAATGCGGCTATGGCAGTTGGAATTTGTGTTTTTGCGAGTTTCACAGCTCAAGATAAATAGCCTTGATTTTGTAGAATAGGCACACCAAAAGAGAGGATAAGCGTGTCAGCATCGAAAAAAGATTCCGATCAAGTTGCTGCTAATTCGCTATCTGCAGATTTTGTTAAAAAGGCCGTGGCTGAAGCACTTGCAGCCTTTGATTCGGCTAATACATTGGAAGACCTCAAGGCTGCCAGATTGGCTCACGCTGGAGATAAATCTCCAATTGCATTGTCCAACCGAGAGATCGGAGCATTGCCACCAGCCGCGAAGGCTGACGCTGGTGCACGGATTGGCAAGGCCCGTGCCGAAATCAATGAAGCGTTGAAGGTCCGCGAAGAAGTTTTATTAGATGAAGAAGAAAGCAGAATGCTTGCCCACGAGCAAGTTGATGTTTCTCTCGCTGCTCAAACCGCACCACGTGGAGCTCGTCATCCGTTAAGTCTAATTATGGAACGAGCCGAAGATGTTTTCGTTGCAATGGGTTGGGACATAGTTGATGGCCCAGAGCTCGAAGCAGAGTGGTACAACTTTGATGCGCTAAATATTGGACCGAATCATCCGGCTAGAAGTATGCAAGACACATTCTTTGTGGCTCCCGAAGATTCGCATTTGGTTTTGCGAACTCATACTTCACCTGTTCAGGCTCGAACGATGCTTACTCGCAAGCCTCCAATTTATATTGCAGCGCCAGGCAAAGTTTTTCGCACAGACGAACTTGACGCGACGCATTCGCCAGCTTTCCACCAGATTGAAGGTCTCGCGATCGATAAAGGTTTGACAATGGCGCACCTGCGCGGCACTTTGGAGCACTTTGCAAAAACCATGTTTGGTGATGAAGCGAAAATTCGTTTACGTCCTTCATTCTTTCCGTTTACCGAACCTAGTGCCGAATTAGATTTGTGGTTCCCGGCCGCTAAGGGTGGTGCGAAGTGGATCGAATGGGGTGGTTGCGGAATGGTTAATCCATTAGTTCTACAAGCATGCGGGATCGATTCAAATGAATACGCAGGATTTGCTTTTGGCATGGGAATCGAGCGCACACTGATGTTCCGTCACACTGTGACAGACATGCGCGACATGGTCGAAGGCGACATCCGTTTCTCGCGCCAGTTCGGGATGGATGTCTAATGAGGATACCCATTTCTTGGTTAAAAGAATTTGTTGAGATTCCAGCTAAAACAACAATTGAAGACATCTCAGCCATCTACACCCGACTCGGTTTTGAAGAAGAAGAAATCATTAAGCACGGCGAAGATTTGCGTGGGCCAGTTGTAGTTGGCAAAGTTTTGGAATTTGTTGAAGAGCCGCAAGCAAACGGCAAGACGATTCGCTGGTGCCAAGTTGAAGTTGGTGCAAAGAAGGTCCATGGAATTGTTTGTGGTGCTTCGAACTTCTTAGTCGGAGACAAAGTTGTGGTTTCACTGCCAGGCGCTTGCTTGCCGGGCGGTTTTGAGATTGCGGCTAGGAAAACCTATGGTCACACCTCGGATGGGATGATTTGTAGTGCGCGTGAGTTGAACTTGAGTGATGACCACAATGGGATTATTCGATTGATAGAACTTGGACTTGATCCTGAACTCGGAACTGATGCAATTGAACTATTGCAATTGAGAGAAGAAGTTCTGGATATTTCGGTTCTACCAGACCGAGGTTACGCAATGTCAATGCGCGGCGTGGCTCGTGAATTAGCCACTGCAACCGGCTGGAAATGGAATGACCCAGCAAGTATTGACAGTTCAATCAGTGCAAATAAATCTGCCGTAACAGTGAATATTTCCGATAAAACTACAGTTTCCAGAATCGTTCTGCGTACTTTGACGGATTTTGACCCACGAGCAAAGTCACCTTCATGGATGCAACGAAGAATCACGCTCGCGGGTATGCGTTCGATTTCCCTTGCCGTAGATGTCACCAACTATGTGATGCTTGAACTTGGGCAACCATTACACGCATTTGATGCGGACAAACTCAAAGGCGGCATCAAGGTTGACCGTGCCGGCAAAAACGCAAGCCTCAAAACCCTTGATGAAGTTAATAGAAAACTTGATGCACAGGACATTGTGATTGCAGATGATTCTGGTGCGATCGCGTTGGCAGGAACTATGGGTGGGGCCAGCACTGAGATTTCCGATGAGACAACAAATATTGTTATCGAAGCGGCCTGCTTTACCGCAGGAGATATTGCCAGAACATCAAGAGCTCATAAGTTGTCGTCTGAAGCATCGCGGCGCTTTGAACGTGGAACCGATCACGAACTCGGCCCGATAGCATCAGCGCGAGCTGTTTCTCTGTTAACAGAATTTGGCAATGCAAAAGAAGTTGGTGCAGTCGAGGCAGATATTCGCAAACCACCAGCACCAATTACTGTCGATGCTGACTTCGCTTTCAAACGCGTAGGTGTGGATTACGCCAAAGAAGAAGTTATATCCGCTTTGGAATCTGTAGGCTGCCAAATTAAGACTTCTGGTTCCAAGTATGAAGTGACCGTTCCGAGTTGGCGACCTGATTTGCAGATGATGGAAGATTTGAGCGAAGAAGTAGCGAGAATTAATGGCTATGATCGAATTCCTTCAATCGTGCCACAGGCTGTTGCGGGAAATGGATTGACAGATCTTCAGCGACTTCGTAGAAGTGTGGCTCGAATGTTGAGCGAAAATGGTCTTGTAGAAGTTTTGTCGTATCCATTTATGTCAATGACAGAATTAGATTCAATGCGAATCCCTGCAGATGATGGCAGACGAGTTGCAATGGAATTACTCAATCCTTTGAGTGCTGAACAACCCTTTATGCGCACCACAATTTTGGCTCCGCTGCTTGCAACCGCACGTCGCAACTTTGGACGCGGTCATTCGAACGTCGCTGTATACGAGCAAGGTCTAATTGTTCTTCCTACAGATGGACCTAAAGCAGAAATCTTGTCTGTTGAGAAACGACCAACCGATAAACAACTAGCAAAGTTGAACGAAGCGGTTCCAGTTCAGCCTTGGTATGTCGGAGCGGTACTTTGTGGAGATCGCGAAAATGGCGAAACGTTAATTAGTGCTAAAGATAAATGGGATTGGCAAAAGGCTATAGCTCTCGCAATCGAAGTTGTTAACTTAAATCATGTAGGTGCGTCGGTCTTGCAAGCAGATCAGGCGCCTTGGCATCCTGGCAGATGTGCTGCCATTGTGATGGGGAACAGCATTGTTGGTTTCGCGGGCGAACTTCACCCGCGTGTAGTTCAAGAATATGGACTTCCGCTTCGAAGTTGCGCGTTTGAATTGGATGTTGAAGCAATTTCGTATTTGAACAGTGAAGTTGTAACCGCATCTCGCATAAAGACCTTCCCATTGGCCAAAATCGATCTTGCTTTCGTAGTTGATCACAAGTTGCCAGTATCGGTAGTGGTGCGGGCGATTGAATCAGCAGGTATTGAGGAGCTCGATTCGGTTGACCTATTTGATGTGTATCAAGGGGAGCAGGTGCCACAGGGTTCAAAGTCAGTGGCTGTTTCGTTGACCTTTAGAGCCTTAGATCGCACCCTCACAGACGCCGAAATCGCAGATTTGCGCATCAAGGCGATATCAGCAGCCGAGTCTCTAGGCGCCACTCTCCGTTAATCTTGTATTTTATGCATTTATGCGTATAATTTGGGAATGACTATAACCGTTGGCATTGCCGGTGCATCTGGATACTCGGGGGGCGAGTTACTCGCCTTGATAAGTAATCATCCTGAATTTGAGCTTAAATATTTGGCTGCATCGTCAAATGTTGGCAAAGATGTTTCATCACTACATCCACATCTTGCTCATCTAAATCTTGGCGTTTTTAAAACCACTGATTCAAAAGCGTTGAATGAATGTGATTTGGTTTTCCTAGCTCTACCGCACGGGGCGTCTGCTGAAATTGCAAAAGAATTATCTAAAGCAAAGATTGTAGATCTGGGCGCTGATTTCCGTTTAGAGAACGAGAATGATTGGACTAAATACTACGCGGGAGACTCAGCGCACGCAGGGAAGTGGACTTATGGATTAAGTGAGATTGTTGGCCAAGAAGTGATTGCCAAAAGCTCACGTGTTGCTAATCCAGGGTGTTATGCAACTGCGATTGCATTAGGCGCATTGCCGATGTTGGAATTTGTGGACGCTAATGACATTGTCGTAGTGGCAGCTAGTGGCACAAGTGGCGCTGGACGGGCTGCAAACGAGACCTTATTGGCCTCCGAATTAATTGGATCTGTCTCGTCATATAAAACCGGTGGTGTTCATCAGCACACACCTGAAATCGAACAAACATTAAGAAATGCATCTGGCAAAGATGTGAAAATATCTTTAACGCCATTACTCGCACCAATGACCCGTGGAATCCATGCAACTATCACTGCCAAACTCGTTAAGGAAGTCACAGCAGGGGAGATTTGGGCAGCATATGAAAAACGTTATTCAAATTCAGAGTTTGTAACAGTTCTAGGCAATGGGCAGCAACCCAAGACTTCTTCAGTTCTAGGGTCAAATAGTGTGCAAATTCAAACAGTTGTTGATACTCACTCAAATCGTATTGTCACTACTGTCGTTATTGATAATTTAGTCAAGGGCGCAGCAGGCCAAGCTATTCAAAACGCAAACTTGATGTTTGGTTTCAACGAAGCAACAGGACTTACAAAGATTGGGATAGCGCCATGAGCGTTACTTTTGCAAAAGGATTCACTGCTAGTGGGGTTAAAGCAAAGATCAAGAGCAGCGGCAATCACGACGTTGCACTTGTAGTGAACGAAGGCCCATTGTTTGCCTCCACGGCTGTTTTTACTTCCAATAAGTTCAAGGCTGCACCAGTTTTGTGGTCACAAGAAATTATGAAAAGTGGACTGATAAAAGCAGTGATTCTCAATAGCGGTGGCGCAAACGCTTGCACAGGTCCTGATGGTTTCGCCGATACTCATAAGACTGCTGAACACGTGGCCAAGATTCTCAATGTTGCGCCGATCAATGTTGTCGTTTGCTCAACCGGTCTCATTGGAGAGCGGTTGCCGATGGAGAAACTTCTTAATGGCTGTGATTTAGCAAAAGCTGCTCTCTGCAAAACCGGTGGCAGCGATGCAGCTCTAGCAATTATGACAACTGATTCAGTGCCGAAGGTAAGTGAGTTAGAAGTAAACGGATTCAAAATAGGCGGAATGGCCAAAGGGGCCGGCATGCTGGCACCAGGTCTTGCAACCATGTTGGTTTGCATAACAACCGACGCAGTAGTTGACCCAATCGAATTAGAAAATGCCTTAAAAGCAGCAATAAATGTTTCTTTCAATCGAATTGATAGTGATGGATGTATGTCCACAAACGACACTGTGCTGCTTCTTGCAAATGGCGCTAGTGGTATTGAACCGAATGTTCTGCAATTCAGTCAGGCTCTAGAAACGGTTTGCAAAGACTTAGCTCGTCAATTAATTGCGGATGCAGAAGGTTCCACAAAGGACATCAATATCAAAGTTGTTAATGCCTATACTGAGCAAGATGCTTTAGAAGTTGCTCGCGCCGTTGGTCGAAGCAATTTATTGAAGTGTGCGATTCACGGTGAAGATCCAAACTGGGGAAGAGTGCTTGCTGCAACCGGCACAACAAATGCAAAGTTCGAAGCTGACAATGTTGATGTTGCTTTAAATGGAGTTTGGGTTTGCAGGAAGGGCATGACGGGCGATGATCGCAATCTGGTTAGCATGCAAAATCGAGTTGTGGAAATTGAAATCAATTTGAATGCTGGCGTGAATGAAGTTGAACTTTGGACAAACGATTTGACCGCTATGTATGTTCACGAGAATAGTGCGTATTCGTCATGATGAATCGCGAACTTCTTTTAGAAAAAGCGGCCACCCTCGCCGAAGCATTGCCTTGGTTGCAAAGATTCAACGGCGCTACTGTTGTAGTTAAATATGGCGGAAACGCAATGGTAGATGAAGCTTTACAAGCTGCTTTTGCGCAGGATATTGTGTTCATGAGACTTGCAGGGCTGAAACCAGTTGTCGTTCACGGTGGCGGACCGCAGATCACTTCGATGCTGGAAAAGCTTGGCGTATCAAGTGAATTCAAAGGTGGACTTCGCGTAACAACGCCAGAAGTTATGAATGTAGTTCGAATGGTTTTGACAGGACAGGTCCAGCCGCAACTTGTGAGTCTTATAAATGCTCATGGACCGCGGGCTGTTGGAGTGAGTGGGGAAGACGCAAATATTTTTACAGCTGAAAAACGCTTGGCAAATGTTGACGGCCAGTTAGTTGATGTGGGTTTTGTTGGCGATGTAGTAGAAGTTCGTCCGGAGCACATTCTTTCCCTTCTTGAATCAGGAATGATTCCAGTAATTAGCACCGTCGCAACAGGAAAAGACGGAAAGACTTACAACATCAATGCAGATACCGCTGCTGGCGCTCTCGCCCAAGCGCTAAATGCTGAAAAGTTGATTGTTCTAACCGATGTTGAAGGTTTATATAGAAATTGGCCGGATAGCGACGAAGTCATTAGACAAATAAATGTCGCAGAATTGGCAGAACTTTTACCTTCATTATCGAGTGGAATGATTCCAAAGATGGATGCGTGTTTACAAGCCGTAAAAGGTGGAGTATCGCGAGCGCACATCATTGATGGGCGATTAGCACACGGCCTACTTCTTGAGGTTTTCACTGACTCTGGAGTCGGCACTATGGTGATGGCGGAAACCAAATGAAAACTAATGCTGACTTTTCTCAAGTCTGGGATCAACAGATGATGACAAATTACGGCACTCCAGCTATCGCAATCAGAAATGGTGAAGGTAGTTACGTTTGGGATGTTGAAGGCAAGAAATACCTAGATCTGCTTGGGGGAATAGCCGTTTCAGTTATCGGGCATTGCCATCCACTAGTAGTCAATGCAATTACTGAACAAGCTTCCAAAATGTTACATACCAGCAACCTTTATGCCCATGAATCAGCGCTTGATCTAGCGGCAAAACTGACTAAATTGTTCGGCAGAGATTCAAAAGTATTCTTCTGCCAAGACGGCGCGACCGCAATTGAAGCTGCATTGAAGCTCGTCCGCAAATATGGTTTTTCCATTAAACCAGATGGAACGAAACAAGTCATAGTCGCAATGCACAATGGTTTTCACGGTCGAACTTCTGGTGCACTTTCAATTACTGGAAACGCTGCCAAGCGTGATGGTTTCGGGCCTTTTGGATACGAAGTTAGGTTCGCAGATTTCAACGACATTGCATCGCTTGAGTCGGTCATGGGTGTGGATGTGGCTGCTGTCGTGGTCGAGCCTGTCCAAGGCGAAGGCGGGATGAATGTTGGAACAGCTGAGTTCTTAAAAACCTGTCAGCGGCTGGCAAAGAAATATCAAGCGTTGTTAGTTGTGGACGAAGTGCAATCTGGTGTCGGTAGAACTGGAAGCTTTTTTAATTTCACCCAGCATGACTTGCAGCCGGACATCGTCACTCTAGCCAAAGGGCTAGCCGGAGGGCTTCCAATTGGGGCAGTTATCGCCACCAGAGTAGTTGCTATGAGTTTCGCGCCAGGAGATCATGGGTCTACATTTGGTGGAAATCCGGTTTCCACGGCAGCAGCAAACGTTGTATTAGATGTAGTAACCGATAAAGCCTTTTCAGAAAATGTAGTAGACCTTTCGAATTGGTTTGCGAATTCGATTACGCAATTGAACTTACCGCAAATCAAATCAGTCAATTACAGCGGAATGTGGTTCGGCATTGAACTTAATTCAGACAATGCAGCGGCAATAACAAAATCCGCTGCTAAACAGGGATTTTTAGTCAATGCGGTTAAGTCAAACGTTTTGCGTCTCGCTCCTGCGTTGAATATCTCGCGCGAACAATTACAGAGTTTCCTAGACATCCTTCCAAAGTTGGTGAGCGAATGAACGTTCCATCTAGAACTGCACGACAGCAACGAATCATCGATTTGATTACTCGTGAAGAAGTGCGAACCCAAAGCGCTTTGAGATCTCTTTTGATCGCAGCTGGTTACGAAGTGACTCAAGCAACGTTGAGTCGTGACCTTGACGAAATCGGCGCCGTAAAGATCCAAAGTCAGAACGGTCAGTCAATTTATGCGGTTTCTCAACCAGGAGATCCGACAAGAACCCCTCAACCACTTTTAGATTCCGACGCGCAATCTAGATTGAGTAAGGTCGCGAACGAAGTGATTACTGGCGTTGAAGCGGCAATGAATATCGTCGTAATTCATACAAAAGCTGGAGCAGCGCACTATTTGGGCGGGGCGATTGATCGCAACGTTTGGGCCGATGTTGTTGGTTCGGTTGCTGGAGATGACACAGTTATGGTTGTGACACCAAGTGTGGAGTCTGCAAAACGGGTACAAGATTTATTACTTTCATTGAGTAGTCAAAACAGATAAGAGATGGGCATCTAAAAAATGAGCGACAAGAAGAATTCAAATCTGTGGGGTGGTAGATTCAAAGAATCAGCTTCGATTGAAATGACAAATTTAAGTCGATCGGTTCACTTCGACTGGCGGCTTGCACCTTACGACTTGCGTCAAAGTGCGGCTCATGCTCGCGTCTTACACGCAGCAAATTTGCTTACCGATGTTGAACTCGAATCAATGCTAGATGGTATATCGCAATTAGGCGATCAAGTTTTGTCCGGAGTGTTTTCGCCGCTAGAGGCTGATGAGGATGTGCACTCTGCTTTAGAAAGAGGCCTAATTGAATTACTTGGTTCAGACCTTGGGGGAAAACTTCGTGCAGGTCGCAGTAGAAATGATCAAGTTGCAACAGATTTTCGGATGTACATCAGAGAGCAAAGTTTTGCAATTGAGAAACTAGTTACCGAACTTGCAATCACGTTTCTTGAGCAAGCAGAAAACCACGTAGACACTCCATCGCCAGGTTTTACCCACCTGCAACATGCACAACCTGTTTCGTTTGGTCATGAACTTGCGAAGCATTGTCACGCGCTGATTCGTGATGTTGAAAGATTAAAGGATTGGCGAGACCGCCATAACTACTCTCCAATGGGTGCAGGTGCCCTAGCGGGCTCATCTCTGCCACTAGATCCTCAGGGAGTGGCCCGTGAACTTGAATTCATTTCAGCCCTTGCAAACAGCATTGATGCG
>JBIISC010000044.1:0-7889 GCA_044341215.1 Candidatus Nanopelagicales bacterium | reverse complement strand
AAGTCGTTAGGACTGATTGCGGATTTCTTTGTGTATTTTGCATCTACGCGATTTAGATCTTGACGCATTAATCGTAAAATTGTGTAGATGAAAATCCAAAGTAGCGCGAGGAACCCCATCCGCAAAAGGGTCAGCGCTAATTCAGACATGGCTAACGCATCCGAAACTGAATAACGGTTGTGCCAATAGTGATGTCAACGTCTTCACTAAGTTTTTGTTCAGTGATACGTTCTCCGTGAATCCAAGTTCCGTTTGTTGAGTCTAGGTCGCGCACAATTGGAGTTGAAAGTAAATCTATTTCACAATGCTTTCGAGAAACACCAGAATCTTCAACTTGAATATCAGCAGCCTCGCTTCGACCGATAATGGTTTTAGTGCGAGTAAGTGGATGGACAAATCCATCAATCACAACGGTTGGACCTTTGCGGCTGGCTAGTTGTTCACTCGAAGTGATTGGTGCTCCGCCATCATCTTCGGCAGAAGAAGTAACGCGAAAAACGCCGGTTGTTAAATCGTCGTCGACAGCTAACTCAATTTTGATTTGACCCAAAGTGGTGTAGCGCTGAGTAACGATGTGTTCGCGAATCACGGCCGCAATCTCTGATTTCAAAGGATTCTCGTAAGTTAAAAGTCGCTCGTAGTCTGCTTGAGATAGGTCAACTAGAAACTTGTTCGGCACCACGGTGCGACCGGCGCCAACAATTATAGCTTTTTCATCCACTTCAGCCTGAATGGCCGCGGCTATTTCAACGGGTTGAACTTCGGACTCAAAAGCCTTAGCGAATGCCCCGTTAACTACTCGGTTGATTCGGTCTTCGAAGCGGTCCAGAATTCCCACAAAATCCCCTCTTTAGGTAGGGCTCATCGTAATGTGAGAGCCCAAGATGCGCGTGGAGATTGGTGTGCCACGATTGCCTAGTTATGACGCAGATTTCCGAGCTTTCGACTGATGTACTTGTCATTGGTGCGGGTCCTGCCGGATCTTCTGCTGCAGCCTGGTGTGCCCGGCATGGAATTGATGTATTACTTGTCGATGCGCAGACTTTTCCACGTGATAAAGCTTGTGGTGATGGTTTAACTCCACGCGCAGTTAAAGAACTCAACAAAATGGGGTTAGGCGACTGGCTTGCTGGCCAAGCTCGCAACACCGGACTTTGTGCCAATGGTTTTGGGAAAACACTGTATCTACCTTGGCCTGGTGGAAATCTTCCTGATTACGGAAGTGCAGCACCACGATTAATTCTCGATGCAGTGATTCGCGATGTGGCAATTGCAAGTGGGGCTAAAACCCTTGAAGGTGCCCGTGCGTTTGATGTTGAAAAAGAAAATGGCAAAATCACATCGGTACTTTTCAAAACTGACACTGGTGATCTAAAGATTTTTGCAAAACGTGTTGTAGTGGCCGACGGTGCGAAATCTCAACTAGGTCGCATTCTTGATCGTAAGTGGCATAAAGACACTGTCTATGGTGTTGCAGCTCGTGGATACATTTCAAGTGAACGCAGCCATGATCCTTGGATTACATCCCATTTGGAATTGCGCGGAACCGAAAATCAAATTCTTTCTGGTTATGGATGGATATTCCCACTCGCCGATGGCAATGTAAATATCGGTGTTGGAACTTTGGCTACCACCAAACGTCCTGCAGATATAAACCTGCGCCAACTAATGGATTACTACGCTGACTCACAGCGTGAAGAGTGGAAACTTTCTGGTGAAGTTCAAAAACCTTGGTCAGCTTTATTGCCAATGGGTGGAGCAGTAAGCAACGTTGCCGGTGCTAACTGGATTTTTGTTGGTGATGCTGCAGGTTGTGTAAATCCACTGAATGGTGAGGGAATTGACTATGGTCTTGAAACCGGCCGACTAGCTGCGGATTACCTTGCATCGAATCCCAACAACATGACAGCGGCATGGCCAGAGATATTGCGTCAACATTATGGACTCGCTTTTTCAGCAGCTCGTCGAATCGCAGGCGTTTTAACTTCGACAGAATTTTTGAAGATAGCCGGTCCAATCGGAATGCGTTCTACTTGGCTGATGGAAATCGCTTTGAGAATTATGGGTAATCTTGTTACCGAACAAGATAAAGACGCATTAGCCAGATTGTGGCGAGCACTTGGAAAGATTTCAGTTTCATTAGATCACCGAAAACCATTTAGTTAATTTATTTTTTAGAGGCTCTACGAGTAATTGATTGTGAAGTTAGATACGCAATCACTGCCAAAGTACCAACAACCAACACAACTGACGTGTATGACTCTTGCAAGAATGAGTTCCCAGCAAACATAAAAATCACACCCATAGTTCCAAGAACAATTAGAGCACCAACCGAACGGCGTTTGCCCACTAATTCTGGATGCCGCCAGTGGTCTGGCAAATGTGATGCCCAAAGAGCTGCGACGATGGTTGTGCAAATACCAAGTGCAAGTCCTGCAAACAGATCGCTCATCCAATGGAAATTCAAAGCCCAGGAACTAACAAAGACAGCACTGATAGGAATCAAGGTAAGTCCGGCAATGGCTGGTGCGAATGGCCGCCATCTTGGGCGAGCGGAAAAAGCTGCCAACACAAGCAACGTGCAAACTGCAGCCACGTTCGCGCCATGTCCTGAAGGAAATGCACCCAACTTATCTGCATCCCAAATCGGCAAAGTGCGAATTTCTGGACCTAATTCATTCCTCGGAAATGCTCGCAAGGTCAAGATCTTGAACATACCTGTAACCGCATTTGTGAATACCAATGCTGAGACTGTTGCGATCAAAGGCAATAAGTCTTTTCGGCGAAAAGTGAAGAGAACACCCACCATGATTGCAAAAGGATAAACAATCCGGCGCTGCCCTGGAATCTCGATAGCGCGGAAGAAATCACGCAGTCCAAGTTGTTTGACGTGTAATTGAGACACTAAAGATTGATCCAGCGAGTTAATTAAGCCTGTAAGCACCAATAAAAGCAGAATTGCAAAAGCCATTCCAGCATAGAAGGCGGGACGAGCAAGTAACCGGCGTTCATCGTCAGACAAACGCAAGATATTTTTCCGAGCCATCCACGCACCTTTTCTAGTTAGCGAACTTTAAGGCTAGATTGACCAAGTGACCTTACGCACCCGTACCGCAGTAGTGCTAATAAGTCTGACCTTATTCTCACAAGTCCTACCCATCCAATCTGCTAGTGCGGTGGATAAAGTGCTTGATGTATGTGCCAACAAGTCCACTGCAAAAGTGCGCGAAATAACCCGCGGCACATGCAAGTACTCAGAATGGTCTCTCGGTGCATCACAGATCAAGCCAGGCAACCGCCATCCCAATGCGATGAATCCAAAAATGGCAAATCGTTGGTATGCAGTGCGAGTGGCAGCAGCAAAAGCTGGTTACACCTTAATTATGACTAGCGGTTTTCGCAGACTCGTTGATCAGCAGTATTTATATAAAAAGGCAATCGCGAAGTATGGCTCCAAATATGAAGCAGCTAAATCAGTTCTACCTCCGAAATTCTCCATGCATCCATGGGGACTTGCAGTCGACATTAATCGCAACAAAGGGTTGAAGTCGGCTGCCAAGTGGGTTGAACTAAATGGCTGGAAGTGGGGCCTTTGCCGCCGTTACGACAATGAGTTTTGGCATTTCGAACCGTTGATTGGACCGGGCAACCAATGCCCACCACGCGAGCCAAACGCGTTAAGTGCAATTCCAGACGGATACTGGGACAAGTAGGGAGTCATAATGCCAAAGACGACATTAAACAGTTCATGGAAATGGTTAGGTATTGCCGTCATTTGCGGTTTTGCATCAGTTGGAATCTCGGAAGGAATCTTCGAAGTTCTCGGTTATGACGACGATAAACCAGACACGGTTCCACTATGGGTAAAGCTATTGATCGGTATTCCTGGAACATTAATTCTGTTAACACCGGTCTTTATCGCTGTAGAACATGCCTGGAGTGCGCGCAAACATAAAGTAAAAGGTGCAGCAATTCCGTTGATTATCGGCGCACTTATTTTTGCATATGTAATCATGATCACTGTCGGAGCAGTCTTCGACATCTCATAATTTTGAGTAATAAAAAAGGCTGGTGGATTTCTCCACCAGCCTTTTTAGTTTGTTTATTAGTTTACGTAAACAGCGATTGTCTTGCTGTAAGCGCCGTATTCTCCGACACTAACTGCAACAGCCTTAACGCGGCAAAGGCCTTTCTTAAGACCCTTTAGCTTTGGCTTACCACTCTTCATAACAACAGCGCAGACCTTCTTGGTCTTTGAAGTCCAAGTAACAACTGCTGCTTTGTCAGTGCGAGCGTCAAGCTTGATTAGCTTGCCAACCTTTACTGATGCTGCAGGTGAATCAACTGCCTGTGGGAAAGCTGGTTCTTCGTAGTAAACAGTGTTTGATCCAAAAACGATCCACATTTCAGTGTCACCAGTTTCATTGATGACAGGTGACTTGTTTCCGTTTTCTACGTTTGTACCTTCGTAATCGCGACCGTCATCCCAGTTGTTTCCGTTGCGAACAATGAAACCAAAACCTGTTACGGTGTCATCAGAAACGACGAACGAGAATGTAGCGCCGAATTTTGCGGCATCTTCATCAATATCAGTGATGTAGACGCCGTCTTGGCCACCATTTCCGCCACCTGAAACTTCTTCGTTTCCAGTACCCCATGCCCAAATAGTGCGACCATCGTAAGCACCATCAAAACGGTGGTAGTGAATTGTTACAGTGCGATCGGCTGCATTTGCAGGAGCTGAAACAACTGTCAATCCAGCAAAAGCAAGTAGAGCAGAAATCAACACAGAAAGTGTCTTCTTCATTTATTTCCCTTCAATAAAGCGTGATACGCGCGTGATCACGCCAGTCAGAAATTTGTGGGCGTTCGACCACGTGGCAGAGAGTAGGAGCAGGGGCAGTAACTAGGCAATAGAGGAGTTGATTATTTTGATTACAAGTTAATCCCATTTTGAAGTTTGATAACGATTCGGTACCAAAAAGTGCTGTTTACTCACAATTTTGGGGCAAAAGGAAGGTCACGGGAAGGCAGTTAGACTTAGGACCTACCGATACTTAAGGACCAATAAAGCCCATGAAATGCTCCCTTTGCCAGACAGTTGTAGAGCCAGGAACCGCGATTTGCCCAAATTGCACCGCCAACATCATCGTTGATGAGTCACCTGTTGCTGCGCAAGTTAAAGCCAAATCAGTCAGCAGCAAAACTGAAAAGACTTCAGAGCCGCTTTCAAAGACCACCAAAATCATTGTTGCGGTAGCAAGTGTGCTTGTAGTTGGTGTTGCAGGGGTGTTCGGAATTCCTAAATTGTTGAATAACAGTTCAACTCCAGAAACTTTTGCAGACCCAGCTGCTGTCTTTAAGTATCTTGCCGTGGACTGCACTCTTGCTCAACCACAAACTGGAACTGATGCCGGAACTGGTTCTGCATACACGATCGTTACTTGTGGCAAGGATTACTTTGCACTGACTATGGCTAAAGCAGCTGATGCAACCGCATCTGCAGCTATTGCATCAGCGCAAATGCCAGACACTTATCGCATGTATACGTTGGCAAACTCAATCATCGTGGCCACTACGGCTGTTTCAGATAAATTAGTTGAAGCGCATCCTGAGCTAGTAGTAGTCAAGTAGTTCTATTTACCAACTGCTTGCGTAATTTGCTGGCCGTGATCAACTGGATGTTTTGAGTAAGTTTTAATCCAAGTTGCTAATGTGTATTCGCCCGCCTCTGAATGCATGCCAAATTTCTCTAAGTCAGATTCAGTGATCCGATGCAATACATCTAATGATGCAGCGCGAACTGATTTGAAAACAGCCAACGAATTTTCGATTGGTAACTCTTCATAACCTAGGGTTTTACATTCTGCCCAGGCTCCTTCGTCATAACCTTGAATAATCGAACCATCAGGTTCTGCAAGCAATCGGCGCAATCGGGCGTAACTCTGCGCTTCGCTATCAGCCACATGGTGAATGACCTGGCGTGCTGACCAGCCATCACCTTTCTTAAGGTCAAGGTCTGCAGGTGTTAGCCCCGACACTATTTCTAGGAATGCATTCGTTGATGTTTCGTACGTCAAACAAATCTCTTTGATGTCCATATCTTCCTTCTTAATGTCTAGCCAATTGGTTACTAAATGTGAGAGTATCACTTCGCATGTTGAAATCTCTACAGATAGAGAATTTTTAGTTGCTGAACTTCTTCCAGTGAAAGCTCTCCGAAATTTTATTGCAGTTGCTCAAGAATTCTTTGCACCTGAAGATTCGAAAGAGATCTTTGGGCGCTAGGTCGCACAAGAAAAAGATACTCAAAATTGGGACACCGCTTTGAAATTCAAACAATGAAAACTGTTAAGCAGGCTTTTGATAATTTTGGAATCATGAAATCAGGTGTGATATTCCCGCTTTAAAAGTAGTAGATAATAAAAGGCTCGGCCGCTGTCGACGGGGGATGCGACAGCGACCGAGTGAGTGAAATTTAGGGGCAATTGTGCTTAGGCGCAAATTTTAATTGATGCGTGTCTGATTAATTTTGTTAATTTCTGATGCACGAATTTGCAGACGAACTTTGGTTTCAATACCCGAAAATCAGTAGTTGATTAATTCTGACAAAGCGACGAATGCAAAGAGAGTTAAGACGATTGCTGTAACCAAATGCAAAATGTCAGGACGAAGCTTGTCTTTAATCCGATGACCCAACCAAACGCCTAACCCGGCAACGGTAATTTCCGCTAACCAGGCACCAAGACCAACTGAAAGTGCATTTCCAGTGGCGGCAGAATTTGCCGCCGCACTAAGTTGAGTGATATCTCCCCATTCAGCGGTGAAAACAATCCCCAGAGTTAATAGGGCAGCGCCAAACCAAGTTTTTTGTACTTTCGCAACGATTTGGTCGGCTTGTAGATGTGAACCTCGCTCTTTCCAAGCACTTCTATACAAAACAATTGCCCCAATCGCGAAGATCATAAAAACAATTCCTGCAACTAGATCATGAGGAAGTTTGGTTAGGAGCTGACCGGCCGAGACGGCGATAGTGGCTTGTAGACCAAAAGCAATAGAAGCACCGACCCAAACAGCCGACCGTTTTTGTTTGGTGGCTAGGACGAGAGTCACAATGAAGGATTTATCGGGTAATTCCGCTGGCAAAATGAAGGCAAATGTGGTTAGGAATACAACTAGGTCGAAGCGCATTGGCACACAGTAGGCTCTGCCGTATGCCGACTGAGACTTTGATAACAATTTCACTTGCAATCGCGGGATTATCCCTTTTGGTGGCAATTTATGCGGTTTTGTCTGCCCGAAAAGCAAGAAAGCAGATTTTGATTTTCCGTGGAACAGCATCTGAAGAAGATGTATTGGCTGCTGGAATTGCTCAGGCTGAACGGGTTGATGATTTGCTAGAAAAGGTAACCCGCTTGGGGCAGTCTGTTGTGGTTGCCCAAAGAGATGTTGCAGCATCACTTCGCCACCTAGCGGTCGTGCGTTACAACGGCACTGGGGATATGGGCGGGCAATTTTCGTTCAGTCTTGCGATCTTGGACGATGCAGCAAATGGAATTGTGATCACTTCGATTCAGGGACATAACATCGGTCGCATCTACAGCAAGACCATTACAGGTGGAAAGTCAGAAACCGTTCTGAGTCCAGAAGAAACTCAAGCTATTGATAACGCGAGACCAAAGGAGAAGTGACAGTGAAAAACATCGCTTACTTAGGTCCGCGCGGTACTTTTACTGAAGCGGCACTTTTACAACTAGCAACAGCTAAAGATGCACACTTAATCCCATTCGAAACGGTCACTGCCGTTTTGGATGCAGTGCGCAATGGTGAAGTTGATGCAGCTTTAGTGCCGCTTGAAAATAGTGTTGAAGGTTCGGTCTCACAAACTT
>JBIISC010000015.1:0-28035 GCA_044341215.1 Candidatus Nanopelagicales bacterium | reverse complement strand
AACTTATTTCCGAACTTGCGGCAGATAACACAAGCAATTGAGCTAAGGACTAAAACCCTAGGCGGTTAAGTTGCTTTGGATCTCGTTGCCAATCTGGTGCAACTTTGACGCGCAAATCCAGATAAACGTTCACGCCAAGCAATTTTTCGATCTGCAAACGTGCAGTTTGACCTACCTCTTTAAGGCGAGTTCCCTGTTTGCCGATGATGATTCCCTTTTGGCTGTCCCGTTCGACAAAAAGAAATGCCTGAATATTCAACATCTTCTTGTCTTCGCGCAATTCCATATCTTCTATTACGACAGCAATCGAGTGCGGAAGTTCATCGTGCACGCCAGCCAGAGCTGCTTCGCGAATTAGTTCGCCCACAAGTGCTTCATCAGTTTCTTCAGTAATCGCACCAAGTGGATAAAGCGCTGGGCTAAGTGGGAGTATGGAAATTAGTACGGATTTCAAAGTCTCTAAGTTGTCGCCCTTTACTGAGCTAATCGGGATGATATGTTCCCAATTCCACTCAAGTTTTTCAGCAAGTTCTTGAATCTCCATTAGGCGCTTTGCAACTTTATCTTTGCTAACAGTGTCTGTTTTGGTCAGCAAAGCAACTTTTTTAGATCGCTTTAATTCTTGAATGTCAACGCCAATCATGCGATCGCCAGGTCCAATAGGTTGGTCGGCTGGAAAACACATTGCAATAACGTCAACATCTGCCAACGTTGTGCGCACTAATTCATTAAGTCTTTTACCTAAAAGGGTTCGAGGGCGGTGAATACCTGGAGTGTCCACCAAAATAATTTGACCATTATCTTCATGGACAATTCCGCGAATGATATGTCTTGTGGTTTGTGGTTTGTCTGAGGTAATCGCAACTTTACTTCCCACAAGAGCGTTGATCAAAGTTGATTTACCCGTATTAGGTCTGCCAACAATGCAAACGAAGCCTGCGCGAAATGTCATGCCACCGACTCCTTTGCACTATCTATCGCCAAGATGGAGAGAGAAACTGCAATCAGGATACAGCCAATCGCGCTTAATGTTGAAATCGTTTCGTGAATAATCACAATTCCAAAGAACGTGGCGGCGATTGGTTCAGCCAAATTTAAAGTTGCAACAGTTCCTGCGTTTAGATTCGAAATACCAACACCAAATAGAACATATGCCAACGTAGTTGCCACCAGACCAAGCCACAATGACAACCAAATTCCGTTGCCTTGTAAAACTTCCCCAACCTGAGATCCGCTAATGGTTATCAGCAGAACTGCACCTATTGAGAATGAAACCGCCAATACGGCAGTTGCAGACTCACCGTTTTGAGATAACTTCACCCCGACAACTGTGTATACCGCGTAAGCGGAGCCGGCCACTACTGCTGCTAATACGCCCAACAGATTCACGTCCCCTTGTCGCAGGCTAGACCAGCTCAAGACAACTAAACCAATAACAGCCACGAATGTTGACATCCACCAAGTTCGATTTGGTTTAGCCTTTTGCCAAAACCAACCAAGGGTGCCCGCCATAAGTGGGGCTAATGCCAAGGATGAGAGCGTTCCAATAGCTACACCTGTTAAGCCAGTGCCAATAAAAAAGAAAGCTTGGTAGCCGGCAACACCAAGACCCATTATCCAAATAGTGCGATTCTTTAACAGTGAAATAGCTGAGAAATTTGGTACAAATAATTTTGCAAAGATTAGTAATCCAACCGCACCGATACTTAACCGAATTGCTGCGATTGAGATTGAAGTTGCTTGCACTCCACTTAATTCACGCGATGTCGCAGAAGTTGCAAAAAGTAAGGCCGCTACCAAAGTAGCAAAAACAGCTTTACTGCGAGTTTGCATTAATTGATAACCGAAATCACTGCGCCTTGCGCATCGCAAACTATTACATGGCCAACTTCTTGCAAAACACTCTTAATCTCATCGAGATTAATGACCTCGTCACCTAGCACGCATACTGCTTCTAATCTCCTAGCGCCGGCAGCAATAGCGGTTGTTATGGCTAAATCAACAGCCTTATATTCTCTAGAAGCATATTCAACTGATGCAGCTGAGTAAGTGCGACCATCAGTATCGCGAACGCAAGCACTGGCTTTAGCGTCAATTCTTGCTCGGGCACCTTTAGCCAAAGTTATTAGTTTTAGATCTTCTTCATTCAATTCAGTCATCCGAATTATCCAATTGCTCAAGTTTTTCTACCAATAGACTGCCAACTCTGTTTCGTCTTCCGGCAACTGTTTCAGCAGTTAGTCTCCAACCTTCAATTATTATGGTGGAACCAGGAATTGCCACGCGGCCGAGTCTTGAAGCCAACAAGCCGCCAACAGTGTCAATGCCTTCTTCGTTTGAATCTAAATCTACGTGAATCAATTTTGCTAAGTCTTCAATATGAAGACGGGATGAAATGCGAAATACGTCTTCATCTAATTTAACAATTTCTTCTTCCGCGGTGTCATGCTCGTCTGCAATCTCGCCAACAATTTCTTCCAAAATATCTTCGATTGTTACAAGTCCGGCAGTTCCGCCATATTCATCAATTAGAACCGTTAGGTGGACATGCTCACGTTGCATGTCCTTTAAAAGTTCATCAGCAAGTTTTGAATCTGGTGAGAAAGTCACCGTGCGCATCAAAGTGTCAACCTGTTCAGTCTGTTGAGCTTCGCTATGTTCAAAGATTCGCTTAGCCACATCCTTTATGTAAATAACGCCGACTATGTCGTCTATATCTTCACCGATCACAGGGATACGTGAATAACCTGAGCGCAAACTCAATGAAAGTGCCTGGCGCAGAGTCTTTGTTCTCTCAATCCAGACCATCTCAGTGCGTGGCACCATCACTTCGCGGGCAACCGTTGCGCCAAGTTCAAATACCGAGTGAATCATTTCTTTTTCACTAGCCTCAATCACATGATCACTGATTTGATCCATCATTTCACGTATCTCGGCCGTGCTGGCAAATGGGCCTTCGCTGTAACCCTTGCCTGGAGTGACAAAATTGCCCAACACGATGAATAGTTTTACAAATGGATTGAGAATTCGACTCACTAGGCTGATTAATCCAGCCGATGCCAAAACATAAGTCTCAGCGTGCTGCTTTCCGAGAGTTCTTGCCCCAACGCCAAAAACTACAAATCCAATCAAGGCTAAGAATGCAATTGCCGTGACATCTTGCAACCAAGTTGCATCAAGTTCAAATACAGAATTGCTAAAGCGGAACACAAACAAGCTCGATGCAGCTAAACCGATTGTGTAAAGCAGCTGAAACGTATTTATATACCGCGGCCTATGCGGGCCGACATACTTAAGGAGTTTATTCATCTGCTTTGGTCGGTCAGCAAAATCCACTTCGATTCGAGCGGCTGATAATTTCGTTAAGGCAGATTCGATTGCACTGAAATATGTAGTAAGCAAGACTGAGATGACAAGCAGAATCGGATCCACGTTATGCACCTCTCGTCTTATTTAAAGCAGCCAAAATATCACCTTGGAGGCCAAACATAACCTTATGTTCCTCTGGTTCAGCATGATCATGCCCTAGTAAATGCAAAATTCCATGCACTAACAACAAATCAAGTTCGCTAGCGGTGTCTTGATTGTTTTCCGCCGCTTGTTTAGCAGCAAAATCTGGGCAAAGCACCACGTCACCCAAAATTCCTGGTTCGGCAGTTTCACCTTCCGCTGGAACTCGTAATTCGTCCATTTCGAAAGACAGAACATCGGTCGGACCCGGTTCATCCATATGTTGAATATGTAATTCTTCCATCTCAGCCAAGGTAACTAGCGCAATTGAAAGTGCAGTATCTGGATTCATTCGCAGATATGCCAAAGCAAAGCTTGCGGTAGAGAAAAGCCGATTCTCATCCACAGCCGAATCTGTTTGATTCACCAGTTCAATATCAAAAATGCTCATACTTATCGCTTTGCCGGTGGGTTCTTGGAGTCCCACAATGTGTAGGCATCAACTATGTCAGCAACGAGACGATGGCGTACTACGTCCTGACTATTCAACTTACAAAATGCAACATCTTCAACGTCGCCAAGAATTTCTTGGACGATTTGTAAACCACTACGTACTCCGTTTGGTAAATCCACTTGCGTTGTGTCGCCAGTAATGACCATAGCGGAGCCGAATCCCAAACGCGTTAGGAACATCTTCATTTGTTCTGGGGTGGTGTTCTGCGCTTCATCCAAAATAATAAAAGCATCATTAAGTGTTCTTCCGCGCATGTATGCAAGCGGAGCGACTTCAATAGTTCCACTAGTCATCAGCCTAGGAATCTTGTCAGGTTCAATCATGTCGTGCAGAGCATCATAAAGTGGGCGTAAATATGGATCGATTTTCTCGCTCAAGGTTCCTGGTAGGAAACCAAGGCGCTCTCCGGCTTCCACGGCTGGTCTTGTAAGAATAATTCGATTAACCGATTTTGATTGCAGGGCTTGTACAGCTTTAGCTACCGCTAGATAGGTCTTACCTGTACCTGCAGGACCGATTCCAAATGTAATTGTGTGATCATCGATCGCATCAACATATCGTTTTTGGTTTAAGGTTTTTGCACGAATAGTCCTGCCACGATTGCTCAAGATATCGGAAGTCAACACAGCTGCGGGTGAAATCGAATTCTCAGTTCGCAAAATATGCAATGAACGCTGTGCAGCTTCAGGACTGATGGAAGCACCGGTTCGGACAATAATTTGCAATTCAGCAAACAACTGATCTAGAAGCGCGACTTCTTCACTTTCGCCTTCAAAGTGGATTTCATTTCCGCGCACCATAATTTTGGCACTTGGGATAGCAGCCTCAATGGTCCGCAGAATTTCATCGCTTGTTCCGAGCAGCGAAACCATAGGAATACTTGCTGGCACAATAATGGTCGAAGACACTTGGGTTTTAGGTTTAGTCATTTTTATCCTGGCGGCCATTGCAATGCTCGTTGACCAAGCACATGTCCATGGACGTGGAAAACTGTTTGCCCTGCATCATCTCCAGTATTGAAAACAAGACGATATCCGGTTTGGCAATTTTCATCGCCAAGTTCAGTCATAACTTTAAGCATTTTTGCAGAAAGTTCCGCATCAGCGCTCAGTTCTGACACATTTGCGAAATGTTTCTTTGGAATCACAACAATATGAACTGGAGCGACAGGAGCAATATCCAAAAATGCAATCAGTTCATCTGTTTGAAAAACCACATTTGCAGGAATCTCACCTGCTACGATTTTGCAGAATACGCACTCACTCATGGCAATTACCTTACGCCCATCTCGTGGTTCGGGACATAACAATCCCAGCAGCTACGGTTCCAGCTGTAGACGTACGCAAGACTGTTGGGCCAAGTCGCACGACTTGAGCACCTGCATTTGTAAAGACATCGATCTCTTCCGACGTTACGCCATCTTCAGGGCCAACTACTAACAACAAATCCCCATTCATTGGTACTGAAATGCCAGACAACCGTACATCCCCATCTTCATGCAAAACCCAGGCGTGTGCGGTCTCAGTTATCAATCGGATTACATCTTTAGTTTGAGCCAGACTCGTTACTTGAGGTGTTCGAGGACGGCGAGATTGCTTAGCTGCCTCACGAGCAGCAATCCGCCATTTCTCTACGCCTTTGGTTTCTTTATCGCCCTTCCATTGAGCAGCACAACGACTTGCGGCCCAAGGAACAATCATGTCAACGCCAACTTCGGTCAACATTTCAACTGCAAGTTCGCCTCGATCACCTTTTGTAATTGCTTGCACAACTATGACGCGTGGCTGTGGTGGCGGTGCAACTGTGATGGCAACTATCTCAATTACTACAGATTCATTTGATGGAACTTCGTAAACATTTCCATGCGCCAAGCGCCCTTCACCGTCCGCTAGTAAAACTGCGTCGCCAACTTGCAGATGTTGGACAGATACTGCGTGATATCCCTCTTCACCATCAAGGGTCACAAATTCGCCGGCCATTGTGGAAACTAATCGTTCAGTACTTACATGAAATAGCGATGCACCCATTGTTATCGACCACCAAATGCATCTTTAATGCGACTAAAGAATCCTGATGCTTCTTCAATCACTTCACCAGAAGGATTCTCTTCATTGCGCAGATTGGCTAGCTGCTCAAGTAATTCCTGCTGCTTCTTATCAACTTTAGTTGGCGTTTGCACAGTTATGTGAATATTCAAATCGCCACGCGCATTTGATCGCAAATGTGGCACACCTTCATTTTTACGTTTAATTACCGAACCCGACTGTGTTCCAGGTTCAATCACCACATCAACTAAGCCTTCAATGGTTTGCAATTTTAAAGTTGCGCCAAGTGCTGCTGCAGTCATTGGCACTGCCATGCTGCAATGAAGGTTGTGGCCACGTCTTTGAAAAATTGGATGTTGCTTTTCAAGAATTTCAATATAGAGATCGCCAGCAGGTCCGCCACCAAAACCAACTTCTCCCCGACCATTAAGTTGAATTCGATTGCCAGTTTCTACTCCCGGTGGAATGTCAAAACTAATTGCTTCTCGAGTACGAACACGTCCTTCGGAACCGCACTCATGACAAGGATGGACAATCACTGTTCCAAACCCGCCACATGAATTGCATCGACGAGAAGTCATTACTTGACCTAAGAAAGACTTGGTGACGGTTTGAGTTTCACCTCTACCTTTGCAAACCTGACAAGTAGAAATATCTGAATCTTTCGCTGTCCCTTTTCCAGTGCAAAGTGGGCAAACAATTGCGGTGTCAATGGTGATTTCACGATGAACGCCATGCATGGTTTCTTCTAAGTCAACTTCGATGCGAAGCAATGCATCTTGACCACGGCGAATTCTTGGAATTGGACCGCGTTGTCCACCGCCACCACCAAAGAATGTGTTGAAAACATCACCAAAATCAAATCCCTCGGCGCCGAATCCAAATCCGCCACCGCCATTGCCCATTGGGTCACCACCCATGTCAAACAAGCGGCGTTTTTCAGGATCAGACAAAACTTCGTAGGCAGTTGTGACATCTTTAAATTTCTCTTGCATCACTGGGTCTGGATTCACATCAGGGTGAAGTTCGCGTGCCAACTTTCGGTAAGCCTTTTTGATGTCGTCTGGGGATGCGCTCTTTGTAACTCCAAGTGTTGCGTAATAGTCGTTTGCCACGTTTAGCCTTCCGTCACAATACGACCGACGTAACTTGCCACTGCAGCAACAGCTGCAATGTTGTTCTCATAGTTCATGTGGGTTGAACCAACCACACCTAGACGAGCCACAGCGTGAGCTTGGTTTCCGTAGTTTGCCGAAACCACGGCCGCCCCAACAAGCTCTGCCATTGAATTCTCATGTCCGATTCGAACTGTTAAGTCTTCAGAATTAACTTCACCAAGAAGTTTCAGCAAAACCACGTTTTCTTCAAGTGCTTCAAGTAGCGGTGCAAGTGTACGAACTTGTTCTTGGCCAAGCTTGGCTATATTTGAAGTTCCACTGACTACTATTTTTTCTTCTGGTCTTTCAATCAGTGTCTCCAATAGACAAGCAACAATTGCTACCGCATTTGCGCGCAATTCACTCGGTAGCGTTCCAGCTAAGTCACCAAGCCTCTTCGGCACATCAACAAATAACACACCAGCGATTGCAGAATTCAGTTTGTGCCGCAATTCGTCCAAAGTAACTTCACCAATTTCATTGGCAATTTCTGCAATTCGTTGTTCCACTCGACCGGTGTTGGATATAACTACAACCATCACTTTACGATTCGGAAGTCCAACTAATTCAACGTGACGAACTGTGGTCAATTGCAAACTTGGATATTGCACGACTGCAACTTGCTGGGTTAACTGAGCTAGTAGTTTGGTTGTGCGAACCATTATGTCGTCGAAATCGACAGCCTGATTGAGGAAAGTTTCAATAGCACTTCGCTCGGCAATCGACATTGGCTTGACTGATGAAAGTTGATCGACAAATAGTCGATATCCCTTGTCAGTTGGGATGCGACCTGCACTGGTGTGTGGGGCAGTTATGTAACCCTCATCTTCAAGAGCAGCCATGTCATTGCGGATAGTTGCTGACGAGACCCCAAGCACATGTTTGGTAGCTATTGCCTTCGAGCCAACTGGTTCGCCCGAACGGACAAATTCATCCACAATAGCGCGCAAGACAGAAAGCTTGCGTTCCATATGGACCATCCTTTGGCACTCGTAGTTTGAGAGTGCTAATTCTAAAGGGAGATCGTGAGGCCTGTCTTGGCGTCGCTGAGCATAGAATTGGCTT
This sequence comes from Candidatus Nanopelagicales bacterium, assembly GCA_044341215.1. GTDB lineage: Bacteria > Actinomycetota > Actinomycetes > S36-B12 > UBA5976 > JAFMIT01. The sequence continues at coordinate 19,804 of JBIISC010000015.1, read as the reverse complement.
GAATATTGAGCAAACGGAGGAAAACATGAGTGAAATCCCTACCCCACCACCCGCGCCAAACTTTGTGCCAAACCCAAATCAACAAAACAGTTCGGCTATGCCTATTGCTGCAATGGTCTGTGGTGTCCTAGGGCTTGTAGGGGTTCTGCCACTTATCGGCTCAATCCTTGGCCTAGTTTTTGCAAACATTGCAAAGCAACAAACCTTAACTTTGAACGAAGAAACTTTCGTAAAAATTGCCGTGATCACAAGCTGGATCGGTATCGCACTTGCGATCGTAATTGCGATCGTCTTTGTGTTTGGATTAGGTCTGTTGTTTCCTCCTCTTTTAGTTGATTAATCGGTTAGAGAATCAATAACTCGATCAGCTAGAAGTCGACCGCTCAAACTAAGCACCAGATTCTCATTTTGAATTCGTGCTAATCCATCTTCAACTAGTTGATCGACTATTTTGTTATCGAGTTTCGACACAGCGATACCTTCAGCCAGGCGCATCCGTAACATGATGTCTTCGATTCCTTGCGTTTTTGAATCTAAAACCTCTCGAGCGTTGGCTGGACTTTGACCATCTGCTAACCGCTGTGACCAAATCCTTGGTAATTTTTCATTCCACCAGCGAACACCGTTCACATGCGAATGCGCTCCTGGTCCGATTCCCCACCAATTGCTGCTCTTCCAGTAGTGGATATTGTGTTGGCATTCTCTATTGGGTTTTGCCCAATTAGAAACTTCATACCAGTTCAAACCGTTCTCACTGAACGCTTTATCTAGCAGTAGATACTTGTCTGCCATGTCATCATCGTCTGGATGTGGTATTTCATTTTTTGAAATCGATCGAGCCAATCGAGTGCCTTCTTCCACTATCAGCGCATATGCCGAAACATGGTCAACTTCGAGTGCAAGTACTGCATTGATGGAAGTTTGCAAATCTTCAATTGATTCACCTGGAGTTCCATAAATCAAATCCAAATTAATTTGTTCAAAACCAGCAGTACGAGCCATCGACACCGCTTTGGAAACATTTTCTGGATTATGGGTTCTTTCTAGGACTTTCAAAACTGAAGGGACTGCACTTTGCATACCAAATGAAATCCGATTAAAACCTCCGGCACGAAGTGCTTGCAGTTTTTCCAGGTCAACTGAATCCGGATTTGCTTCGGTTGTAATCTCAATGTTTGGTTCAAAGCCAAAAGCGGCCCTTAACTCGGCAATTGCTTCGACCAAATCTTCAGCTTCTAACAATGTTGGAGTTCCGCCCCCAACAAAGATGGTTGAGATTTTTGGAGTAACACCTATTCCACCATTTTTAGGTCCACCGGTTGTAAGCACTTTTTTTGCAAGTGCTATTTCTTGCTTCACACCATCAAGCCACTTCAAGGAATGGTTTTCGCCAAGTTCACTGAGTGTGTAGGTATTGAAATCACAATAACCGCAGCGACTTGCACAGTAAGGCACGTGCAGATAAAAACTAAGCGGCTTATCGTGAAGGTTTTCCAATCGATCTGCTGGTAGCAGGCCATCAAGTGGCGCTACTTCTCCGCTGAGTTGTCCGCTAGCCATGTTGCACCTTTAAAGCAGCTTTCACTAAAGGTGGGGTGATGGCTCCCATTAATAAGAAGATTGCACCGAGGATTACCCAGCCAACAACGCCAAGTCCAAGGCATAGAAAAGTTAAGGCAATTGGAGAGATGAAATGGCTTGCGCTAAGACTCAAACTCCAAACACCTTGGTACTGCCCTTGCAAATGTTCTGGTGGAATTCCATAGCCAATACCAAATGACCCAGCAGCTTGACGAAGTTCACCGGTTACGTGAATTGCAGAACCAGCAAGAATCACAATGGTTGCAATCATTGGGGAAGATGGGTAAGTAGCGGCTGCATAAACAACTGTCGAAAGCGCTAACCAATAACTTCCTTGCCGAGTTGCAAATCCTGCAGCTACTGGATCTTCAGTTCCCTTTGCCATTCGAACTTGAAAAAGCACGCAAGCAATTGTGTTTAACAAGAAAGCAGCAGCCACTACCCAAGTTGGTGCAGTTGTGTGTGATGCAACCCAAAGCGGCACAGCTAAATCGAGCATGTGATAGTGAATTGCCAAGGCGGAATTTGCTAAGGTTAAAGAGACAAAAGCTTTATCTCGAAGTGCGCGCGTGGCTTTCTCATGTTTTGCGCCAGCTAATGGCGGGAAATTTGGCATCTTCCAGTTTGCGTAAGTCTTTGCGAACGTGGTTAATGCATTAACAATGATGATTGCCTGGTATGCCCAGGCTTCGTCAACCACTAGTGCAATACCTGCGACGAATGAGCCTAGGCCAATTCCGACGTTAGTTACTGCGCGCAAATAAGCTCGAATTCTTACTCTGCCATCTGGTCCACCAATACGACTGATTATCACGTTGCGACCCGCTGCACCACCGCGATCTAAAAATGAAATCAAGGTTGCGATTAAAACGAAACTTAGAAAAGTATTCGCAAACAAATAGGTGAAGTCCACAATTGCGCAAATAAAAGTTACATACACTGCTAATCCGCGCGGACCCCATATGTCAGCAAGCCTGCCAAAAATAAGCGACGCACTAATCCCACCAAATGCAGCGATAGCTAGACCAATGCCAACTTCCTGAGCGGACAGTCCAATGATGCGTGTGAAGTACAAAGCACTGACTGTGTAAAACAATCCATTACCGAAAGTATCAATGACTGTACCAAGGGCAAGCCATTTTTCATTCTGATCTTTTGGCACTAAAGAGTCCACTGCCAAGATTCGCAATAGGACTGACATTCTTATTTCTCTTTTGCAGCTTTGTCTGGTGTTTCCCCAGTAGAAAGTGCGGCGATGAATGCTTCTTGTGGAACTTCGACTCGGCCCACCATTTTCATACGCTTTTTACCTTCCTTCTGCTTTTCCAGAAGTTTGCGCTTACGAGAGATGTCACCACCGTAGCATTTTGCAAGCACATCTTTGCGAATTGCTCGAATAGTTTCGCGGGCAATGATGCGAGCACCAATAGCGGCTTGAATTGGTACTTCAAATTGCTGACGCGGAATTAGATCCTTTAGCTTGCCAGCCATTGAAACACCATATGCATACGCCTTATCCCGGTGCACAATTGCGCTAAACGCATCAACCGGATCGCCGTGCAAAAGGATGTCCACTTTTACGAGGTCAGCAGTTTGAACACCTGTGGTTTCGTAATCAAGTGATGCATAGCCTCGAGTGCGAGACTTCAAAGCATCAAAGAAGTCGAAAACAATCTCTGCGAGTGGCAATGTGTATCGAAGTTCAACTCGATCTTCACTCAAGTAATCCATTGCATGCATAATGCCGCGTCGATTTTGGCAAAGCTCCATGACAGTTCCAACAAATTCATGTGGGGTCAAAATAGTTGCACGAACAATTGGCTCATGGACTTCAAGAATTTTGCCGTTTGGAAATTCGCTTGGGTTGGTAACTGTAATTGTGCGATTGTCTTCCATCACCACGTCATAAATAACGTTAGGTGCGGTACTGATCAATTCCAGATTGAATTCTCGCTCTAAGCGTTCGCGCACAATCTCGAGGTGTAAAAGGCCTAAGAAGCCGCAGCGAAAACCAAAACCTAGTGCGACAGAAGTTTCTGGTTCGTATACCAACGCCGCATCATTAAGCTTCAATTTATCTAAAGCATCGCGCAATGTTGGGTAGTCGCTACCATCGAGCGGATAAAGTCCTGAGAAAACCATCGGTTTTGGATCGCGGTAACCGCCAAGGCTTTCTTTTGCTGGGCGCGAAACTAAAGTAACTGTGTCACCCACTCGAGATTGCCGAACATCTTTCACGCCAGTAATTAAATATCCCACTTCGCCAACGCCAATTGCATCTGAAGGAATTGGATCTGGCGAAATCACTCCTACTTCTAAAAGTTCATGTTCGGCAAAGGTTGACATCATTACGATTTTTTCCCGATGCTTGAGTCTTCCATCAATTACGCGAATGTATGTGACCACACCCCGGTAGGTGTCATAAACCGAATCGAAAATCATTGCACGAGCTGGCGCATCTGCATCGCCAACTGGATGCGGAATAGTTCTTACGATGTGATTTACAAGTTCTGGTACACCTTGCCCAGTCTTACCTGAAACTCGCAAGATTTCGTCTGGATCGATTCCGAGGATTTTTGAAATCTCAGCCGCATACTTATCTGGTTGCGCAGCTGGCAGATCGATTTTATTTAACACTGGAATGATGGTCAGGTTGTTTTCAACTGCTAGATACAAGTTTGCAAGCGTTTGAGCTTCAATTCCCTGGGCGGCATCTACTAGCAGAACTGCACCTTCACAGGCTGCTAGTGAGCGAGAAACCTCATAAGTGAAGTCCACGTGACCTGGGGTGTCAATCAAGTTGAGTACGTAATCAACACCGTCATCAGCCTTGAATGGCAAGCGAACTGCTTGGCTTTTGATTGTGATGCCACGCTCGCGTTCAATGTCCATACGATCGAGGTATTGGGCTCGCATGTGTCGGCCGTCGACTACCCCAGTGATTTGCAACATTCGGTCGGCCAATGTGGATTTGCCGTGGTCGATGTGAGCAATAATGCAGAAATTGCGAATGAGTTCGGGTGGGGTGGAACCAGGTGCGTTCTTGGCCACACTTTCCTCACATTCTGCTCTCAAGAGGGATTTAGGGGGTTAGTCTCCCACGAGCCATGAGCGGATTGGCACACACTCACCGTTTAAGGCTATTCTTCGCCCGCTCCAAAAGGAGTTCCCTCAGGGGACGAATAACGAAGGTAGTCCTGTGGCAAACATCAAGTCTCAGATCAAGCGCAACAAGCAAAATGAAGTTGCTCGTGAGCGCAATAAGACTATTAAGTCATCTGTTCGCACTGCAATCCGCAAGGTTCGCGAAGCAGTTACTGCTGGTAACAAGGCAGAAGCAGCAGCATTGGCTAAAGACGCTAAGCGCACTCTAGACACCGCAGTTTCTCAAGGAGTTCTTCACAAGAACAACGCTGCTAACCGCAAATCTGGTGTTGACGCTCTAGTTAACAATCTCTAACAAAACTTCTAAATAGCCCTCGCAGCAATGCGGGGGCTATTTGTTTACCTAGCTTCCTGATTGATTATCTAGTTAGCTTATTGTTTATCTAGCTACCTGGGCCATTTCAACAAGCACTCGCTCGAGCAGTGCCTGGCGTTGAATCGGATCTAGAACTTCAACTGTCCCAAGTTCATCAACATGCCCACCTTTAAGTGCGGCATCGGCATAGGTAAGCAAAAGCGCAGCATCTGCTAACTCTGCTGGTCGCCATTTGCGAGCTTGGTCTCGAAGAGTTCTTACTTTCCAAGGCGGCACCCCAGCCATGCGAGCAATGTCCGCTTCACTACTTCCCGATGGCGCATTAACAACATGCAACAAACTTCGAATCACATTAATGGCCGTTGCAACTACTGCCGGTCCCATATTTGGTTCGCGTTCAACACCCCAGCGCAATGCAGTTATAGCTTGCGTAACTCGACGTTCGAAAACGTGGTCAGTAATCACATATGCCGGAACTCCCGACATTCCTTCGTAATACTTCTCAACATCTTCAGCGGAAATTGCGGCTGAATCTAAATCAGAACTCAGCTGACTAACAGCAGCCGACAGCATTCGCAAATCATCACCAACAGCATCACGCAATGCTTTGACTGCATCGGTATCAATCTTACGTTTGAAAGCCTTGAATTCATTAATGATAAATTCATCAAAAGCTTTCCCTTTTGGTTTTTCAACCAAAATTACTTCAGCTTCAGACTTCTTAATTTTGTCAATGAAACCTCGGCCCTTAACTAACCCTTTTTGAAGAAGTAAGGCTCGGGTTTGAGTTTGCGAATCGGCTATTGCTGCCAAAACCGCAGATTGCAATCCGTCAGACGCCTGTTCAATATTGTCCACCACGACCAACGGAGTTTCACCGAAAAGACTTGGCGATATTGCGTCCACAAAAAGTTCATAGCCATTATCTGCAGAGCCATCAATGTCCCTGCGCTCAAGAGTCGGGTCAACCGTTCGAACCGCATTTAGTATGCGTCTGACCTCACGTTCAGCGAGGAATTCTTCGCCACCAGCGATCAAGACAATTGGATGAGCCACGGGGCAACTATGGCAGACCACCTAGACGCATGATCTACTCGTCGAATAAGAGTTGGCTCCCACACTTATATGACCGCACTCCATCGTTGTGAGCACCGTTGAGCCTGCTGTTTGATAGGACAAAATTGTGGTGGAGTTTGGATGCCTATAGGAATTGTCTTTGCCTACCGAAATCCATGCCAACTTCGCGTGCACCCAATTTGCAAATTCTGGCGATTGATAGGCCGAACCGTGATGCGGGACTTTGACTAGATCGACCTCTGGGTTTGATACTGACTGCATCAATTGATTCTGTCCATCAATTTCTACGTCACCCGTAAGCAAAATCCGATGATGCACAGTCGTCACCAGTAGGACAACCGAATTGTTGTTAATCGAAGAACCATCTGAGTCATCAACAGAACTGGGTGGATTGGCAGGGGCAAGGACTTGCCAACTTACGGGAAATTGTGAATCCAAGAATTGCCCATACATCCCAACATAAGCAATCTCTCGAACAGTCGGTGCGACTTTCGATTCCACTAACCGAACGCCACTTGTCGGTGAGGACAATGCTGCCGTAATTAGGCGAGATGGTCTGGATACTTCTACCAGACCAGAAATTCCACCGATGTGATCGGCATGGAAATGGCTGGCCACAAATAAATCAACTTTACTGATGCCAAAATCCTCTAAGCAATCTTTCATAATCATCGAATCTGGGCCAACATCGACCACCATTGCGGATATTTCGCCCGTGCGAATCAAAGTTGCATCCCCTTGCCCAATGTCGCAAGCCGCTACTTCCCAATTTGGATTGAGCCATCGATTTTCAAATCGATTGATAGTTGCAAATACGACAATTGTGATTAAAAAGAGGCCACATAGGATTTTGACATTCCTACGGTTCATAAATGCAAGGATTAACACAACTATTAGTCCGATCCCCCGCGCGCTTAAGACACTAATTGCGAAAATCGAATTCGAGAAAACACTTGCAACCGTGACTATCGCAGCTGCAAAGCCCACAGCCAAATTTGCGATTAGTTGAGCAAGTGGGTTGAGTCCTGGAATGAATTGAGTCAGTGGTGCAATCAGGCCAAGCACTGTGGCTGGGGCAACCATAAATTCTGCGACAATGTTCGCTGGCACAGTTGCAAACGTCACTGGACTTCCCATTGCTATCAATATTGGAAACGTGGCCAAACTTGCAGCTAATGCCGTGCTGCTTAGTTTCATTGGCAAAGAACTATTTGAATCTATTCCCCAAATCTTGGGGAACAAAATAAGCCCAAGTGTGGCTGCCACTGATAGAGCGAATCCCCAAGAGATTGCCAGCCATGGATCGATCAGCAACAAAACAGCTACAGCTAGAAACAAAATATCTTCTGAGAATTTTTGTAATCCTTTAATCCAATAAAGCAATGTGACGCCAGCCATCATTGCTGCTCTCACCACACTTGGTGAAGGCCTAGCCACAACTACAAAAGCAACGAGCACTAATAGCAAAATTACTAAACGCCATTTGTCACTGATTTGAGTGCGTTGCAAAATGAACTGGACGAATAACAACAAGATTGCCACGTTCGCACCACTCACTGCCGTGAGATGCCCAAGCCCTGCAATTCGTAGATTCCTAACCAATTCATCGGATTGAGCTTGATTGTCTCCCACCACTAACCCTGGCAATAAGGATGCGGCATCAGAAGGGTTTTGTTTATAGGTCAAGTCAGCAAGCGCACTTCTAAACCCGCCTGCCACCAATTGCAAATTTGTTTCCTTGGAAATTAAATCAGGTTCATCTTTACAAGTAGCAAATGCGAGGTATCTGCGATTTCCAATCGCCTTTCGCAATGTCATTCTGCATTGCCATAATGAAGAAGGTAATGCGGTAGACAATTTGCTCTCAGACTCGCCCACGGTCAGCGCAATAGGTAAATAATTTTCTTGTTTCACAATATCTGCGTAAACAAAAACATCCTGCTCGAAAGTTAGGGAGCCAGAAAATCGTTCGGCGACAAGTTGTGGATCGCTTGTTATCTGGAATTGCAAGGTTTGATTACTTAGTTGTTCAATCTCGAAGTCAGCTTGATGAAGCCAGTGATGTCTTGCTCCGGTGAGAGTTAGACCAATGGCAAAGTAGATGATTGGCAATTTCTTGTTATGTGAAAAATGAAGAAAGGCAATGACAACGACAACAATGACAAACAGCCAGTGGTTTGCCCCTTGGATAATTGCGAACCAAGCAAGTGCCCCTGACCACAAACCAAGCGAAACAACTGCAAATCTAGAATCTGAAAGATATTTCACTATTCGACCACGGCAACCTTTTGCATTTCAGCCATTAGGGCTGGGCCAATACCCGAAATTGCGTCCAAATCAGTAAAGGAGCGAAAACTGCCATTCAAAGTTCGATAGTCGATGATTCGGTTTGCCATTACTGGGCCAATCCCTGGAATGGTTTCTAGTTCAGAAACATCCGCTTGGTTTAGCTTGATTTTTCCGCTTACGTTGTTTGAATCAATTTGATATTTCTCAACCAGTATTTGCTCGCCGTCTACTAATACCCGAGCAAGATTTATATTTGGCCTTTTAATGGTCATGCCACCAGCTGCATTGACCGCATCGATTACTCGGGCGCCGAGTGGTAATTCCACAACCCCGGGGTGAGCCACTCGCCCAGTGATGTAAATAGTGACAACGCTCTGGATTGGATCTGGTGAAATGGTTTGAGAAACTTCTGCAATAATATTTTCACTAGGCGCTTGCAGCCAATTCCAGCCAATGAACCCAATTAGTAGCAAACTGCCTGGAACTAGGAATTTCTTATTCTCGGTCCAATTAATCTGCACCTATAAATTATTGAGATTATTAGCAATTGGGCAATTGGAGAAATTTCATTGTAGAGAAGATGCAAGTGGGATTTATATGGGACTAGTTAGATTGGAGAAACTGTTACTGCAATAGCGCCAGGGCCAGCGTGAGCACTCAAAACAGCCCCTAACTCTGCAACCACTACAGAAGTTCCAGGTAAAGCTTTACCAATTTCTTTCGCTAGCGAATCTGCTCGATCTCGGTTTCCGCTGTGTTGGACGCCAATCTCAACTTTGCGCGCAAAAGTATTTGCCGCTTCACTGGCCAATTCAACCAATCTTGAATTCACTCTGACGGATGTGCGAACCTTTTCGAAGGGAATAACTTTTCCGCCCGCTATTTGCAAAATAGGTTTAATCCCTAAAGTTGTTCCGACGATTGCTTGGGCAGTTCCAATCCGGCCACCTTTACGCAAATGCTCAACAGTTTCAACTGCTAACCAGGTTTGGGCCGATATTCCCTTTTTGGAAGCTATCTCTGCCACTTCGTTGACATCAGCGCCTTTTTTAACAGCAGCGCTCGCTGCCATCACTGCAAATCCGAGGCCGAGGCCAATTGAACGACTGTCTACCACTCGAACTGGAATTGCCGACTCTCTAGCCGCAGTAACACATGCGGCGTATGTAGCGGAAAGTTCACTGGACAAATGGATTGCGATAACTTCGGTGTATCCCTGCATCTGCAAAGTTGAAAATAGATTTTGAAACGTTTGTGGCGAAGGGTGATTGGTAGTGACATTCTTACCAACATTTATCGCTGCCAACACAGCCAAAGAATTGAGTTCAATACCTTCATCGCGGGTGGTGTCATCAATAGTTACCTGTACCGGAATTACAGATATGCGATCTCGATCAACAACGTATTTTGGTAAGCACGAAGTTGAATCTGTGATGACTGCGATTGTCATGGTCTGAGACTAGAACTAACTGCTAGTTTGCAGGAACGATATTGACGAGTTTTGGCGCTCGGACAATGACAGTTTTCACTGCCTTTCCATCAAGCGCTGCCACTACAGCATCTGCAGCGAGAGCAAGTGCCTGCAAATCAGATTCGGAAATGTTTGGCGAGACTTCAAGCCTGGCCTTGATTTTGCCCGCAATCTGCACCACGCAGGTAACCGTCTCGTTTATTAACAGTTCTGCATCCACTTTTGGCCAGCCAGCATTAGCCACTGATGGCTGATGGCCAAGTCGTTGCCACATATCTTCTGATGTGTAAGGCGCAACTAGTGACAACATGATTGCCACGGCTTCGGCCGCTTCTCTAACTGCTGGATCAGAAGTGGAAAGCCCGCCATCAATTGATTTGCGCGAAGCATTTACCAATTCCATGGTTTTTGCCACTGCCACGTTGAAGCGATAAGACTCAACGGCCATGGCTGCTTCAGAAACCGACTTTGCAGTTGCGCGACGCAAAGTTATGTCACCGGTTGAAAAATCTATGCCTGGTTTTGAGGTTACTTCACCAGAAAGACGCCAGGCTCGGGCCAAGAATTTCTTCGAACCTGAAGGTGAAACTTCAGACCAATCAATGTCATCTTCTGCTGGACCTGCGAAAACCATGGTTAACCGAATCGCGTCGACGCCGTGATCCACCAATGCATCTGAAAGCTTCACAACGTTTCCGCGGCTCTTGCTCATTGCTGAGCCATTCATCACGACCATGCCTTGATTCAAAAGCTTTGTAAACGGTTCGTTGAAATCAACTAAGCCCATGTCATTCATCACTTTTGTGAAGAATCGCGAATAAAGCAAATGCAAAATTGCGTGCGTTACGCCACCAACATATTGGTCCACCGGCAGCCATTCTTTTGCCAGTGCTGGATCAAACATTTGTGTTTCATCTTGTGGATTTAAGTAGCGTAAGTAATACCAAGATGAATCGAAGAATGTGTCCATGGTGTCAGAATCGCGACGAGCTGGTTTCGAACACTTCGGGCAAGGAACATTCACCCAATCGGATGCAGCGCCAAGAGGTGAAGTGCCTTTCGGGCTTAAATCTAATCCAGCAGCATCGGGCAACAAAACTGGAAGTTGTTCTTGGGGAACTGGAACCTCGCCACAATCTTCACAGTGAATGATTGGGATTGGCGTTCCCCAATAACGTTGGCGTGAAATCAACCAATCACGAAGGCGATAGTTGACACTCGCTTTACCAAGTTTGCGGTTCGATAGTTCTGAAATTATCTTTGCGATTGCATCCGCTTTGTTTAATCCGTTTAGGTTTCCAGAATTCACATGCAGGCCGTCGTCTGCTGTTGCGATTCCAGTTTCGGCTGGATCGGTTTCAGATTCGACTACCACCTGAACTGGAAGTTTGAATGCTTTTGCAAAATCCAAGTCGCGTTGGTCATGAGCAGGCACGGCCATGATTGCACCGGTGCCGTAATCAGCTAAGACATAATCTGACGCATATATGGGAAGTTTTGCACCATTTACTGGGTTGATTGCATAGCGACCTAAGAAAACTCCGCTTTTCGGACGATCTGTTGCTAGCCGCTCAATGTCAGAAGACTTCTTAACCTCTTCTAAGTATTCCTTGAATGCACCTTCAACTTCAGTGCCAGCCGCTAAAGAAGCAGCTAGTTCTGAATCGACGGCCACCACGAAGAAGGTCGCCCCATAAAGAGTGTCGGGTCTGGTTGTGTAAACCTTAACAACCTGATCTAACCCTTCGATTTCAAAATCAACTTCAGCGCCATTTGAACGGCCAATCCAGTTTTTCTGCATCAACAAAACTTTGTCAGGCCACTGCCCTTCAAGTTGTTTCATATCATCTAGCAAACGATCGGCGTAATCGGTAATCTTCAAATACCACTGGGTTAGTTTCTTTTTTGTGACCATTGAATCGCAACGTTCACATAGCCCTTGGACTACTTGTTCATTTGCTAAAACTGTTTGACATGATGTGCACCAGTTAACTGCAGAATCTTTGCGGTAGGCCAATTTGCGATTAAACATTTCAAGGAAGAACCACTGGTTCCATTTGTAAAATTCTGGATCACAGGTGTTTAAAACTCTGTCCCAGTCGAATGAACATGCATATCTGCGCATTGAAGCTTTTTGGGTGGCAATATTTTCGTATGTCCAAATCCGTGGATCTTCATTACGTTTAATAGCCGCATTTTCGGCTGGTAAACCAAATGCATCCCAACCAATTGGATGCATAACGTTGAAGCCTTTTTGCACCCAGTAACGAGCAATCACATCACCAAGGGCATATGCCTCAGCGTGACCCATATGAAGATCTCCCGACGGATACGGGAACATATCTAGAACGTATTTTTTGGGACGAATGTCATCTTTGCGACCCGAACGAAACGGCGCGATTTCATCCCAGACAGGCAACCAGCGCTGCTGAATCACCTCTGGGTCATAAACCGCAGATTCGTCTTGGATAGACATTCAATCCTCCTTGCGTGGAGCTGAGGGGATTCGAACCCCTGACCCCCTGCATGCCATGCAGGTGCGCTACCAGCTGCGCCACAGCCCCTTAAAACGTGCGAACACTACCTCACACGCGTGAGCACAGATTTAGAGGTGAACCTCACGCATCGGTGGCATGGCAGAGACGTTGTAGTCAGAAATTCTCCAGATATTGTGGGTGGGATCTCGGTCCAAGACCACCCAGCCAGCATTAGAAATCACTTTGAATGAGTTGTGGTGCTTCATTGGCAAACCAAGTAATTCCAAGGTCGCAGCACGGGCACTTCCACCGTGTGTAGCAACCACGAGTGTGCCAGTCGCCACCTTTGCATATTCGCTGATTGCATCGATAACTCGAGCGGCAACTGCTCCCCTAGTTTCGCCAGTCACACCGGCTGGGGTTGAAATATCTTGCTGCCAACTGCGCAATGAATCGCCATGTTGTTCTTCGATTTCGGAGTAGGTCAAACCTTCCCAAAGTCCACCATCGGTTTCACGAAGTCTTTTATCTAAAACTACTTCCAAACCAGTTACGTGAGACAAGAACTCTGCAGTTTTTGAGGCACGGACTAAATCACTTGAAACCAGCATTGAAGGTTGAAGTCTGGCCAACATTTCTGCTGCTGCTTCAGCTTGTGCTTTACCAATTATGTCTAGCGGGATATCGCTTTGGCCTTGCCAACGTTGATTAAGATTCCATTCGGTGCGGCCGTGTCGCCACAAAACAATGCGGCTCAACTTCACTGATCGGCACCTGGATTTACTGGAAGTTCAAGTTCAGGACAATCTTTCCACAAACGCTCAAGATCGTAGAAGCTTCTTTCTTCAGCATTTTGCACGTGCACAACGATGTCGTTGTAATCAAGCAAAATCCAACGACCAGCTTGTTCGCCTTCACGGCGAAGCGGATCGACATCAATTTTGTCTAGCGCCTCTTCGACAGCATCAGTGATTGCACGAGTTTGGCGATCATTGCTACCAGTTGCTAGTAGAAAAATATCTGTTAAACCAAGTCGATCACTGACGTCAATAAGTTTGATATCTGTTGCCAACTTGTCTTGTGCAGCCCAGGCTGCGCGGTAAGCCCAATCAAGGGCTTGAGTAGAGGGAGCCACGTTCCGTCCTTTCAGGGGGCTAGTGTCTCACGAACTCCAGCATCAATAAGACGCTGTCGAGCCTGCACTTTGAGTGCAAAATCCGCATCTATGTGCAAATGCTTGTAAACCACATCTTTTTGATGCCTATGTAAATACCTTAAATAGCCAGCTAGTTCAGATTGCTCCACGCTGCTGCGAGATGAAGAGCCAATCGCTGTCAAAACATTCACCAAATTATTAGAGCCAAATGAATCAATTATTTGCCTCCAAACCTTTTCAAATCTTTGTAAAACAACCGGTGTGTTATCAGTTGCATCAAAGACAAAAGTAACAGCTTCAAAGCCATCTAAAGTTTGCAAAATCGGATTCGCCACTTCCACACCGCCAGCGGATTCAACTAGAGAGGCAAACGCCGCTTGGTCAACCTGCCAGACATCGTCGATTTCAAGACCGTATGCGTCATTGAGCAAGTTCAAAGAAGTTTCCATATTCAAATTCTGCGACGAGCCGCCCAAAGAAAGAGTTGATGCTTTTGTCTCAAAAACTAATTCACTTGGAATAAAGAACCAATTGGCTCCTCGGTTTGTTACCACAAAATTCAACTGTGCAAAATCTGAAGCATCACGGAACTGAACCAGCACGACACGGTTTGCATTGCTCTTGCTGAACTGACTCTCAACTTCTGGTCGAATAGCGAAAACAAAAATAAGTGTGATGCATAAAAGTGCGAGACCGAGCAAAGTAACTGCGCGGATGAGTTTTTCCATTATTTATAAAGCCCTACCGTTGCAATGTATTTTGCAACTTCAGTAGGAACCAAGTCCTTGAGCGCCAATTCAACCTTTTTTGATTTTGCGACAGTTTCGCGGATGTCAGTTGATGAGATTCCTTGAATATCTCCAGGTACAGCCACGAAATCAAAACCTGCTGGAACTTGAATTTCAACACCAAACCTTTTAATTACTACAAACACAATCAGCTTCTTAAGCTCTTCGGACTGCTTCCACGAATTCAAGCTGTTTGCGGAATCTGAACCTAAAATAAAGAAAAGCTCATCGGATGGATAAATCTTCTTGAGTTGCGAGATCGTGTCGAATGAAATTGTGTCGCCACCACGATCAATATCTACGAATGAAACCGCCCATTCAGGGTGGTTCGATATTGCAAGATGAGTCAAATGGGCACGAACATCTGCAGGCGCGAAATGATCTTTTTGCCATTGCTTTGCGGCAGGTACAAACAAAACGGTGTCCAGATTTAGGAATTCTTGTGCTGCTTTAGCCATTTCGATATGACCAATGTGCGGTGGGTCAAAACTTCCACCCAGAATTCCGATGCGCATTAGCGGTTTGGATTAAAGCGAGTAACGATGTAAACCAAAAGCAAAAGAGTTCCAAGCCCAGCAGCACCATACATCCATGGCTCTCCCGGAATTACATTTACAACTTCAGCGGTCTCAGCCAAAATATTTATCATGAATCACCTTTCAGGTCTAAAACTAGCAAACTAATTGCGGATTTGGCCGCTACCGCTCACTATGTATTTAAATGATGTTATTTCCGCTAACCCCATTGGTCCACGTGCATGAAGCTTTTGAGTGGAGATGCCAATCTCAGCACCGAATCCAAATTCTCCACCATCAGTAAATCGGGTAGATGCGTTGACCATTACAGCAGCTGAATCAATTGCCGAAACAAACTTGTCCGCATTTGCCTGATTTTCGGTGATGATTGCTTCTGTGTGACCGGTTGACCACTTTTGGATATGTGCAATAGCTTCGTCAAAAGAACTCACTACGCCCGCGGCAATATCTAGTGAGTAATACTCACTCGCCCAGTCTGTATCTGTCACTGGCTCAAAATTTGTTCCGCAAGTTTTGGCGAATTTTTCAAAATCCGAAGTCCCGTGCACAGTCACGCCTTTTTCTTGGAATGATTTCATCAATTTTGGTAAGAAAACATCTGCAACATTTTTGTGCACCAAAATTGTCTCTAACGCATTGCAAACCGAAACTCTTTGGGTCTTGGCATTAATTGCAATATTTAAAGCCTTATCAAGGTCGGCATATTCATCTACATACAAATGGCAATTACCAATTCCTGTTTCTATCACTGGCACTGTTGATCCGGTGACAACTGATTCAATTAGACCAGCGCCGCCGCGCGGAATAATCACATCTACTAGGCCGCGTGCGGTCATTAAGTGCTTAACTGATTCGTGATCGGTACCTGGTACCAAAACAATTGCATCTTTCGGTAGTCCTACCGAACTAATTGCATTTCGCATAATTTGAGTAAGGACAGAGTTGGTATTGAAAGCAGATGCAGATCCGCGAAGTAGGGCCGCACTTCCAGTCTTCAATATCAATACTGCAGCATCAACCGTCACATTTGGACGGGCTTCATAAATCATTGCTACCACACCGAGCGGAACGCGAATTTGCTGAACATCCAAACCATTAGGCAATGTAAATTGTCGAATAACTTCGCCAATTGGGTCATCGAGTTTAATCACATCTTTTACTGCATTTGCAATTTCGGTGATTCGCTTCTCATTTAAAGTTAAGCGGTCAACAATGGCCGGATCAGTTTGCTTGGCAAGGGCCGCATCCACATCGATTTTGTTTGCCGCAACAATTTCAGTAATGTTTCTAATCAGTTCCTGAGAAATAGCAAGCAGTGCTTTGTCCTTGATTTCTCTGTCCAACTGCCGAAGAGTTACTGATGCCGCCTTGGATGCGGTTGCGGCCGCTAAAACTTCATTTTTCAAATCAGCCATAGCTCAGCCTTTCAAAACCACAAGATCGTCACGGTGAATCAATTCTCTTTCAAATTCTGCACCAAAGGTGTCGATAATCTCTTGGGTGCTTTTGCCAATTAGTTTCGGGATGTCCCGAGAATCAAATGAGACAAGTCCGCGCGCAATGGTCTTGCCATCTGCGTCTTGCACATCCACTGCATCCCCAGCTTCAAATTCACCACGAACTGCACTTACGCCAGCGGCCAAAAGAGAAGAGCCACGGTTAAGCAATGCATTGGCAGCGCCACTATCCACAACTAGCTCGCCACGGGTGGCACTTGCATGCTCCAACCACAGGATGCGAGATGGTTTGCGATTAGGAGCTGCCACAAAATGCGTTCCAACTTCATCGCCGGCCAATGCTTGTGCTGCATAACCTGCATTTGTCAGCAATACTGAAATACCTGCTGCCGATGCGATCTTGGCCGCTTCTACCTTTGTAAGCATTCCACCTGAGCCGATAGTGCTGCCAACCCCGCCGATGTCTAAACCATTTAATTCACATGGATCATTCACTTGCGAAATTAGCGGTGCACCAGTTTCTGGATGGCCGGCATATAAACCGTCGACATCTGATAACAAAATCAATGCTTGCGCTTGCACCAAGATTGCAACCAAGGCGGCTAATCGATCATTGTCGCCGAAGCGAATTTCATTTGTGGCAACGGTGTCATTCTCGTTTACGATGGGCATGACACCAAGTTCAAGCAAACGAACTAAAGTTTTTTGAGCATTGTTGTAATTGGTTCGCCTGGTTATGTCTTCGACAGTCAAAAGTACTTGGCCAACCGTCTTGTTGTGTTGGGCAAAGGCGCTTGAGTATTGCGCCATGAGATTTCCTTGACCCACGCTCGCAGCGGCTTGTTGGGTAGAAAGATCATTCGGACGCTTAGAAAGTCCAAGTGGTGCTAAACCTGCAGCAATTGCACCCGATGACACCAAGATAATTTCAGCATCAGAACGGGTAGATATTGCGTCGACCAGATTCTTTAACCGAATACTGTCTAGTCCACCGTCGATCGTGGTTAGAGATGAAGAGCCAACTTTTACTACTATGCGTTTTGCACTAGAAATGACATCACGACTCATCGTCTTCATCTCCAGCCCAAAAAGTTTCGGTTTCGTAGGTTTCTCCCTTTTGGGATTCAGCCTCTTCTTGTTCTTTGCGACGGTTTGTAAGCTCGAAACGTAAATCGGTTCCTCGACGACCCATCATTAGTTCTGCACCTGCTTTAACGCCTGGGTCAAAATCAAATAGAACTCCGCGATCTCCGCGACCGATCACAATTGTGTCGCCAGCTTGTGCGCCAATTTTCAGTAACGCGGCTTCAACTCCGAGTCGAGCTAGACGGTCTGCAAGGTATCCAATGGCTTCATCATTTGCAAAATCAGTTTGCCGAACCCAGCGCTCTGGTTGTACTCCAACCACAAAAAACTTATCGTCTTCAAATTCAACCGTGAAGCCAGTTTCATTAACTGGTTTTGGACGAATCACGATTCGTTCAACAAGTGGTTCAGCCGCTAAAGCACGAGCACGCGTGACAACTTCTCCCAGTGCATAAAGCCATGGCTTCAATCCAGCGTGAGAAACTGCCGAAACTTCAAAAACTTCAAATCCGCGCTCTTCAAAAATTGGCTTTACAAGTTCAGCAAGATCTAATGCTTCAGGAACGTCAATTTTATTCAACACCACCATACGCGGGCGGTCATCAAGCCCACCATAAGCGGAAAGTTCTTTTTCGATAACTTCTAGGTCAGTTACTGGGTCGCGATTTGGTTCGAGAGTTGCGCAGTCCAAGACATGAACCAAAATTGCACAACGTTCAACATGGCGCAGGAATTCAAGGCCTAAGCCCTTTCCTTCACTAGCACCTGGAATTAAACCTGGAACGTCTGCAACTGTCATCACAGTTTCGCCTATTTGTACTACACCAAGGTTTGGTACAAGAGTTGTAAAAGGATAGTCAGCAATTTTCGGACGGGCTTGGCTAATGGATGCGATCAAAGATGACTTGCCAGCACTCGGAAAACCAACTAGGCCAACGTCAGCGACAGTTTTTAATTCCAAATTTATTTCAAGTTCATCACCTGGTTCGCCAAGTAATGCGAAACCTGGGGCGCGACGACGAGTTGAAGAAAGAGCTGCGTTTCCAAGGCCACCTCGGCCACCTTGTGCAATAACGAACTTTTCACCGCTGTTAACCAAGTCAGTGATTAATGTGCCGTCTTTTTCAAAAATCACAGTTCCGGCTGGAACTTTTAAAACAATGTCTTGTCCGCTTGCGCCATCTTTGTTGCCACCCAATCCTGGTTTACCTTTAGTGGCGCGCCGGTGAGGTGAATGATGAAATTCAAGCAAAGTAGTTACTTGTGGATCGACAATCAAAATGACATCGCCGCCACGCCCACCATTGCCGCCATCTGGACCGCCAAGAGGTTTAAATTTTTCGCGATGCACAGAGGCACAACCATTGCCGCCATCACCAGCTGAAACATGGAGTGTTACCCGGTCAACAAATGTAACCATGTAAAACTCCTTTGCTAGGTAAAAAATAAAGAGGCAGAGTCCTGACGGACCCGCCTCTTTAAAGTGATTGGTAGGTCTCTTGTTTAAAGACCCGGAAGAATGTTGACAACACGACGGCCACGGTGGCTACCGAATTCAACAGTTCCTGCTGCAAGTGCAAACAATGTGTCGTCTTTACCGCGACCAACATTTGAACCTGGGTGGAAGTGAGTTCCGCGCTGACGAACAATAATTTCGCCTGCGTTTACAAGTTGACCGCCGAAACGCTTAACACCTAGGCGTTGAGCATTTGAGTCACGACCGTTACGGGTGCTGGACGCACCTTTCTTATGTGCCATGTCTAACTACTTCACTTTCCTGCAGAGATCTTGGTGATCTTTACGGTTGATAGTTCAGAACGGTGACCTTGGCGACGACGGTAGCCGGTCTTGTTCTTGTAACGAAGAATGTCAATCTTTGGTCCGCGGTGGTGATCAACAAGTTCGCCAGTTACGGTTGAGCTCGAAAGAGTTGCTGCATCGGTGGTGATTTTGCCGTCTTCAACTAAAAGCAAAACCTTAAGTGAAACTGCATCACCAACTTGACCAGCAATGCGGTCAAGCTCAATGACGTCGCCTACTGCGACTTTTTCCTGGCGACCGCCAGCACGAACAATCGCGTACACCGCGAACTCCTTGTTGATTAGGTTTCGTACTTACCAAGGGGCAAGCACAGGTCCACTCTCGTGGAACAGGGCGCAAGGTTAAAGCGTGCGCACCTGCAGGGTCAAACTGGCCAATCTGTTCTGTGATTTATGAGTAAATCACTCACAGATTGGGCTGACTTAGTGGTCGTGGTCTTCCTCAACTTGAGAATCAAGCTCATCAATCTTGGCAGCGCTCATATCCAAGCGGACTTTTACCCCGCGAGAATGGCAGTGCTCACATGGCTCACTGAAGGTCTCAAGTAGGCCCTGACCGATGCGTTTACGAGTCATCTGAACCAA
>JBIISC010000043.1:0-8031 GCA_044341215.1 Candidatus Nanopelagicales bacterium | reverse complement strand
GGGCAGCAGTGGTTGCTTGGCCTGAAAGAGTTGGTGAATCTGTTCGCATGTATGTAATAAAACCGCGAGCGTAGAGATCCTGGGCTAAGTCCATAGTGCGCTTTGAAGACCAACGGAATTTCTTACCGGCTTCTTGCTGCAACGTAGAAGTAGTGAAAGGTGCAAATGGTTTGCGGCTTTGTTGTTTCTGTTCAATCTTGGTGACTGTGAATTTATCTTTGTCGATGTTAGTTACTAGACGTTCTGCTTCTGGCAAAGTGATAAGAACTACATTCTTTGCAACTAGCTGACCATTTTCATCAAAAGATTTTCCGTCTGCGATTCTCACATCATTGATGCTATGAAGATCTGCTTTGAAGCCAAGTGCCATCTGCGCAACGATGTCGGCATATGTGCCTTTGATAAATGCAATCCGTTCACGTTCGCGCTCCACGATCAAACGAAGAGCTGCGGATTGAACTCGGCCAGCACTAATTCGTGGCCGAACTTTCATCCAGAGAACCTGGGAGACTTCATAACCAAACAAACGGTCAACTTTGCGTCTGGTTTCTTGGGCTTCAACAAGATTCATATCTAGGTCGCGTGGATTAGCAACTGCATTTGCAATTGCCTTGCTGGTGATTTCGTGGAACACCATTCGGTGCACCGGAACTTTTGGTTGGAGAAGTTCAAGTAAGTGCCAAGAGATTGCTTCACCCTCGCGGTCCTCGTCTGTTGCGAGATAAAGTTCATCGGCATCTTTTAGAGCAGCTTTAAGTTCGCTGATCAGTTTTTTCTTATTCGGGTCAGCGACATAGATTCCTTCGAACTCGTTATCTACGTTGACCGCTAATCGAGCCCATTTCTCACCTTTGTATTCAATTGGCATATCTGATGCGCTACCTGGCAGGTCGCGAATATGTCCCACCGACGCCATGACCACAAAGTCATCACCTAGGTATTTGCCTATTGTCTTTGCCTTCGCGGGGCTTTCCACGATTACTAATTTGTTTCCCGACTTCGCCATTATCTTTTCGTTTCGTCCATTCTTCGTATCCACTTTGTATCGTTCACTTGCCTTTACCTTATTATTTAGTGTGCCCTGCGAGGGGGTCTAAATTCAAATCCTCGGCGTGTTGAGGGCTAATAGGCCCATTGAGACCAGGGTTTTGACCCCAGCCAACCCATAGATCCGAACATCCTCTAGATCTAGATTCAGCTCGATTGCGACCTTTTGGCAGGCTTCTTCAAATCCAAGCCCAGCGCCGAGGTTTGTCCGTAACCCTGACAAAACCCCATCCAAGGCCACATCCCCTCGCCATCTTTGGGAGGTGGTGGCAGTGAAACCTGAGGTCATGACACTTACCGCCGATAGAGCACTTGCCTGTTTCATTTCTTCGATGCAGCTCAATACTTCATTACCGGTTGGAAGGCGGTTCGCATTACGCACATCATCTATATTTTGACACAGCTCCACTGACATATCCTTTTGTATAACAACAAATCCAAATGCAATGTGTTTGGTTTTCCAGCTTGCAAGTTTTGATTTCCACGTCTCAGCAAGATCTCTATTATCAATTCTCGCATCCGCTAACCAAGTTTCAACATATTCATTAGGTGTTTGCAATTCACGCAATCCAACCCACACATGCACATCGTCTGGCAACATCTGTGCAATTCGATCTTGCCAAGATTCATCCTCAGTCTCTAACCATGCAGCGAGAAATATTGCAATGCCATTTTCATTTAAAAAGTTTGGAATGATTTCTAAGAGGGTGCGTGTTAAGCCGTCAGCTTCAAAAGGAGATTCGCGATGTTCAAGATTTGTGACTTGTCCGATCACAAACGGTGGATTACTGGCAATCAAGTCAAACTTTTCATTTGCAACAGGTTCGACTAACGAACCAAGCCGGAAATCTATATTCTCAATGTTGTTAGCTTTAGCGGACTGTTTTGCATAATCCAGCGCGCGGTTTGAAATATCAGTTGCAATCACTTGTTCGCTGAATTGTGAAAGAGCTATTGAGATTGCACCACTGCCACAACCCAAATCCCAACTTTTGTTTACATGCTGATTGG
Organism: Candidatus Nanopelagicales bacterium; assembly: GCA_044341215.1. Lineage (GTDB taxonomy): Bacteria > Actinomycetota > Actinomycetes > S36-B12 > UBA5976 > JAFMIT01. Next base: position 5,973 of record JBIISC010000043.1, on the reverse strand, counting down.
GAATAAGGTTTAGAAGAGTGTTAGTAGCGCCACCAACTCCAAGTACTACTTCAGGATTTAGTTCTTCGCCGACATGTTCATCATGAAGTAGGCGAAAGGTTGAATCATTGAATACAAAACTTGATTCAAACATTTCCACCTCGCTCATAAAACAAACCCGCTAGCACGTTTCGTGGTAGCGGGTTTGTCACTAATTTATTAAGAGTAGTGCTCGTTCTTGTGTGTTACAACATACTCCAAGTCATCTGCTGGGGTAACCATTTCTTCGGCAGCCACAGCTAACGGACGACGCTTGCTAATCCAAACTGCACTTACGATCACACCAACTGAAAGCGCTACAGCAATTGCACGAACAGTTGAATTTTCAGAAATCTGAACGCTAACAACTGCAGGAGCAATCAAAAGCGCAACCAAGTTCATAACTTTGATAAGCGGGTTAATCGCAGGACCAGCAGTATCTTTGAATGGGTCACCAACAGTGTCACCAATCACAGTCGCTGCGTGAGCTTCTGAATTCTTTCCACCAAAGTGACCGTCTTCAACGAATTTCTTTGCGTTGTCCCATGCGCCACCTGAGTTAGATAGGAACACGGCCATCAAAGTTCCAGTTGCGATTGTGCCAGCAAGGAATGAGCCAAGTGCGCCAATTCCTAAGCCGAAGCCAACTGCTACTGGAGTTAGAACAGCCAATAACCCTGGAGTTGCAAGTTCGCGCAACGAATCCAAAGTAACGATGTCGACAACCTTGCCATATTCAGGCTTTTCGGTTCCAGCCATAATTCCTGGATGATCGCGGAATTGGCGACGTACTTCGTGAATTACAGCACCTGCAGCGCGTGATACCGCGTTGATTGCAAGGCCTGAGAACAAGAACACAACTGATGCTCCGATAATTAAACCGACCAAGTTGTTTGGTTGTGCAACGTCAAGAACTCCTGCGAATTCAGCAGCGGTGCTACCAAGGCCACTTGCAGCTGCGGTTACAGCATCGCGGAATGCTCCGAACAACGCGGTAGCTGCAAGCACTGCAGTAGCAATCGCAATACCTTTTGTGATCGCCTTTGTAGTGTTACCAACAGCATCAAGGCGAGTAAGAATTGCTGCGCCTTCGCCATGAACATCCTTCGACATTTCAGCAATACCTTGAGCATTGTCAGAAACTGGACCAAATGTGTCCATAGAAACGATAACGCCGACAGTTGTTAGCAAACCAGTTCCGGCAAGTGCAATTGCAAATAGACCAAGAATTGCAGATCCGCCACCGAGCATTGCTGCTGCATAAACAGCAGCACCAATTAGTAGTGCTGAATAAACAGCTGATTCCAAACCTAGTGAAATACCACTCAAGATTACTGTTGCTGCGCCGGTCACTGAAGATTTAGCAACGTCATCAACTGGACGACGGTTAGTTTCAGTGAAGTAACCAGTCAGAATCTGAATAGCTGCTGCAAGAGCGATACCAATTAACACGGCAGCAATTGCAAGATAGCGAGGATTTAATGATGCCAAATCTGGATTCAAAGTGATTTCGGTCAGCAGAGTCGCTGCTGGGTTTAGCTCAGCCAATGTCGCTGGCAACATAAAGAATGATGCAACCGCAACTAGCACTGCAGAAATTGCTGCAGAGTAGAAGAAACCACGATTAATAGCTTGCATTCCTGACTTGTCACCTTCACGAGGACGAACAGCCAAGATGCCAACTACTGCGGTCAGAACACCAATTGCTGGAACTACAAGTGGGAAAACCAAACCAAGTTCACCGAAAGTTGCTTTACCAAGAATCAAAGCTGCAACAAGAGTTACTGCGTAAGACTCGAACAAGTCTGCAGCCATACCGGCGCAGTCACCGACGTTGTCACCGACGTTGTCAGCAATTGTTGCGGCGTTACGAGGATCGTCTTCTGGAATTCCATGTTCAACTTTTCCAACGAGGTCAGCGCCAACGTCTGCAGCTTTCGTAAAGATACCGCCACCAACACGCATGAACATTGCTAGAAGTGCGGCACCAAAACCAAAACCTTCAAGAACCTTTGGTGCTTCACCTTTGTAAACCAAAACCACAACTGCGGCACCGAACAAGCCAAGACCAACTGTGAACATACCTGCCACACCACCGGTGCGGAATGCGATTCGCATTGCAGCGTTTTCGCCTTGGTCTTTTGCTGCTGCAGCAACGCGAACGTTTCCGCGAACTGCTAGCCACATACCCATGTAACCAGTTGTTGCTGAGAACACTGCACCGACTACGAAGAAGAGTGAGCGACCAATTCTTTCAGCACTTGTTTCGGCTGGAAGTAAGAAAAGAAGGAAGAAAACTAGGACTACGAAAACTGAAAGTGTCTTGAATTGACGTTGCAAATATGCAGCGGCACCTTCTTGAATTGCTAAAGCAATTTCTTTCATTTTTTCGGTGCCTTCGTCAGCTGATAACACCTCTTTCACAAGGTAAAGAGCAAAGCCAAGGGCTGAAAGTGCAACGATTGCAACACCGACAACTACTAAAAAGTTGCTGCCTGAGAGCGAGATCGACTCAATTGCCATGAGTGAATGCGACATACGAATTTGTACTCCTCAATTATTTACCGAACAGCGAAACAGGCGTGCTGCCCGGCCACACTGCGCGGAAGCCCCTCAATAGGGCTTGATAGTCACTGCCCGAAGTGTAAACGCTCACAATATGAGCAAATAACCGCTACCAGGGGTCGATTTGTGAGTAAAAACCGTATCCAACCCTTGATTCAGCCAGCAATATATATGTACGGCCCAGGAGGAAAACCGGCTCAATGGCGCTTAGATTGACCGAATTCGAGAGGATCTCACAGGACTGGATTCGAATAGGCGGGCGTGCTTGGACCGACTTACACAGCTCAAGCTTCGAAGGCTCATCTTGGTTTACCGCCTGCCTGGCAATTTCAATAGCAATACTTTCTGTCTGGTGCTGGAGTCCTTGGTATTGAACACCGACTTTGATTATTGCTAATAGACCGGTTGCAAACAGCATTAATGAAATTATCCAAATCACAATGGAGTTCGTGATCATCCACTCCACCTAGGTGAACTCGCACTTGCTTCTACAAATTTATGTAAGCCAGCTACGAGTCCAGATGTTGGTTCTCGTAACTTCACGGTCACCTCAAGTTTTTGCCAATCAAACTTCGTATCAATATCTGGATTTATGTTTTTCAAGAAAAGCAAAATCTGTTCTTCAAGAATCATTGGATTTTCAAGTGAAGCGGCAACCCGACTTGATTCTTGCGCCAACGTCTGCAAGCGTTGAAACTGCATTGCAAAAGTTAGCACTTGCACCAAAGCAAATCCGCAAATTAGTAGGAATGAAATTGAGATAGCGGTTTCTGCAGTTATCGAACCTGGATCTGAACGTAACCGCAGAAACCACTTTCTAATCATCGATTGAAGAGCCAAGAAAATGCTTGGTCGAAGATACTTGCTAGAAGTGCAGCGAAACTTGTGCTGGTGAAGAACTTGTACAAAATTCCTGCTGCGCCACAAGCTGCAATACCAACTGTTGCATATTCTGCTGTAAGAGCGCCGTCTTGAATTTCTCGCAGACGACTTAATGTTTTGATAAACATACGAACCTTTCTTTGGGTGGAACCCAATTAAAGATGAGTTATAAAGAACACATAGCAGGTTTCAAGAACCTGTGAAGAACCCCGCAGAACTACCTAGATGTGGAAGGCATCAAGTGTTTGCATTACAAGTGGGCCAATCATTGGAACTAATCCCATCAGTATGAAAGCCGGAAGTTGTAACAGGTTTACAGGAATGATTAAACGTCCAGCAGCTTTCTCACAATGTTGGATACGAAATGCTAAAACTTGACTTCGGTACTCATTGGCTAACAATCTAAGCTCATTCGATATCTTCGAGCCTTTTCTAATTGATGCGCCAATCAGACTTCCAACATCTTGCCAATTTGTGGAATAACCAAATGCCGTCTCGGGCGCTACACCCATATCGATTCGCCTACCAACTGCCTGCAATTGCATGTCATCTATATGTTCGAGTGCTCGAGACCAGGGCAGTCCCGTCTCTAGTAGACCTGCAATGAATACGAGTTTTAGGGACTGTGAATCGTGAATCTTGTATTGCTCTAAATCTTCATCTCGGATGGGAAGCATTTGCCAGTACCAATGGATTAGCAAGCCAAGTGATATTGCGCAAAAGAATCCTAGGTATGTTGATTGCAGGACAAAAATGGTTACAAAAGCAATCATGGACGCAATATTTTCCGATATTGGTTTGTGGAAATTGTGCTTTGGTTTAGTTGTCGCACTTTTTGACACCCAACGAATAATCAGTCGACTCAAGAGTGTGAGTAAAATTCCTGCTGTTAGAACTAGAAAACCGATTGGTGAAAGAATGAAGCCAATTGCATTCACGCCTATTGCTTGGGCAATCAACCACATCAAAACTGGCATAACCATTAGCGTTAAAGAAGCGCCTTTAGCTGTGGCACTGCGCTTTTGGAATTCGCGCTCTAATTCCAGCTGGTCACGCTCAAATCCGATGATGTGATCTACTACCGGTAAGACGGCAATGCCTGTCAACGAATTTAGAGTCACCATAGATTTCAGTTCTGCAGCCCAAGAAGGAATAGAAATGTCGAAGACTTTGATATCTGATATTTGCACAGCTGAGCGCAACTTGATTAAGTCATTCAACTCATCAGGATTGTGTGTTTTGCCTCGATTAACTTTTAACTTCTGCAAATGAATCGGGGAAAACCACACAACTCCAAGTAAAAAGGCTATAAGGCTTGGAATCAGCACCCGCGATTCGCCATCACCCGAGCAATTCTTCGACCCTTACTGCTCCTCTCGCAATAAATCACAACATCAATGTTTGATTTGAAAAGGTCGTGGGCAAACTCGCGCTCAACGTTTGCCAGCCGAGCAAGTAACTCGATTCGCTTCTCGACTCCGCCAACTTTTGCATGAATTGTCGTGCCCGAACCGGCATGCCCACTTGAGATCGCAAGTAAGAAGTCAAGAATTTCAATGCCTCGCACTTCCCCGATAACAATCGAATCAGGACGCATCCTTAGGGACTGGCGAACTAAATACTGCAAACTCACTTCACCGTTGCCTTCAGGATTTGCACTTCTGGCAACCAAGGAAACAATGTTTGGCTGATTTATCTCAATCTCAGCGGCCTCTTCGAGTATGAGAATTCTTTTAGCATTTGGTCGCGCGCGCAAAATTGATTTAAGTAAAGTTGTTTTACCACAGCCAGTGTCACCAGCAATTACAAAAGATAGTTCGCCCGCAACTACTCCTTGCAATAGTTTTTTATCCGCATCGTCTAACGATGCCTGCCAGTCACTAATTGAGATTATTCTTTTATTGGGAAAACGTAGAGAGATTTTGGCGCAGGTACCAGCTATTGGAGGAAGTAGGGCGTGCAAGCGCACACCATTAGGTAATCTTCCATCAACAAATGGATGAGCATCATCGAGGCGAGCGTTGGCCAGACTTGCAAGCCTTCTCGCCAGAAAAGCCACATCATCGGCATCTTTAAAAACATTCTTGTGCAACTCAAGCCCAGATCCACTGTCAACCCAGACGGCATCCGGTCCATTTACAACCACATCAGTCACTTGTGGAGTTATCAATGCATTTAGCTGCCCTAATCCGATTAGTTCAGTTCCAACAGCGCTAGCCAAATCTCGAAATTCGTCTTCACTCAAAATGTATTTCTTTGCACTAATTAATTGCGCAATTCTTTCGGAATCTGGTGGGGCACCTAGATCGACCAATTCATGTGTAACTAAATCAAATATTTGCGGAAATGTCTGCACAAATCTGCCTAGCAACTAGTTGGATCTTAGATTTTGAATGAAGGCCTAGACCATTAGATAATGATTTGCCGACGCTGTATTCGCTTGGATAGATGTAACCGAAATTTCTGTTTATCAAAGATACCGGTATTCCACCGCGCACCTTGCGTAAT
>JBIISC010000042.1:0-8081 GCA_044341215.1 Candidatus Nanopelagicales bacterium | reverse complement strand
TTGAAGGCTGTTGAGGCGCTATCAATCGCAGCATCAACTTCTGCCATGGTGGCATCAGCAACTTGGGCTAAAACCTGATTAGAAGATGGGTCAATTACGTCCATCTTGTTGGAACCAGTTACCCACTTGCCATCGATCAACAACCCGGTTGGGGAAGATATTTTCGTCATTTGCACTCCCGAAATCTGGCAGAAGGCTACCCCCTTGAGACAATGCGCCTATAGAGAAAGGCGCCAGTGGCACCTCGCAACCTAATTAACCTCGAAAATGCAAGCCTGGACTTCGGCAAAGGCAAAGTCTTGGATGGCATCTCCATTGGTGTAATCCAAGGTAATCGCACTGGAATTGTGGGCCGCAATGGCGGCGGCAAATCCACCCTGCTTGGAGTCTTAGCCGGCCTAACCCAAATAGATTCTGGCCGCCTTTCGGTATCTAATGGCGTCACCATCGGCACTTTAAATCAGGTTGACAATTTTGGAACAATTAAAACCGTCCGTGAATTCTTATTTCATGGAGATGATGAGAATTCATGGATTCGAAACAGTGCAAATCGTGAAGTTGTTACTGAACTACTTGGTGGCGAGCAATTTTTGGATCGAGATATTGCACCACTTTCCGGTGGGGAAAAGCGACGCATCTCGTTAGCAAAACTCCTAATAGACAAACCTGATGTCTTATTACTCGACGAACCTACAAACCATCTAGATGTTGAAGCGGTTTCCTGGCTTGCAAATCACTTGAAGAATTTGAACGATGTTGCATTAGTAGTCGTAACACACGATCGCTGGTTCTTAGATGAAGTCTGTGAAGAAATGTGGGAAGTTATCCGCGGAAAAGTTGAAAGCTACGAAGGCGGGTACTCAGCTTTTGTATTGGCAAAAGCTGAACGAGAACGACAGGGCAATACTGAAAATATTAAACGTAATAATTTGATCCGCAAAGAACTAGCATGGCTTCGACGTGGCGCTCCAGCTCGAACTGCAAAACCAAAGTTTCGAATTGACGCCGCAAACGAATTGATATCAGCCGAACCTGCACCTCGGGACAATGTGGAACTTCTTGCTTTTGCCAGTGCTCGGCTTGGTAAAACAGTTTTTGAATTACAAGATGCAGACGTTGCGATTGGCACAAACCTATTAATTTCAAGACTTGATTGGAATGTTGGACCAGGTCAGCGAATTGGCATTGTTGGAATCAACGGCGCTGGCAAAACCACCCTACTTAAAACTCTTGCGGGAGATATTGCCGTCAAGAGCGGACACCTTGTACGAGGCAAGACTGTAAAACTCGCCTATCTTTCGCAACACCTTGAGGAACTCGATCCAAACCAGCGCGTGCTAGAAGCAGTTGAAAGTATCGCCAAGCATGTGGAAATCGGAAAAGGCCGCACCCTTTCAGCATCGCAACTATGCGAACGCCTCGGGTTTACAACCGAATCCCAATGGACACCCGTTAGAGATCTATCAGGTGGTGAACGTAGGCGTTTGCAACTAACTCGCCTTCTAATGTCTGAACCGAACGTACTGTTCCTAGATGAGCCGACTAATGATTTCGATGTTGAAACATTGGCAGCATTAGAAGACTTGCTAGATAGTTTCGCTGGAACTATTTTGGTGGTTTCTCACGATCGTTACTTCCTAGAACGAGTATGCGACAACTTCGTAGGACTTCTTGGCGACCAAAAGTTATTAGATTTACCTAGAGGCATAGATCAGTATCTTGAACTCAGAAGTGCCCAAATCAACATTCCTTCCGCATCACAAGAACAGTCCAAATCATCATCAAGTGCAGCGCAGTCCCGTGAGAATAAGAAAGAACTTGGCCGGGTCGAAAGGCAAATCACCAAAGTGGATTCGCAAATATCTAAAATCCACGTAGAGATGGCTGAAAAGGCAAGTGATTTTGCGGCTTTGAAAGAATTAGACGCTAAAAACGCCAACCTTCAAGAAGAAAAACACAAACTAGAAGAACTCTGGCTTGCACTCAGCGATAGAGATTAGTTTTCTTCTTTTATTGGATCAGACATACGGCCAGCATGAGCCGTTGCAGAAGGGTCTTTGCGAACCTTTATCGCACTAGCAATTGTTGCTACCACCAAAATTAGTGCGATAGCTGCGAGACTAAAGGCGATTGAAATCTTTGGCACCAAAATCCCTTGATCGATTAGCCATGGCGCCTCATGAGCGTAAGTCAAAATCAGTTTTATACCGATAAACACCAAGATTGCAGACAAGCCAATCGATAGGTAAACCAACTTAGACAACAAGCTTTGAAGTAAGAAGTAAAGAGCTCGTAAACCTAACAAAGCAAATGCGTTTGCTGTGAATACCAAGAATGGTTCTTGGGTAACGCCAAATGTTGCTGGAATTGAATCTAGGGCGAAAAGTAAATCTGTTGACGCAACAGCAACCATCACTAGCATTAGTGGGGTTGCAAAACGTTTTCCGTCAATCTTTACAAATGCCTTTTCGCCATGAAATTCGGTTGTTACTGGAATCATTTTGCGGATTAAAGCTACAGATTTATTTTCAGAAGGATCTGGATCTTCATCCCAATGCTGGAAAAGCTTGATACCCGTCCAAATCAAGATTGCACCAAAAATTACAAACGTAAAGGCAAATGCCTGCAACGCAGCAGCACCAACTGCGATGAAAATTCCTCGCATAACCAGTGCTAGTGCAACACCAAAAAGCAGCACTCTTTGATGCAAAATTGTTGGTACGGCAAATTGAGCCAAAATAATTGCAAAAACAAATAGGTTGTCTACCGAGAGAGATTTCTCAACCAAGTAAGCCGCGAAGTACTCAGTGCCATATTCAGAACCATGACTAACCCAGACCCAGATGCCAAAAGCAATCGCTACAGCAATGTAGAAAATCGACCATCCAGCGGCTTCCTTAAAGCCAACTTCATGTGGTTTTCGAGTTGTGAAAAAATCTAGAAGTAACAAACCAATCAATACAGCTGACAGTGCAATCCAAATGTTTAAGCCAATTTCCATGGCAGGAATTTATCTAGGAACCAAAGACTTTGCATTCTGAAAGTAACAAAAGAGTGGGTCTATAAGCCGGGTTCTGTCGAAGACGAACATCTATCTAGCGATGCAATTGCTTACACCGTCATGCGGTCTACCTGTGGACTCGAACGAGTCGCCCTCCATACGTCCACACAGAAACACGCTAGGCGTATTTCCTCTTGACCTTGCTCCCAGTGGGGTTTACCTTGCCACATCAGTCACCTGATGCGCGGTGGTCTCTTACACCACCTTTTCACCCTTACCGAACTAGTCGGCGGTTATTTTCTGTGGCACTTTCCCGCGGATCACTCCGGGTGGGCATTACCCACCACTGTGCTCTTTGGAGCCCGGACTTTCCTCAGCCGAAGCTGCGTTCGTCCAACCCACTCTTTTGTTAAACACACTCTAATCTGTTGTTGGAAATCCAACAAAGTCGAAGGTCCGCACTCTAGATTTAGGTGCGGACCTTCTTCTTGCAAAAGAACACGTACCAACAGGTGGGGACCTGGACCGCGACCGAGGCGATCGCTCGTGGAATCAACACTAGGTGCTCGAATTCCACTAAGTGGTGGAAGTTCCTTTTGCAGGTGATTTTCTACTACTGACAAGCGCAATAAGCAATAGAAAGTGTGGAAATTCCTGCCATGATAGTTCTGCTACCGCCTAGCGAAACTAAGGAATTTGGCACAAATACGCACAAAATGAACCTAGCCAAACTCAGCTTTCCTGCACTGACCGACAATCGCAAGCAGCTGGTAGCGGGTTTGATTTTGTTATCGAAAAACCCTAAAAAGGCGACTTCGGTTCTGGGCATTTCCCAAAAACAGTTCGCAGAGGTTGAAAACAACCAAATTCTTTTGACCGCAAAGACTTCACCTGCAATTGCTATTTATTCAGGAGTCTTATTTGATGCGTTTGATTACAAGTCGCTTGCTAAAGGAGCAAAAAACCGGGCGGATCAATCGGTGGTTATCACTTCTGCATTATTTGGTTTGTTGCGATTGCAAGATTCAATTCCACACTATCGACTAAGTGGCGATGCAGTTTTGCCAAAAATTGGGAATGTCACTAAGACGTGGAACTCACCAACCAAATCAGCCATCGAAGAGTTAAATCCTGACTTGATAGTGGATATGCGTTCAGGTGTTTATGCAAAGTTTTGGCAACCAAGTTCGGACCATATTGAAAAGACTGTCGTGATAAAGATTATGAGCAGAGTTGGTAAGGGAAAAAATGCAAAGAAAATTGCAATATCTCATAGCAACAAATTGACCAAAGGCCTTTTGGTTCGAGATTTAGTGAGCAGCCCTAAGCAGCCAAAGACGTTGGAACAACTTGTAGCAATCTTTATAAATCTTGGTTGGGATTGCGAAATGACAAAAGAGCAAAACAAAGCTGCAATAATCGAAGTGTTTATTTAATAGCGTCTTTTTAGTAGCGACGTTCAATTTGGCCAGTTTGGCCAATTGCAACTGCATCTAGGGCTTCATTACAAAGCACATCCGCCAACGAATTCTCTTCACGAGGAATCCATTTGTAAGTGACTTTTGAAGCCTCGAAGAGCTTGGAGGCCTCAACTGCCAATTTCTGCATGTCTGGGTGCTTAATTTTCCATCTGCCAGACATCTGCTCTACAACTAGTTTTGAATCAAGTCGCACTTCTACAGTTGCATTTGCATTTAACTCGGCTACTAATTTGAGTCCTGCAATTAATCCGTTGTATTCGGCCCAATTGTTGGTCGCTATTCCTAAATAGCCTGCTTTTTCAATCAATATCTTTTGCGTTGATACTTCTAAAACAACTGTTCCATATGCAGCCGCACCAGGATTTCCCCGAGAGCCACCATCGGCCATGACAATGTAATCAGTCATTGAAACCGCTAAGACTTCACCAAAATTGCACGACATTCTTCACAGCGAATGAGCTCGCCGTCAGCAGCATTCTTAAACTTATTCAATTCTGCATTGCTAAATTGAATTTGACATCCCTCGCACTGGCCAGTTGCAAATCGAGATGCGCCGATTCCGCGATTGTCGGCTCTTACTTTTTCATAAAGCTTAAGAAGCTCTTCTGGCACAGACTTCGCTTCAGTACTTCGCTCGTTTGAAATCTGCTCTCGCTCAACTTCAATATTTGCAACTCGTACAGTGGCAATTTCATCGGCTTTTTGCAGTTCTTGCGTAACTCGAGCAAGTTCTCCTCTAATTGAATCCAAATTCTTTTGCGCATCTTCAAGTTGTTGCAAGACTGCAATTTCTTCATCTTCGAGCAAGTTTTGTCTGCGTTTTAGCGAATCAACTTCATGTTGCAACTCAGTCAACTGCTTGGAGTCTGAAATCGAACCAGAAATCAACAACTGTGAATCCTTTTCCAAGCGCATCCGAACTTGATCAACATCGCTTTCGGCTTTGCGGACATCGAGTTCTCGGTCTGCTGCTTCGGTGATACCAGCAACTTCACGATATTTAAGTTGTTCAAACTGGGCGCGAAGCTTCTCGGCCTCGATAATCTCAGGAAGGTTTTTGAGTTTGTGAGCGATTTGATCTAGGGATGTATCAAAGGTTTGAATGTCTAAAATTCTTAAGTAGGCCCATGGATCAAAAGTTGTCATGGGGTAATTGTGCTGCAAATGCACTCTTGAAATACCAAGAGTGGGCGCGGAGGGACTCGAACCCACGACCACCGGTTTGTAAGACCGGTGCTCTAACCAACTGAGCTACGCGCCCTTGTTAAGGCAGCCGCAGAGTACCTGACAGCCATTCTTAATTTGAAATCAGGAGACCCTTTAACCGATTTTGGCTAATGCATCTCGGTAATCGGCAGTATTTCTTGCTGCACCTGGTTCGTTAATTACCAACCATTGGATCACGCCTTCGCGGTCGATAACGAAAGTTCCTCGAGTTGCCATTCCGCGTTCTTCTAGGAAAACGCCATATGCGCGAGCAACTTCACCATGTGGCCAGAAGTCTGAAAGCAGGATGTGGCTGAAATTCTCTTGTTCCTTGAAGTTCTTCAGTGTTGGCGATGAGTCGCAAGAAATGCTGACTACAACAGTCTCATCATCAATGAAGTTGTCAGCATTGTCGCGAATCGCACAAAGTTCAGCGGTGCAGATTCCTGTGAATGCAAAAGGGAAAAACACGAGCACTACTTTTTTACCGCGAAAATCGGAAAGTGAAACAACTTCCCCTTCAGAATTTTTTAAAGTGAAATCCGGTGCTGCTTGACCAACTGATAAAGACATATTTCTCCTGTAGTTTGCTTTTGAATTCTTACAAAGTTTATCGGCGATTAGCTTTTGGTGTTACAAGTCTTGTGCCTTGCCAATCTTTTGAAGCACTAACTGTTTTTGTTACTTGTAAACCTGCAGTAGGTGCACTATCGGCTATGTCTGCCGGGCTTACATGTCCTGGCCGACCTGGCTTCGGAGTCATCAACCAGACCACACCATTTTCAGCTAGCGGACTGATTGCGTCTACAAGTAGGTCGACTAGATCATCATCATCTTCTCTAAACCACACCAGTGCGCAATCAACAACGTCTGCGTATTCATAATCGACAAGTTGATTGGCTGAAGCGGCTTCGAATGCATCACGAATTTCTTGTGCACAGTCCTCATCTAGACCGATTTCTTGCACGATAGAACCACTGGTAATCCCAATACTGGCGGCTAGCGTTTGCCCGCTGTCAGAAAGCATGTGCGTATCCCACTGCCTAGAGTGACATTTGGCAAGCGTGGCATTTGGCTTGAAGTTTGGCTGAAAATCGGTTTTACCCACCTGATGAGGGGAAATCTGCCGTTATGTAGTTGGATTACCCCACCCAAAACGCGTTCCTCGGCGCCACCCCTGCCGAGCTGACGGAAAGGTTCGAAAGTGACCCAAGACGAATCTGGCATTCCTAGCCAATACGTGGATTTAGATCCAGACGAGACTAGAGAATGGACTGAGTCATTAGACGCAGTCATTGAAAAGCACGGACCATCGCGTGCACGTCAAATTATTCGTGAACTTTTACGTCACTCATCACTTCGAAACCTAGGTGTTCCTGCCGTTCGTAGTACTGACTACATCAACACAATTTCTCCAGATGCTGAACCAGCATTCCCTGGCGATGAACAAATCGAAAACCGGATCCGGGCAATTTTGCGTTGGAATGCAGCAGTCATGGTTCATCGTGCACAACGCCCTGGTGTTGGTGTTGGTGGACACATTTCAAGTTATGCATCTTCGGCAAGTTTGTACGAAGTTGGCTTCAATCATTTCTTCCGTGGTCAAGATCACTCAGGTGGTGGTGATCAAATTTATTTCCAAGGTCACGCAAGCCCTGGAATGTATTCGCGAGGTTTCCTTGAAGGTCGAATTAGTGAAGAACAAATGGATGGGTTTCGTCAAGAACTTTCGCATCCATCTGGTTCCCTACCTTCATACCCACATCCACGTTTGATGCCAACCTTCTGGCAATTCCCAACAGTTTCAATGGGCCTAGGTCCTTTGCATGCGATTTATCAAGCACGTTTCAACCGTTACATGCAAGGTCGCGGAATTAAAGACACTTCAGACCAGCATGTTTGGGCTTTTCTTGGAGACGGTGAAACAGATGAGCCAGAATCACTTGGCCAAATCGCCCTTGCAGCTCGTGAAAATCTCGACAACCTAACATTTGTAATTAACTGCAATTTGCAAAGACTTGATGGGCCGGTTCGAGGTAACGGAAAGATTATTCAAGAACTTGAATCAACATTCCGTGGTGCTGGCTGGAACGTAATCAAAGTTGTTTGGGGTCGCGGTTGGGACGAATTGCTTTCCCGCGATGTTGATGGCGCTTTGATTTCATTAATGAACAACACTGTAGATGGTGATTTCCAAACTTTCCGCGCAGAAAGTGGCGCATATGTTCGCGAACATTTCTTCAATCGCGACCCTAGAACTGCAGCTCTTGTTGCGAATATGACTGATGATGAAATTTGGGCACTTCGTCGAGGTGGACATGATTACCGCAAACTTTATGCTGCTTATAAATCAGCAGTTGAACACAAAGGCCAACCAACTGTCATTCTTGCAA
>JBIISC010000041.1:0-8083 GCA_044341215.1 Candidatus Nanopelagicales bacterium | reverse complement strand
CCGTTCGAATTCCCACCAAGCCAGGCAGCCGCCAAGTTCGTCTCCGGTTAGAAGTCGCCATATGTCATTTTCCAATATGCCAGCTGCGCAACGGTCGGCATCCGGATCGTGTGCAATTGCAATATCGGCATTTGTTTGTTTTGCAAGTTCAAGTAACAAATCGCAAGCGCCAGCTTCCTCCGGATTTGGAAATGGCACGTTAGGAAAATCAGGATCGGGGATTGCTTGGCTTTGCACGACGTGAACATTTTTGAAGCCGACTTTGTGGCAAGCGCTCAACCAAGTCTCGTGGCCAACTCCGTGGAGTGACGTGGACGCAATTGTGATGTCGCGAGAGACTGACTTGTCGACCACTGCTTCACAAGTTGCTAGGTAGGCATCGACCACATCGTCGTCGCTCGTATACCAAGAGTCGCCAAGTGGAATACTCGAAACTGATTGAACTTGTCCGATTAGATCTGAAATTTCGGTATCGGTTGGCGGAATTATTTGGCAGCCGTTTCCTAGGAAAACTTTGTAACCATTATCCGCAGCCGGATTGTGAGATGCGGTAACCATCACTGCGCCATCGGCTTTGAAGTAGTTCACTGCGAAAGCCAGAATCGGAGTTGGAAGAGGTCGTGGAAGCAAAATTGCTTCTAAACCTGCGCCACTAGCAATCGCAACTGTGTCAAGTGCAAAGTCAAGGGATTTATGCCGGGCATCGAAGCCAACCACAATGCGCTTAGCGTTGTTTTGTTTTAGGTAGGCCACAAAACCAGCAGCTGCACGACTGACAACCGCACGATTCATACATGATGGTCCCGGCGCAATTGGTCCACGTAATCCAGCAGTGCCGAATTGAATGAATGGGCCGAACCATGTCTGCAGGTTTTCTAACGCAGTTTGCTCGTTGCCGGCAATTGCTTTTTCTAGATTTTCTTGCGCAAGTGCAGCAGTGGATTCATCTGGATCATCTGCAATCCAGAATTTAACTTGCTCGATTAGCTCTTCAGTTATCTTCATCAGAATCAATTACAACTCGATTGCGAAGGTTTTCGATGTAGTCGTGTGGCGCACCAGCAATTGTGGCGGCATTGATGATGTCTTCCACATATTTCTTAAGTGGCAAACCATCTTCATATCCTTGCACCACATAAATCCAAGCAGTTTCATCTTTCTCTAAAGTAGAAACCCGAACTCTGATTTTGGTGTAGTAACCAAGATCAAAACCTTCAGCTGAATTTAGATTCTTCTCATCACTTTCAGTAAGGGCATAAAGCATTACAAAAACTTGGTGACTCGGGTCTTCAACAATTGTTGGTAAAGCACATTCCCAACCAAGGTCAGCTCCGCCGAAGGTGAGGCGCCAACCTGAAAGCCAACCTGGGCCAATCAATGGTGAATGTGGTGCGAGTTCAAGCATGCGTTTTGGATTTAAGTTCGATCCATAAGCTGCGTAAATCGCCATTTTGGCTTACTTAATTTCGCAAAGAGTGCCGCCATTAGCAATGGTTGCACCGACAGTTACTTGCAATCTAGTGATGACACCAGATTTATGAGCGATTAATGGTTGTTCCATTTTCATCGCTTCAAGTACTACAACAAGTTCGCCTTGTTCAACATGTTGGCCTTCGTTAACTGCAATTTTCACGACCGTGCCTTGCATTGGTGAAGTGAGTGCATCACCGGCAGCGGTTGGTCCACTCTTCTTTGCGGTGCGCTTAGGCCCTGGGCTTGAAGGCTTGGTAACAATTCCAGTTGGAACACCGAAGTTCGCTGGCATAGTTACTTCAACTCGTTTGCCATCAATTTCGAAAACAATTGAATCGCGATCTGGATTGTCACCAATATTTGAGCTGTCACCTGAGTATGGAGGGATTTCATTGTTGAATTCAGTTTCAATCCAGCGGGTGTGAACTTTGAAGTTTCCATCTGCGGCGATGAAATCTGGTTCGTTGACTACTACTTCGTGGAAAGTCGTTGCAGTTGCGATTCCTTCAACTTTAAATTCTTTCAAAGCTCTTCGGGCACGTTCAATTGCTTGCATGCGAGTTGCACCAGTGATGATGATTTTTGCAAGCAGTGAATCAAAGTTTCCACCAATTTCATCACCTTGCTTGAAACCAGTGTCCACGCGAACACCCGGTCCTTCAGGCAAAATGAATGTGTCTAAGCGGCCAGGGGCTGGTAGGAAATTGCGACCTGGATCTTCGCCATTGATGCGAAATTCAAGTGAGTGTCCGCGTACTGCTGGATCTGCGTAACCAAGGGCTTCGCCAGCTGCGATCCGAAACATTTCGCGCACCAAGTCAATGCCGGTTACTTCTTCAGATACTGGGTGTTCAACTTGAAGGCGTGTATTTACTTCTAGGAAGGAAATAGTTCCATCGGTGCCAATTAAGAATTCGCAAGTTCCAGCTCCAACATAACCGGCTTCACGCAATATTGCCTTTGAAGAGTTATAGAGCTGATCGATTTGCCAGTCAGCTAGGAAAGGAGCCGGAGCTTCTTCAACAAGCTTTTGGTGACGACGTTGTAATGAACAATCGCGAGTCGATACGACCACAACATTTCCATACATATCTGCAAGGCATTGAGTTTCAACGTGACGCGGTTTATCTAGATAGCGTTCGACGAAACATTCTCCACGACCGAATGCTGCAACTGCTTCGCGAACTGCTGAATCAAAAAGTTCTGGGATTTCTTCAATCGTGCGGGCAACTTTCAAACCGCGACCACCACCACCGAATGCAGCTTTGATTGCAATTGGTAATCCGTGTTGCTGGGCGAAAGAAACAACTTCATCTGCATTTTGAACTGGGTCTGCTGTTCCTGGAACTTGTGGTGCACCAGCCCTTGCCGCGATATGTCTTGCAGAAACTTTGTCGCCAAGGGCGCGAATAGCATCAGGTGATGGGCCAATCCAAGTTAGGCCAGCATCAATTACGGCTTGAGCAAAATCTGCGTTCTCGCTTAGAAAGCCATAACCTGGGTGAACTGAATCTGCACCACTTCGATGTGCGATATCAATAAGTTTTTCGATAACCAAATAAGTTTCAGCGGCGGTGGATCCGTTTAGTGCAAAAGATTCATCAGCCATTGTTACGTGCAGGGCATCACGATCTGGGTCTGCATAAACTGCAACCGACGTTAGGCCCGCATCTTTACAGGCGCGAATAACGCGAACTGCGATTTCACCGCGGTTAGCGATGAGCACTTTGGAAAGTGGCCGAGGCAAGTTGAGCTCCTATCGGTTAGGTAGGTGAGTTTAGGAAGCCAAGAGGGCTACTAGACAGTCACTAGAGCGGTAATTTGTGAGCCTAAGCGTGGTTTTTAAGCACAGATTCCCAGCCGAGGCCCATTTTGGACAGTAGCAGGCGCAAGGTGGGTAGGGAAAGGCCAATGACATTTGAGGGGTCACCATGGATTTCCTTGATAAATGGCCCGCCAAGGGAGTCGAGGGTGAAGGCGCCAGCCACGTTGAGCGGTTCACCGGTGGCAACGTAGGCATTGATTTCGTTAGCAGTCATTTCGTGGAAGACGACCTCAGTGGATGTGACTGTTGAAACCTGTTGCTGATTTTCGCCATTAATCCAAATAACACAATGGCCAGTATGAAGATGTCCAGATCCACCACTCATTATTTTTAAGCGATCTAATGCAGTGTCATGATCTAGGGGTTTTCCGTGTGGTTGGCCGTCGAATTCCATAACTGAATCACAACCAATGATTAAAGTATTTGTACCACTCAGATTCTTTGCAACTTCAACAGCTTTTGCAATTGCAAGTCCTAGAGCCATTTCTTCTGGTTTGTGCCAATTGTTTGTAGCTGCGATTGCATCTTCATCAAGGTGACTAACTTGAATTATTGGTTTAATACCAGCATTTTCCAAAAGCATCTTGCGTGCAGGTGATGCAGATGCCAACACAATTGTTGGAAGCATTAATGCTTTGCCCAAGACGATTGTCGCCAAACATTGTGACCAACCGGAAGTAGATGGCGCATATGAGAATGCGGGTTACCCCATTTTGAAAGTTTGGTTGGTTCCGGTAAAACTTTAATTCCATTTGCATGCGCAGTAACAGAAAGAATGATTGCCAATTCTTCAGGAGTTGGATTGCCGCTAATAACTTTAAAGACTGGTTTATCTGTCTCTGGTTTATCTGGCTGTTGTTTGTCTGTCGCGCGCTTATCTGTCATAGCGGAATATTTCCATGCTTCTTTGGTGGCAGTTGTTCGCGTTTATTGCGAAGTGCACGAAGTCCGCGAATCACCATGCTTCTGGTCTCATGCGGGAAGATAACTCGATCGATATATCCGCGTTCAGCAGCGACATAAGGGTTTGCCAAAGTGTCTTCATAATCGTCAACCAATTCAGCGCGCTTGGCAACTTTGTCATCAGCCTGTTCAAGTTCTTTGCGATACAAGATGTTTACCGCACCCTGAGCGCCCATAACTGCAATCTGACCAGTTGGCCAAGCGAAGTTGAGGTCTGCGCCTAGTGACTTTGAGCCCATGACTAGGTAAGCGCCACCGTATGCCTTGCGAGTAATAACGGTGATGGTTGGCACGGTTGCTTCAGCATATGCATAAATCAACTTGGCACCGCGACGAATAATTCCGTCCCACTCTTGATCTGCACCAGGCAGGAATCCTGGCACATCTACGAAAGTCAAAACTGGGATGTTGAAAGCATCGCAGGTGCGAACAAAGCGCGCAGCTTTCTCCGATGCAGAGATGTCGAGGGTGCCAGCTAGTTGCATTGGTTGATTTGCCACGATACCAACCGCATGACCTTCAATGCGACCAAAACCAACGATGATGTTTGGTGCAAACATTGGCTGCACTTCTAGGAAATCATTGTCATCAAGAATGTGGCTGAAGACCGCATGCATGTCATAAGGCTGATTTGCAGAATCTGGAATTATTGAATCAAGTTCGTAATCTTCTTCAGTTGTTTCCAGGCTTGCTTCCCAAGGATATGCAGGTGGTTCTTCCATGTTGTTGCTTGGTAGGTAAGAAAGCAAAGTTTTCACGTAATCAAACGCTTCATCTTCGGTCGATGCCATGAAGTGAGCAACACCAGATTTTGTGTTGTGAGTTCGAGCGCCACCAAGGTCTTCAAAACTTACGTCTTCACCAGTCACAGTTTTAATAACTTCTGGACCGGTAATAAACATGTGTGATGTTTGATCAACCATGATTGTGAAGTCGGTAAGAGCTGGGCTATAAACAGCGCCACCAGCACAAGGGCCGAGAATCAAAGAAATTTGTGGAATCACACCAGATGAATGAACATTGCGGCGGAAAATCTCACCATATTGATTAAGGGATGCAACACCTTCTTGAATGCGTGCGCCACCCGAATCGTTTAACCCAATTACGGGACAACCAGTTTTAAGTGCTAGATCCATCACCTTAGTAATTTTCTCACCAACAACTTCGCCAAGTGAGCCACCGAAAATTGTGAAGTCCTGCGCAAACACGCAAACTGGTCGGCCATCGATAGTTCCATAACCTGTGAAGACACCATCGCCGCCTGGGCGCGACTTCTCCATGCCGAATGCGTAAGAACGATGTTTTCTAAACCCATCGACGATCTGGAAAGTTCCTTCATCAAGAAGTGCATTGATACGGTCGTATGCACCGTTCTTGCCGCGGGTTATCTGCTTTTCGGTAGCAGCATTCCGCCGGCTCTTAGCTTCAGCGCGACGGACTTCTAGACCGTGCAACTTCCCAGCAGTTGTATGCGGGTTGGTCACATTTTCAGCGGTTGGTTCTGCTGACATGTTTCTCCTTGGGTCTTCTTCGGCGTACGGTAGCCGAGTGAGTACACCTACTAACAAGTCATCTTGGTTACTAGCGGATAGCGCTGTGCTTAATTCACTCATAAATGAGACCAAAATCGCAGCTCTCGTTGAGGTAATCGCTGAGGTGGATTCGACGCAGAAAGTGCTGCTTGAACGCTCTGCCAGTGACCTCAACCGAGGAGTAACTCTCATCACCCATCACCAATCAGCTGGGATTGGGCGTTTGGACCGAACTTGGCAAAGTGAGCCTGGTGACTCAATCTTGATGTCATTTGTCTTTCGAAGTGACGCAGCTGTCTTACCGCTATTTGCCGGCCAAGCCGTTGCAAAGGCAATAAGTAAGCATCTGCCCGACATCCAACTTAAATGGCCCAACGATCTCGTAGTTGAAGTTGATGGGCAGATGCGAAAACTAGGTGGCATCGTCATGCAACGCCATCCACAAGATTTTGAAATTGTGGTTGCAGGAATCGGTATCAATATGAAGTTCACAGCTTCGCGCCCAACCGATGAAGCGATTGCACTAAATGAATTGATTTCAGAATTACCGGATGTTAATCAACTAATTTTTGAAATCATTACACAATTAACCAAAGATCAAACTCAAGACGATTCTGAAGTTGTTGAAACATACAAAAAGCTTTGTCTGACAATTGGCAAGAATGTGATTGTGCAAATGCTTAACTCATCCGATGTGGTTGGCCGCGCAATCAATGTCAATCAAGCAGGTGCTTTGGTAATCCAAACCGGCAATGGTGAAGTTGAAGTATTAACCGGCGATGTTAAGCACTTACTAACTAATTGATAAAGCTCAGTTAACAACATTACTCACTAATTTTAAAGACCAATTAGTCAATGAAAACAAAAAGTAAACAAAGACAAACTAGCAATTGAAAAAACTAGCAATTGAAAAAACTAGTGAATGAAAACAAACTTTCGATATGTAAAGAATCTGAATAAAGTTCCAAATGCCACACCGATTATGTTCGCTGAAATATTGTCCGCTAATGCGCTGTCTAGACCAAGAACGTAGTGACTGATCCATAAGCAACCTACCGCTATGACCATCGCCACAATATTTAATCCGAAGAACCAGATGATTTCTTTACGCTTGTCTTGGCCTTTGCGCGCTGCATAGGTCCAGTTCTTATTGCCAAAGTAGGCAACCAATGTGGCTAGAAAGGCAGAAATAACTTTTGCGGTTAGCGGCTTGCCTGAAAGCGGTGCAAAATCGCCGGCAAATCGCAGTAAATTGAAAACTCCAAAGTCCACGAGATAAGCCACTGCCCCAACAGTTAGGAACTTTGACGCTTCTGGCACCAATTTTTGTATCCGATTTAAGAGGCTCACGCTCTCAAGAGTAGGGCAAATGCACACTCAAAATTCGTTTAGGCTTGGGCTGTGGCAAAAGCGCACGGATTTCGCACCGTTGTGATGATTGGCGGAGGCCAGTTGTCGCGTATGACCCAACAAGCTGCTATCGCGCTGGGGGTCGAGTTACGAGTACTTTCTCAAAGCCCAACTGACAGCGCTGCCCAAGTCGTTGGCGAAATATTTATTGGCGAACATGATGATGCAGCAGCGATTGAGAAAATTGTTAACGGCGCTGATGTGGTCACTTTCGATCATGAGCATGTGCCACTTGAGATCATCAGAGACTTAGAAACTCGCGGAGTTGTAGTACGCCCAGGTTCTAAGGCATTAGCACACGCGCAAGACAAAGTTTTAATGAGACAGAAACTTGAAAGCCTTGGAATCAAACAACCAAAGTGGAAAGTTTTGAATTCAGTATCAGATGGTGTCGAATTTGCAAATGTTGTTAGCTACCCATTCATCATCAAAGTTTCGCGCGGTGGCTATGACGGACGCGGTGTTTGGGTTTGTAAAAACGAAACTGAACTTGCAGATTTACTTGCGCAACCTCTTGGACCAGATGTGCAGTGGCTGGCCGAAGAATTCATTCCATTCGAACGGGAATTAAGTGCACAAGTTGCACGCTCACCACATCCACAGATGATTGCCTACCCAGTTGTTGAAACTCAACAAAAAGAGGGCATGTGTTCAGTTGTGATTGCACCAGCTCCAAACTTGGCCCCAGAACGCGCAGTTGAAGCGCAACGAATTGCAATGCAGATTGCAGATGCACTTGATGTAACTGGAATGCTGGCAGTGGAACTTTTTGATACCGGATCTGAAATATTGGTAAATGAATTAGCTATGCGACCGCACAACAGCGGCCACTGGTCGATAGATGGTGCAATTACAAGTCAATTTGAAAATCATTTGCGTG
>JBIISC010000040.1:0-8176 GCA_044341215.1 Candidatus Nanopelagicales bacterium | reverse complement strand
TCTACTGTTGTATTTAGTAAATCAACAAAGGTGAAAGTCTCCTAGTTCGTTACTCTTTCATCGCAAAAGTCCCTCGAGGTAACTCGGGGGACTTTTTGCTAAAGTATCAAAATAAATTCGAAAAATAAGCAACAATTTATCCGCGCTAGGGTCAAAGCAGAAAACTCTGCTGGCTCTGTTTTAGCTCTCAGCAAAACTACAGCGAAGGTTTCTTAACTCGTAGATGCCGATTTAGAGCGGCGGTTTCAAGCGGTGAGTTTGGTCCGAGGATGGTGCGAATTGTTTGCATCATCACTGTGGCTGAAATGTTTGAAACTGCCGCTGGCATCGCATCCACACCAATAGCTTTTTGCTGTTCTTCAGACAATAGATGAAAAGCTGCTGAAAACATGATTGAGTAGACCAGTTTTGTCATACCGGTGAATGTGGGTGGGTTTTGAATAAACTGAATAACTCGTTTGGAATTTTCATCAACTCGAAGTTGTGGCTCATAGCTTTTCAAAACCGCTTGAAGTTCGTGCAGGTTTTGAGGTGGATTCAAAACACCTAGTGGAGTAACGGCATTTGCCCACTGCTTGACGTATTCATCTGGATTGATTTCCTTCACACCATATTCTTGATGTGCAGCCAAGAATGAATCGGTAAATGCAACATGCACCCACATCAACAAATCTGAGTCTGAGGCCTTGTAGTTTCGCTCGGATCCATCGTTAGTTGAGAACTTGCCCTTAACTCGCTCATGCATTTGTCGAACGCGGGCACTTTCCACTTCCAAAGCTTCTTTAGAGCCAAAGGTGCAGATGGTTAGCCAACGAATAGTTCCGGAAAGTCTGCCAAGTGCATCCTCTTCATAACGCGAATGCTGCATAACGCCAGCGAGACTTCCTGGGTGAAGAGCTTGCAAAAGCAATGCTCGGATTCCACCAATCATGGTCGCAACATCAGCGTGAACTACCCAAGCAGCATCTGTTGGTTTGAAAAGACCTGCGTCTTCGCCTGCTCCAACTAGCGGAGTCCATTCAGGAACACCATCTTCTGCACCACTCAAAAGGGCGCGGATATAGAGGGCAATTTTATCTCGAATCACACGCACAACTTTAATGTTGATTGTGTTCAAGTGCACTTTGAGTATGAATTGTTGAAAGAATTACTACTTCCCTTTTGAAAGATTCTCTTTCATTCTGAATTTGACGATTTTTGTGACGATAGTTTTTGGTAATCCTTTTTCAGGATCAAACTGAATCGTGCCCTTTGAGGTTACAAACTTTTCAAGGTCACCCTTCATTATTTCAGTTATCGCACCTGAGCCTGGGAAGAAGCTGCAGTGCTTTTTGAAGGCAGCAATATGGACGAGATTCCCATGGAATACGAAGGTGGGCATTCCCCAAGCCATCTTCTCGTCAGCATCTGGGCAGACCTCGAGGATCTGGCCGCGTAGCTTTTGAATAGCTGATTTGTGGGGTTCGGTGAGTGCCTTGTAATAGGCGCTTACTTCCTTCGCTTGGACCATCGCTATCTAACCTTCTTGCTCGATCCGACGAGCACTTTGACTGTTCCAAAATTTGAAATTGCACTCATAACTACAGCAAGGTATTTCTTTTTTGCGTTCTTTTTCAATTTGTAAATTGAACTAACGTTTTTAGAAACCGCTTTGCAATTCTTAGGGACTTTGACTGATTCAAGCTGATTCGTTGCTTTTCTCTTGCATGCATACCACTTGAATTTATACGTCGTCATCGAAATAAATTCCCAGTTGCCTCGAAACAAGGAAACTGTCTTTCCAACTTTAAATTTTCCACTAAATTCAGCACCGCCAACATAGCGATTAGTTGGAATTCTTTCAAGCGTCAGACCAACTGCATCTGGATTCGTTGGTTCTGTAAGATATGTGATTTGTTCAACATCCGCCCAACCAGATTTGTGGGCGTAATACCGAAGGGTTCCACCAAAGTAAGCAAAACTATTTAGAGCATCAACTCCACCTATTGGTACATCTCCATAAAAATTAATCTCATATAAAGATACATTCCCCGCAAACGCGGCAGCTCCGATTTCTTGAATGCTCTCGGGGAAAGTAATGGTTGCGATATTTCCATTTCCATAAAAGGCGCCAGATTCAATATACGTGACTGTTTCTGGAATTACAGGGGATCCTCCAAGCCCTGCTGGATATGCAATGTAACGGGTTCCGTCACTTGATAGAAGTGCATCGTTTTGAATTTGAAAATGGGTATTGCCTGCCACTAGATTGATAGAAGTCAAACTCTGAGCTGATGTAAAAATATGTTCGCCAATAGTCTCAACCGTGGCTGGAAGCGTGATTGATGAAAAGGCAGCCGATTGAAATGCTTGGTTTCCAATGGATTCCAATTGGCATTCATCTTCGAAAGTTACAGAAGTCAAAGCTCTTGTGTCATAGAAAGCTCGAGCGCCAATTGATTGAACATAAAATGGAATTGCAATTGATGCGAGAGAAAAGTTTGATTCAAATGCGCTTTCTCCGATTGACCTCAAAAAGATTGGGAGCCTTACAGATGTGATGCTGCCATTGTCCTTAAATGCTTCGGCTGCAATCTCAGAAACTCCCCAATCACTTACTTCCGTCAGAAAATCTGGAATAACCAAATCTCCCGAGCAAGCGTTTGTGCAACCATCAATAGTTACATTCGTTCCATCGAAGGTGTAATCAAATCCATCTGATGAGCCAGAAGTTGTCGCACTAGCACTGGACAAACTTGAAATCGTTAAAACAGCTGCGAGTAGGGCTACGAGTAGCGCTCTTATCTTTGTCATTTTTCCCTCAATTACCATAGGTTTCTAGTGGAAAATAGTACGGAATAAATAGTCGCTTTTTAGTCAATGGTTTAGGTGTTGCCTGCCCGCACTGGCTTTTACCCATCTACTACGATTCCGCGATACGCCGAAGGAGGCAGACATGGCCGATAGCAGTTTTGACATTGTGAGCAAGCTAGATCAGCAGGAAATCGATAACGCCATAAACCAGACATCTAAGGAACTAGCTCAGCGTTTCGACTTCAAAAACACTGGCGCTGAGATCGAGCGCAAGAGTGAGAAGTCAGTTGAATTGGTGGCTGGAACAGAAGAGCGCGTTAAAGCAGCACTAGATGTGTTCAAAGAAAAGCTCGTGAAGCGCACAGTTTCATTGAAAGTTTTGGATGCACAAGATGCTCGCGCTAGCGGCAAGGACTACAAGATTCTTGTGAACCTAAAGGAAGGCATCAGCCAAGAACAAGCCAAGAAACTTGGCAAGCTGATTCGTGACGAAGGCCCGAAGACTGTTAAGACTCAGATCCAAGGTGAAGAAATGCGCGTCACAAGTAAGTCACGCGATGATTTGCAAGAGATTCAGCAACTTGTGAAAGAAGCAGATCTTGATTTCACCGTTCAGTTTGTGAACTACCGCTAGTTAATTTCAATTAGCACTGTGCTGTTGCCAGTAACTTCATACGGATTATCCGTTGGGTTGCTGGCAATTAGTGTTTTCTTAGCTAAATCATCATGCACGAAGTAACTCTCATCACCAAAGTTGGTGATGATGAGAACTTTTGCGCCGACATTTTCTCTTAATATCTTCACTACATTTGGATTTCCGCTGTCTTCAATAGTCACAGTTCCTTGACGGAGCACCGGCATTTGTCGGCGAAGTGCTAGCAGGCGGCGGTAGAAGTTGAGAGCTGATGCGCCGTTGCTTAGTTGGGATTCAACTGAATAGTCTGCCCAGTAATTAGGCATTGGTAGCCATGGTTGTGATTGGTCTGGTCCGAAACCAAAAGGCGATTGAGTTCCACTCCATGGCATAGGGACGCGGCAACCATCACGGCCTTTTTGTTCGCCGTTTGTGCGAAAGTAGACCGGGTCCTGCAGAACTTCGTTTGGTAGGTCATCAATATTTGGAAGTTCTAATTCTTGCCCGTTGTAGATATAGGCCGCTCCTGGAAGTGAAAGCATGAGCAGTGCCATAGCGCGTGAACGAAGTTTCCCCGCTTCAATGTCCTGTTCGTTTAGGTCGGTGTAGACCGCTGGCACGTAATGTCCGTCAAGATGTGTGGTGGATGCATAGCGAGTGACCGAACGTGGGTTGTCGTGATTGTCGATCACCCAGGTTGTGGATGCGCCAACAATTGCATTTGCAGATAGAGATTGTTCTATTGCATGTTTGATTAGATCGGCACCCCAAGCAGATTTTAAGAAATGGAAGTTGAATGCAAGGTGCATTTCATCAGGGCGAATAAATAGCGCAACGATTTCGTCTTCAGCGCCGGTTTCAATTACCGCCATGCGATCGCCATCGTATTGATTCATTATTGTGCGGAATTTGCGATAGATGTCATGAATTGAACAGGTGTCATCTTTTGGAATCAGTGGATAGCCACCATCTGTGTCGGCAAACGAGGTGTCCTTGATCAGTGCATCCGAGACGTCGATACGAAAACCATCAACACCCCGGTCTAGCCAGAATCGAAATGTGTTTTCAAATTCAGCAATTACTTCTGGGTGTTCCCAGTTGAAGTCTGGTTGTGATGAATCGAAGAGGTGGTAATACCACTGACCTTGAGTTCCATCTGGTTTGGTAACTCGCGTCCATGACGGGCCACCAAAAGCGCTGGTCCAATTACTTGGTGCGATTTCGCCGTGTTCTCCGCGTCCTTCACGAAAGTGAAAGAGTTCGCGTTCAGTTGAGTTTGGTCCAGCTAGAACGGCGGCTTTGAAAAGTTCGTGTTGATTAGAGCAGTGGTTTGGTACAATGTCGATTGTGACTTTGATGTTGCGGGCATGGCAGGCATGAACAAGTTCGTCAAAATCTTCGAGGGTGCCAAATAGTGGATCTACATTTCGATAGTCACTTACGTCATAGCCAGCATCAACTTGTGGGGATGGGAAGAAAGGTGAAAGCCAAAGGGCATCGATGCCGAGGTCTTTCAAATAATCAATGCGATTTAGCACACCACGTAAGTCGCCAATCCCATCACCGTTGCTATCAGAAAAAGACCGTGGATAGATCTGGTAGAAGACGGCTTCGCGCCACCATTCGTTAGTCATTTGTGGTCCAATCCAGGGCTAGTTTTGTGTTGTGGTGGCTCTTGTTCTCTTCGATGAGCGTGCCCAAGGATTACTCGTGGATGAGCATCCGGGCTCTCATTTGGCTCACGAAAAGAGAGCAAATCTTGATTATTGGCCAGATTTGAGGAGATTGTCCCCTTTGCCCCACAGCAAGCCAGAGCCAGCGGAGTGAAGGAGGTTTGCATAGGACTGAGGTTACCCGCCAAATAGTGGAAACAGGTGCCATTTTGTGAGCAAAAGGGTGAGAATGGGGCTGTGCGTTTTGGCTCTCCCTTGGAGGGCGGGAATGCTGACCAAAGGAATTCAGTGACTAAAGAGATTGTGACCCTCGGGCGAGTAGTAATTCGATTCGCTGGGGACTCAGGCGACGGCATGCAGCTAACCGGTGATCAGTTCACCAGCGCTACCGCGATCTTTGGAAATGACCTCGTAACCCTGCCGGACTTCCCGGCCGAAATCCGTGCACCGCAAGGAACTCTTCCAGGTGTCTCGGCTTTCCAACTTCACTTTGCTGACCACGAAATCACAACTGCGGGTGACTCTCCCACTGCATTAGTCGCAATGAATCCAGCAGCGTTGAAAGCTAACTTAAATGATTTGCCAGCCGGTGCTGATTTAATTTTGAATACTGATGAATTCACTAAACGCAATCTCGAAAAAGTTGGTTACACCGAAAACCCACTTGAAGATGGTTCTCTAGAACAATACAACTTGCATGCGATTGCGATTACTTCATTGGCAGTAGATGCATTGAAGGAATTTGATCTAACTCGCAAAGAAGCTGAACGTTCGAAGAATATGTTTGCACTCGGCTTGCTTTGCTGGATGTATTCCCGCCCGATGGAAACTCCACGCAAGTATTTGACTGACAAGTTTGCTTCTAAGCCGGTGATTTTGGCAGCAAACTTGAAAGCCCTCGAAACTGGTTGGTCATACGGCGAAACAACTGAATCATTTAGTATTCAATACGAAATCAAACCAAGCAAGTCATTGCCTGGTGTTTATCGAAATATCAGTGGCAATCTTGCACTTTCTTACGGATTGATTGCAGGTTCTCAACTAAGTGGCTTGCCAATATTCTTGGGTTCATATCCAATTACGCCAGCTTCCGACATCTTGCATGAATTGTCGAAGCACAAAAACTTCAACGTCACCACTTTCCAGGCTGAAGACGAAATCGCTGGCGTTGGCGCTGCAATCGGTGCTGCATATGGCGGAGCACTTGGCATCACCACTACTTCTGGCCCAGGTGTGGCACTTAAGAGTGAAGCAATTGGCTTGGCCGTGGCACTGGAATTGCCTTTAATTATCATTGATATTCAACGTGGTGGTCCATCGACCGGTTTACCAACTAAGACTGAACAAGCAGATTTATTGCAGGCAATGTATGGCCGCAACGGCGAAGCGCCAGTCCCAATCGTGGCACCGCGTTCCCCTTCAGACTGCTTTCACGCTGCCATTGAAGCAATTCGCATTGCAGTGAAATATCGCACGCCGGTCTTCTTGTTGAGCGATGGATATTTGGCAAATGGATCAGAACCTTGGTTGCTGCCAGATATTGCCTCCTTGCCAAAGATTGATCCAAACTTCTTAACTGAAATGAATCATGAAATTGATGGCGTGGATGTGTTGTGGCCATTTAAGCGAGATGCAGAGACTTTGGCTCGTCCATGGATTAAGCCAGGCACAAAAGGTTTAGAACATCGAATTGGCGGAATTGAAAAAGCTGACGGAACTGGCGCAATCAGTTACGACCCAGCTAACCACGATTTGATGACTCGACTTCGCCAAGGAAAAGTTGATGGCATTGCCAATGATGTTGAGCCAATGTATTTGGACGATCCAAAGGGTGATGCGGACGTTCTAGTCCTCGGATGGGGTTCAACCTTTGGTCCGATTGGTGCAGCCGTTGAGATTTCGCGTAGAAATGGTTTGAAGGTTGCGCAAGCGCACTTATCTCATCTAAACCCATTTCCTCAAAACACTGAAGCAGTGTTGAAGAAGTACCGAAAAATCATTATTCCAGAAATGAACTTGGGGCAACTCGCATTGCTGATTCGCGCGCGTTATTTGGTAGATGCGATTCGCTACAACAAGGTTGAAGGCCTTCCATTCAAAGCGAATGAGCTAGTTGAATTCATTAAGGATGTGGCAAGCCAATGATCGACAAATTCCCATCATTAACGCTAGTTCCTAGTAGCGAAGAGAAATACTCGGGCAAAGACTTCAAAAGTGACCAGGAAGTGCGCTGGTGCCCAGGTTGTGGTGACTATGCAATTCTCGCTGCCGTGCAATCCTTCTTGCCAGAACTTGGTGTGAAGAAGGAGAACATTGTTTTCGTATCAGGTATCGGGTGTTCATCTCGTTTCCCTTACTACATGAATACATATGGGCTTCATTCAATTCATGGACGTGCACCTGCCATCGCATCAGGTTTGAGCGTTACCCGCCCTGACTTAAGTGTTTGGGTGGTAACTGGTGACGGTGATGCACTTTCGATTGGTGGAAACCATTTGTTGCACGCACTTCGTCGCAATGTGAACTTGAAGATTCTTTTGTTCAACAACCGGATTTATGGATTGACAAAAGGTCAGTACTCCCCGACCTCTGAAATGGGCAAGATCACCAAATCAACACCAGCTGGTTCAATCGATCATCCATACAACCCGGTGTCTTTGGCAATTGGCGCTGAAGCAACTTTCGTAGCTCGCACACTTGATAGTGATCGCAAACACCTCACCGAAGTTTTACGCCAAGCAGCAGCCCATGAAGGCACTGCATTGGTTGAGATTTATCAAAACTGCAACATATTCAACGATGGCGCATGGGAACCTCTTAAAGACTCTGACACCTCGGATGAATTTTTGATTCGCTTAGTGCATGGCGAGCAAATTACCCTGGGTGCAAATAAGGAACGCGGCGTTATCCGCGATGAAAATGGCTCACTCAAAGTTGTCACTGCAAGTGAGACTGGTGACAAAGGATTCTTGGTCCACGATGCTCACAATCCTGATGCTTCATACGCATTCGCTTTGTCGCGGCTAAGCCATCCAGAGAATTTGAATGACACTCCGGTTGGAGTTTTCCGCGACAT
>JBIISC010000039.1:0-8355 GCA_044341215.1 Candidatus Nanopelagicales bacterium | reverse complement strand
CATCTTCAGAAGTTTCGTCATGGCCGGTGTTTAGATCACTAGAAATTGCATTCCAAATTGCGTCGCCACCGAGCAGGCCACACATTGTGTTTGTGCAAACTCCGACGTGATGTTTTCCAGTGTTGTGGCGCTTATACATTGTGTAGAAAGTTGCGACTGCTGCAACTTCAGCTGTTGCTAGGTCCAATACGTCTGCACACAATGCAATTCCATCGGAGCTAACTAAACCTTCAACGCTTTGCACCAAATGCAGCATCGGCAAAAGTGCAGAACGAGAATGCGGATAACGACCTGCAAGTTCTTTGGCTTCATTCCAAGTAGTTTCGGTAAAAGTCATTAGCGGTCAACACCACCCATCACAGGATCGATACTGGCAACTACTGCGATCAAGTCTGCAACTTGTCCGCCTTCTGCCATTGCTGGCATTGCTTGAAGATTATTAAATGATGGGTCGCGAAAGTGGACGCGATATGGCTTTGTGCCACCATCGGAAACCAAATGCACACCAAGTTCGCCACGTGGACCTTCAACTGCTTGGTAAACCTGACCAACTGGAACTTCGAAACCTTCCGTAACTAGTTTGAAGTGGTGAATCAATGCTTCCATGGATTCGCCCATGATTTTCTTGATGTGATCAAGTGAGTTTCCTTGACCATCAGCACCAACTGAAAGTTGAGCTGGCCAGGCAATCTTTTTGTCTTCAATCATCACTGGGCCAGGTTGTAGACGATCTAGACATTGCTCAACAATCTTGAGTGACTCATTCATTTCTTCTAGGCGAATCAAGAAACGTCCGTACGCATCGCAAGATGTGCGAGTTGGCACATTGAATTCATATGTTTCATATCCGCAGTAAGGCTGTGACTTGCGCAAATCCCACGGTAGACCTGCTGAGCGTAAAACTGGCCCAGTCATACCAAGTGCGATGCAACCTGTTAAATCTAAGTAACCGATATTTGATGTTCGCTTCATCCAAATATCACTATCGACCAAAAGATCAGTTGTGTCTTTGAAGTTTTTCTTCAACTTCACGATTGCTTCGCGAATTTTAAATTCAGCATTGGCCGGCAAATCTTGCGCTAAGCCGCCTGGGCGAATATATGCATGGTTCATTCGCAATCCGGTGATGTATTCGTAAAGTTCCAAAATGATTTCGCGTTCGCGAAGTCCCACAGTCATCGCAGTTAACGCACCGAGTTCCATACCGCCAGTTGCGAGGCAAACCAAGTGCGAAGAAACTCGATTTAATTCCATCAGCATTACGCGAATTACATTTGCGCGTTCTGGAATTTGATCGGTGATGCCAAGAAGCTTTTCAACTGCTAAGCAGTAAGCCACTTCGTTGAAGAATGGTGATAGGTAGTCCATGCGGGTTACATAAGTAACACCTTGGGTCCAAGAACGATATTCCATATTCTTTTCGATGCCAGTGTGCAAATAACCAATTGCACTTCTAGCTTCAATGACTGTTTCACCCTCGAGTTCCAAAATCATGCGAAGCACACCATGAGTTGAAGGATGCTGTGGTCCCATGTTTACAACTACACGTTCTTGATGCCCATCAGGTGCGCCATGAATTGTGTCCCAGTCGCCACCAACAACGGTGTGGACGCGACCTTCAGTTGTGTCGTATGTATCTGCGTAAACGTCATGGGCCATTAGTACGACCTGCGTTCACTAGGAGCCGGCACAGTTGCACCCTTGTACTCAATTGGAATACCACCGAGTGGGTAGTCCTTGCGTTGTGGATGGCCTGGCCAGTCGTCTGGCATTTGAATCCGAGTTAAACCTGGATGCCCGTCAAAAATAATTCCAAAGAAATCAAAAGTTTCGCGTTCATGCCAATCTGCAGCTGGCCATATTGCTGTTAGCGACGGCATGTGTGGATTTACATCTGGAACTGCAACTTGCAAACGAACTCGGCGATTGTGTGTCATTGAAAGTAATTCAATGCTTGCAACAAGTTCGCGATCTTTGTCACCCGGGAAATTAACTCCAGAAACTGAAACGCAGACCTCAAAACGCAAAGACTCAACATCGCGAAGAGTCTGGGCAACCGAAACCAAATGTTCGGCTTTCACGTTGATACACATTTGCCCGCGGTCGATTACATAAGAATCAATTGCGGTGTTTGTTGCAATGCCTTGTTGTAAAAGATTCGCTTCAAGCTGATCTGCAATCGCGTCGAAGTAACTTCCAAATGGGCGCGAAGTGGCAGCTGGCAAAAGCACTGGGCGGACAAGTCCGCCGAAACCTGATGTGTCACCTGAGTCGCTGTTGCGAAATGCGCCGATGCGCACATCAATTTGCCGGCTAACAGTTTCGTTGCCAGTAACTTCTACTAAGTTATCGTTTTCGCTCACCGCATAAGTCCTTTTTGCAAGTGAAGCGGAGTTGCAGCTAGAGCTTCTTTTTCAAGTGCCGCAATTTCGCGTTCGCGATTAACCCCAAGTTTTGTGTGTTGGATTTTGTCGTGAAGTTCCAAAATCGCATCAATCAACATTTCAGGACGTGGTGGGCAACCTGGCAAATAAATGTCAACTGGAACAATGTGATCGACACCTTGCACGATTGCGTAGTTATTAAACATACCGCCAGAAGATGAGCATGCACCCATTGCCAATACCCATTTAGGTGCAGCCATTTGATCGTAAATCTGACGCAAAACTGGCGCCATCTTTTGCGACACTCGGCCAGCAACAATCATTAAGTCAGCTTGACGCGGCGAACCACGAAAAACTTCCATACCAAAACGTGCAAGGTCGTATCGCCCTGCACCAGTTGCCATCATTTCAATTGCACAACATGCCAAACCAAAAGATGCTGGCCACAATGAACCTTTGCGGGCATAGCCTGCTGCAAGTTCAACAGTTGTTAAAAGCACACCGGTTGGAAGTTTTTCTTCGAGACCCATAATTTTCCTAGTCCCACTCAAGTCCGCCGCGACGCCAAACATATGCGTACACAACTAGAACACTTGCAATGAATAAAAACATTTCAAACAAACCAAAAATCCCTAGAGAGTCAAAAGAGACTGCCCAGGGATAAAGAAAAACTATTTCAATATCGAACACGATGAAGAGCATTGCGGTTAGGTAATACTTGACGGGAATTCTTCCCCCACCCATTGGTTGTGGAGTTGGTTCAATTCCACACTCATATGCATCTACTCGCGCTCGGTTATAACGCTTTGGGCCAGTGATAGATGCAATTACGACGGAAAAAACTGCAAAAGCGCCGGCGATAAGTCCAAGTGCGAGAATCGGGATGGCGACGTTATTCACAGTCGAGTGCGTCCTTCACTACCCAAAAAATGGGCTCTCAAATGTCCAAAAACCTTGCAAAGTCTAGTGCGGCTGTGAGTGGGGCTGCGCAGGGAGTTAGCCCTAAATTAAGAGTTGTAGGTCACACAAAAACTAGGATTTGAAGGCCGAGTGAACGGCAACTATTCCACCGGTCAGATTGCGCCAAGTGACATTCGTCCACTGGGCCTTTTCGATGATTTTTGCCAATGGCTGCTGGGCTGGCCAGGAGACAATGGATTCGGCCAAATACTCATAGGCGGCTGGATTGGATGAGGTTTTGCGGGCGATCTTAGGTAGGGCCTTGATTAGATATTCGAGGTAA
The DNA here is from genome assembly GCA_044341215.1 of Candidatus Nanopelagicales bacterium. Taxonomy (GTDB): domain Bacteria; phylum Actinomycetota; class Actinomycetes; order S36-B12; family UBA5976; genus JAFMIT01. The sequence goes on along the minus strand of JBIISC010000039.1, from coordinate 4,728 downwards.
ATCTTGCGAAATAGGCTAAAGGTCGGCTGGCTGAACTCACAAATGACCAGTTTCCCACCTGGCTTGGTTACTCGAAGTAGCTCTGATAGCCCACGTTCGGTGTCATGTAAATTCCGAAGCCCGAACGAAATGGTGACCGCGTCAAAGGAATTGTCTGCAAAAGGCAGATTTAGCCCGTCCCCAGCCACAAATGGCAGGTGAGGTAGGCGTTTTTTGCCCACTTTGAGCATGCCAAGGCTGAAATCACATGGAATTACCACAGCCCCACGCTTTTGGATTGGCGCTGAAGAGGTGCCAGTGCCGGCCGCTAAATCAAGTACAACATCCCCCACCGATGGGTTGATCGCATTCAAAACAGCCTTGCGCCAAACTCGAGTTTGTCCCAAAGCTAGGAGGTCATTGACCAGGTCATAGCGCTTGGCGACAGTGTCAAACATCTTGGCCACATCAAATGGCTGCTTATCGAGGTTGGCCCTGGTCGGATCTGTTGATTCGCTACTCACAAACCAATTCTCTATCTTCATAGGACTTTAGACCAAAGCGCATCATTTCTTGAGCGGTTTAACCTTCACCTATGATTTTTGCAGATGGCGCTGGTCTATCAATCGCAAGCGACGTGATTGCGCCTGCTGCAACTCCATCGTTGGTTGCTAGAACTACTTTTGTACCAGCTGATCATCCATATGCAACAGCAGATTTATTATCACTTGTTCCGGCAAATGGTGCACTTGCATGGGTGCGCGATGGCGATGGATTAATTGGTTGGGGAGAAACAGCGCGACTTGTTGTTCGTGGCCGCGAAAGATTTTCTCGTGCACAACGATGGTGGATAGATGTAATTCGTCACGCCGATGTTCATGATGAAGTTAAAGTACCAGGAAGCGGCATAGTTGCATTTGCATCTTTCGCTTTTGAACCAGGTCGTTCAGTAGTTGTAATTCCACATATTTTGGTTGGCAGAAGTGGCGACAAAACTTGGGTAACCGCAATTACTGATGTTAACGAGCCGGTTGACAATCCACTTTTACTTTTAACCACAAGAGAAGCTGCAGAAGTTGGTGACATAACTTGGGAAGAAGGAACGCAGCCAATTGCGAAATGGCAGCGAGCAATTTCTGAAGTTGTTGAAAAAATAAATCGCGGTGAAGTTGATAAAGTAGTTTTGGCACGCGACGTAGTAGCACGTTCCACCAAACCAATCGATGTCCGCAATTTACTTACTCGCCTGAGTTCTTCTTATAGTGAATGTTGGGCATTTGCAGTTGATGGACTAGTTGGTGCAACACCTGAAATGTTGGTTAAACGCCGAGGAGATGTCGTTACTTCTAGAGTTTTAGCTGGAACAGTTCGCCGTGGTGACGATAAAAACCAAGATGCAAACTTGGCTGAAGCACTATTAGCCTCAGACAAAGATCAAGAAGAGCACGAATATGCAGTTTCTTCGGTCGCCCAGGCTTTAGCAAATCACTGCACAGACTTAGATGTGCCTAACGAACCTCGGCTTTTGAGATTAGAGAACGTGCAACATCTAGCAACAGATATCACTGGATTGCTAGCTGATGAAATTCCAGTTTTAACACTTGCTGCCTCACTACATCCAACCGCTGCAGTGTGTGGAACACCAACTGAACGAGCTGCAAACATTATTCGAGCACTTGAAGGTATGGACCGCAATAGATACGCAGGTCCAGTTGGCTGGATGGATGCAACTGGTGATGGTGAATTCGGTATCGCTCTTCGCTGTGGCGAAATAGATGCAGATGATCCAAAACGCATTCGACTATTTGCAGGTTGCGGAATAGTTGCTGGTTCAGATCCAGTTTCCGAATTAGCAGAATCAGCTGCAAAACTAAAGCCGATGCGCTACGCGCTCGGCTGTGATTAATCACAAGGCAACGGCGATTTACAATCTAACTGCAACTTTAGAAACTAACATCAACTTCAACAGTTTAAAACTAATACTTTTAAGCTTAAAGATTTACAGCAATTACGTTTGCAGGGCTGCTTAGTGCAGCCTTGAACTCAACCATATTTGAAACTTCAACTGCTTGCCAACCAAATGAATTTGCAATAGCTGAAATTTGGTGATCATGCGGAGTCGAGAAAACTCTTGCAAACACAGACTTAAAAGCCGGAGCACCTTGCTCGAGGGATTCAAAAATCTTACCGCCGCGATTGTTGAGCACGATTATTTTTAGATTTGGTTTAACTTCAAGTTCAGGCAATGCCAAGCTAGAAACGTCATGAAGGAATGCAATGTCGCCGATAAATAAATAGCAGTTCTCTCCGCCGTGAACTAGCGAAGCACCTGTCGCACTGGCAATTAAGCCGTCAATGCCATTTGTGCCACGATTAACTAAGACCATTGGTCCGTCATTGCGAAGTGAAAACACTTCATCTGCACAGCGAATGGTTAGTGAAGGTGCTAGCCAAATTAAGTCACGATTGTTTGCGTGTTCGAAGACTTCTTGAATTACTCCAGCTTGGGTATAGGAGATTTCGGTTTTGTATTTTGCATCTTCCGTTTGCCAGCTTTTTAGCCACTCGGCTGGTGCTGCTTCTACTCCAACCGGCAATGGCATTGCAGCGATGTGATGGGCGGCACTTTCAAAAGGATCAGCATCTAGTGGGTAACGACCAACTGCAATATGTACTTTTGCATTTCTCACGAATTTAGTAACGGCGCGACTCAAGCCAAACCGTCCCGCAGTCAAGACAATGTCAGGCTGATGATCTGCTAAGAATTTTTCGTCGTGCAGAATTTTTGCATAATGTGCAATAGCCACATTCTCGTCTCTAGCAAAACTGCCTGGCTCGGCAAACACTGGCCATTGCAACATATTTGCAATTGCAACTGCTGTGGCGGCACTATTTGGATCACTAATCACAATTAGTCCACGGGGATTTGGATTAGTGATGCCAACTTCAGTAACAATTTCACCGATTGTTAATTTCTCGGTTTCTGGTGCATGTGGTAGTTCGCCACGTTTTAAAGTTTTTAACCAATCAGTTTCAAGCTCATCGCCAACCAATGGCTCGGCAAAAGGAACGTTTATGTGAACTGGTCCTGCGGAGATAAATTCTTCACCAAGCGAGGCAGAGATTGCGGCAGCAATTGAGATTTCCCAAAATGCATCTTCTTGGTCAGCGGCTAATGGTAAATCCCATTCACCACGAACTGCATTTGAATACAAGCCAACCTGATCGATTGCTTGATTTGCACCACGTCCTCGAACTTCGGCAGGTCGATCTGCAGTAATCAAAATCAGTGGCACTCCAGATTCATGTGCTTCAAAAGCGGCAGCTTGAAAATGTGTTGCAGCGGTGCCGCTGGTGCAGAGCACCGCTACTGGTTGATTCAATCTGCGAGCCATTCCAAGCGCAGTGAACGCTGCTGTGCGTTCATCAAATCGAACATAAACATTAATGAAATCAGCGTCTTGAGCTTGAACTAAGGCAATTGAGATCGGTGCATTGCGTGACCCGGGTGCAATCACAACATGATTGATTCCATGTTTGATTAAAGCCCGAACCATTAATTGAGCTTGTTTAGTAGATGTGGTCACATCTGCTCCAAGATTTCGTAGCAAGTCACTAGGTGATTATTCCAGAAATCTTTTTCTGCTTGTTCCATCTTCCAGGCAGACTGCTCGAGCAACATTGTGTTGATTTTTGCATTTTGGACTTGGATTACTCCGCGCTCCGGCAACACCGTATCTGCGATGTCGGTTTCAAGAAGGTTTCCAGTGCCAAGTCCACATGCGCCATACAAGTCTTCAACATTCGCAGCTAGTAGCAATCCAGCAGTCAAACCAATTGATGTGTCCATGGAACCTGAAACCACAATCGGCATATCGATTTTTTCGGCTATCTCAAGGGCTTTGCGAACACCACCACTCGGTATTGCCTTTAATATCGCAATGTCTGCAGCCATTTGCAAATCTCTGCTTGATATCCCAGTAGATAATCTGATGTTTTCATCAATGGCGAGTGGCACATCCACCAAATTACGGAGTTGAGTCATCTCTTCAATTGTAGATACTGGTTGCTCAACATATTCCAGGGTTGCAAAAGCATTAAGTTCAAAGATCCGTTCTTTGGCTTGCATGACATCCCATTTGCCATTCACGTCAATCCGGATTGAAGAAAGTTGAGCAGATTCCCGAACTGCCATTACCCGCGCAAAATCGTCAGCGAAATCTTCACTGCCGCATTTCACTTTGAAACTTGTTACACCTTGGGCAGAAACTGTTTTTACATATTTTGGAATATCGTCAAGTGGCATCATTGGCACAATTCCATTAATTGGAATTTCTTGTCGCTTCAAAGGTAAAACTGGGTCATACGCCATTTCGATAGCGGCTTGCAACCACAAAGCTGCATGTTCTGGACTGTGATGTTTGAAGGGCGCAAATTCTCCATAGCCAGCTGGACCTCTAAAAACTAAACCTGGCCGGGTTTTAACTCCACCAAAATCACTCTTTAGGTGAACTTCAAAAGGATGAGAAACATATTGAAGTTCTGCTAAAGGTGGCAGTTTCATTTCTATGGACGCTTTGGGAATTGTTTGAAGTTCGGCTTGCGCTTTTCTTTAAACGCGTCGCGACCTTCTTGTCCTTCTTGGGACATGTAAAACAAAAGAGTTGCATCGCCAGCTAATTGCTGGATTCCGGCTAGCCCATCATCAGCAGCGTTGTGAGATGCTTTCAGCATGCGCAATGCAAGTGG
>JBIISC010000002.1:0-93973 GCA_044341215.1 Candidatus Nanopelagicales bacterium | reverse complement strand
TGCTTCAAGTTCATACTCGCCTGCAAGGCGGTAGTCCCGGTCTTGAGGAACCCAGCATGAATCAATAAACGTTTAGCCACCCGCTTAGTTTATGAACCAAGCGGGTGGCTAACGGGTTTTACGTTATCTAGTCGAGCTTGATATTTACTCGAGCATGCTTTTAGTCCATCATGGCCGAACGTGACATTGGACCGATCATTCCCATAGACATGTAAAGGCTGTCGATATCAATCTGTGAATCCACTACAGCGACGGTTGAACCATATTGGGTTTCCTCAGCGAAATCTTTTGTAGTTCCGAAGAAATTCACGACTGGAAGCCATAGAACTGAATTGTCATTCATCCAGAACATTTGGTATCCCAGCTCAACCTTAGAAACATTCACTGTGGTTGGTTGATAGGTAAGCGGTTCAACTGGTTCATCAATTGCTGCAGTTGGATCATCTGATGGTTGCGAAGTATCGACGCGTGGTTCAGATGGTTCACTCACATCACCATCTTTGCCAGTTGATCCAGAGCTTCTTGGCTCAACGTTTGTTGAATCCTCATTCGCAATTGCTTTCCAGGAATCAATCGTGCGATCAGTTAAGTTATTTGCGCGGGTGATTGCAGTTTCAACGTCAATCAGATCGTATGAACCGATTTCAACCATCTTGGTAAGAGAGCCACTAGCCGAGTAAAGATCTCCGTTTGCTGTGTAAGAAACGTAGTGGGTAAGTGGTGAGTCAATACCATTTACTTGCACAGTTGCGTATACATCAGTTGCGTAGTCATATTCGTAGCTATCGAATTTCATGTTGGCGGTTTCAAAACCAAGATTGGCAAGTAATTTCTTTGCCGCCGCCTTTGCTTCGGTTCCGGTGAAAAGATTGTTTGCGATTGGATCACAAACTTCTGGCTCAGAATCTTTAGTCGAATCTACAGAGTAGCAGTCGCGCCATGGATCAACTTTTGAGTTGTAGTACGAGAATGAAGCTGAACCTTCGGATTCCCAGGCGTAGAAATTTTCAGATGTATTCTGTGGATCTGAAGAGGTGGACGTGACGTACTCACTATCAGACTTAACTAAATTCTTAACTCCCAACGCATCGGCAATTTCTTGGATGCGCTTGGCAATATTTGAAACATTCACAATTTTGAATGCTGGCGCACTAGTCGCAATGTTTACATCCGCATCAGCATTGAGTTCATAGTGGTAAAAGCCCCAGTAGCCAATGGCGGAATCCTTGGTCGTAAGAGAGCCTTCAGGTGATGCGTCGCCTCGACCGGACTTGTCAGTAGCCATATTGGATTGAGACTCACCAAAGACCAAACGATTCGGAGTCGCACTTGTAGCCCCTGAAATCACTGGTCCGCCAAAGCCAACAACTAGTAATGCCGCTGCAGCTGCCGAAACGGCTTTGCGACGGTTGGTCCAACGTGAAATAGAAATGACGTTTGCAGGTTGGCCGTTAATTGCTTTTTCAAATAAAGCACGGTGCTCAGCAGTATCGCGACCTTCGACATTTGCAGCTGGGTCGTGACTGCGTAGTTTGTGTTCGAAATCTTCAATGTTCATGGTTTTCTCCTAAATAGGCTTTCTATATAGGGGAGTGTGGCTAGTTACTGGTTTCTTTCTAGGTAATCCGAGATTTTTTTCCGAGCCTTGTTTAGCCGAATGCTCACAGCATTAGGCGTTATCCCCAAGACAATTGCGATCTGGGCGGGCTTCATACCTTCCCAAACGCTCAGAGCCATAACTTCACGTTCACTTGCATTAAGCACCGCAAGAACTTCCCTAATTTCTTCATTTAGTAAAACTATTGAATCGGCTGCTAAGGCTGTGATTTCGTCAGGGTGGAGGGTGTTTGAGATCTTTCGCCGAGTGACGCTTTTGCGAATGTGATTTGCCAATACATGACGTGCAATCTGAAAAAGCCATGCAAGTTCTAATTCTTGATCGAGTGGGGCGGATTCTTTTCGCCCCCAAGCGATAGACCAGACATCTGCTTCAATGTCATCAACCGATGAGACGCCAACGTCTAATCCATTGGAGCGTCGCCAGATGAATGCGTGGACAGATTTTGCATATGTATTGAACAAGTGTTCAAACGCAACAAGTTCCATCTAGTCATCCTTCGGGTTTTTGGCACCTTCATTGGGTAGTGTGTCAGGTGTCGGAATTCTTTCCTAGGGCAAAAAGTCTAGGTTTATACAAGAACGGGAAAAGCTTGAGCGACAAAGCGCATGTAAGTGCCGCGGTCATTTTTCGCGGAAGTGGAAGTAATGCACAAATTCTGAGTTGCCGGCGTACTGAACCCGACCATTTAAAAGGCGGCTGGGAATTTGCTGGTGGTGGGGTCGATTCTCATGACGATGAAACTCCGCTTGAAGCGGTCCATCGCGAAATCCAAGAAGAGCTCACCGTTGAAATAGATGTATTACATTATTTAGCTGGGCCTAATGATGATGGAACTTGGATTTTGACTGGCACCAAAGTTTTGCATGCACATATTTCGGTTATCAAACCAAATCAAGAAATAAAACTTGAACCACAGCATGATGCCTATGAATGGCTTGATTTGGATAACGCAGAAACCGCTGTTAAATGGTTAGAACCCGATATTCCGATTTTGCGTGCAGCAATTGAGTGGATTAAAGCCAATACATAAGGCAATTAGTCTGAAAATACCTTCACAGGTAAACTCTGCGAGTGAAATCAACTAAAACTTCAATTCGCCCAGATCTTCGTAACGTCGCAATCATCGCTCACGTTGACCACGGAAAAACCACCCTCGTAGATTCAATGCTTTGGCAGACCGGAACTTTCCGCGCAAACCAAGATGTCAACGAGCGAGTTATGGACTCCATGGATCTTGAACGCGAAAAGGGCATCACCATTTTGGCCAAGAACACAGCAGTTCGTTATTCCGGTCCTGCAGCTACCGATGGCCCAATCGTTTTGAACATCATTGACACCCCAGGTCACGCTGACTTCGGTGGCGAAGTTGAACGTGGTCTTGAAATGGTCGATGGCGTTTTGCTACTTGTTGATGCATCTGAAGGTCCACTTCCACAAACTCGTTTCGTGTTGCGTAAAGCGCTGGCGAAAGGTCTACCGGTCGTCTTGGTGATAAACAAAGTTGATCGTCCTGACTCTCGCATCAAAGAAGTTGTAGACGAAACATACGAATTGTTTATGGACTTGCTAGATGACAGCAATAATCAAACTGGTTTGGATTTCCCAGTGGTTTATGCATGTGCTCGTGCCGGTCGCGCTTCAGTTAATCAGCCAGAAGATGGCGGCATGCCAGACAGTGAAGATCTCGAACCACTATTTAGGACTTTGATCGAAGCAATTCCAGCACCGACTTACGATCCGAACATGCCATTGCAAGCTCACGTAACTAACTTGGACGCGTCTCCTTACTTGGGACGCTTGGCGCTTTGCAGAATTCACTCTGGCGAAATTGTTAAAGGTCAACAAGCTTCTTGGTGCAAGCAAGATGGCACCATTCAGAAAGTTAAAATCGTTGAATTGCTGATGGCACAAGGATTAGAACGCGTTTCAGTTGAAAAAGCTGGCCCTGGTGACATCGTGGCAGTAGCCGGTATTGCTGAAATCACAATTGGTGAAACTCTTGCTGATGCAGAAAATCCAATCCCATTGCCTGTAATCACAGTTGACGAACCAAGTATTTCCATGACTATCGGTACTAATACATCGCCCCTTGCTGGTCGAAGTGGAACTAAATTGACTTCACGATTGCTGAAGAATCGTCTCGATGCCGAATTAATCGGTAACGTTTCATTGCGCGTATTAGATACTGAACGACCAGATGCTTGGGAAGTTCAAGGACGTGGCGAACTGCAACTTGCTATTTTGGTTGAAATGATGCGCCGTGAAGGTTACGAACTTACAGTTGGTAAACCACAAGTTGTAACTCGCGAAGTAAATGGCAAATTGCATGAGCCAGTTGAACGCCTAACTGTTGACGTACCTGAAGATTTTGTTGGAGCTGTAACGCAATTGCTTGGTTCGCGCAAAGGTCGCATGGAACAAATGATCAACCACGGCACTGGTTGGGTTCGTCTTGAATACCTTGTACCTGCACGCGGTTTGATTGGTTTTAGAACTGAATTCTTAACAGAAACTCGTGGAACCGGATTGCTCCACCACGTATTTGAAAAATACGAACAATGGTTTGGTGAAATTCGTACCCGGCCAAACGGTTCACTCGTTGCAGACCGAACTGGTCAAGTTACTTCGTTTGCATGTTTTGCTTTGCAAGAACGTGGTTCTTTGTTTGTCGAGCCTGGCATCGAAACTTATGAAGGCATGATCATTGGTGAGAACGCTCGCGGTGAAGACATGGACGTAAACATATGTAAGGAAAAGAAGCTCAACAACATTCGTTCTGCAACTGCGGACGAGCTTGAGCGCCTGATTCCGGCACGTTTACTTTCACTCGAACAAGCTTTGGAATTCTGCCGAGAAGATGAGTGCATTGAGGTAACACCTAGCCACGTTCGCATTCGTAAGGTGATTTTGGATAAGAACGGCCGCGATCGCGTTCGGACCAAGACAAAAAACGCCAACTAATTTGGGTTCGAAAGACCCCCATTTGGTTACACACCCTCTACAAACACTCATAAAAATTGGACAAATGCCCTATTTGTTGAAATCAGGGGTTAAATAACTGGGCCATTTCCCCTAGTCTCACCCTCTCAATTAGGTCGGACTAGTACATCAAGATGGAGGCATAGCAGCGTGGCTCGAACGAAGCAGGTCGACACTACGCAAGCTGTTGCTGGCCGAAGCCCTTGGCGCCTTGGTTGGGATCGTTTCCGTTTTAATCGGGTCGCGATGATTTCGCTTGGAATCTCAATCTTCTTCTTCTTGGTTGCTTATCTTTCTTCGCCGATTCTCGCAATTCTCAATCTTGACCCATACGCAATGGATCGCAGCGCAATCGATTTGGACAACTTCAATAATCCAATTGGACCTTGGGGCGGAATCTCAACGGTGCACTGGTTGGGCGTGGAACCGGGTGTTGGCCGTGACGTTTTTGCACGACTGATTATTGGTGCTCGCACGTCAATCACCATCGCCACAGTTACATCCGTACTTTCAATTAGCATCGGCATGGTCATCGGCCTTATCGCTGGTTATTTCAAAGGTCGAGTTGACGAAGCTATTGGTCGAGTAATCGATCTACTTCTTGCTTTCCCAACTTTCTTCATGTTAATCGCAATTGCACGGCCAATGGCAGAACGCTTGCAAGTGGCACTTGGAGTTGACGACAAAAACATTGCCACAATAATTTTGCTGGTTGTATTGCTAACAATTTTTGGCTGGGCCGGACTTGCACGCTTGATTCGGTCAGACGTCTTGTCATTGCGCGAACGTGAATTTGTGCTTGCGGCAGAATCACTCGGCGCATCTCATGGCCGGATTATTTTCAAAGAATTGTTGCCAAGCCTTTGGCCTAAAGCAATTATCTTTTTGAGCTTGTCATTGCCTGGCTTCTTAACAACTGAGGCAGCACTCTCATTCTTAGGAATTGGTATTCAAGAACCAATGCCTTCCTGGGGTGTGATGCTAGAGATGGCAGTGGCAAAGGCTTACACCGTCCCTACTTACTTTTTGATTCCTGCTACCACACTGATCATTTTGGTAACAGCGCTCAACTTGGTGGGAACCGGAGTATCGGATGCATTTGATCCGAAGTTAGAAAGAAACCAATAATTTCTAAGCCGCGAGGTTTAGAAACTTCTAGGTGTGCATCGATCGAGTGCATCTAGAAAAATGCGAATGAAAGACATTCGCATCGTGTTAGGAGAGAAAATGGCACGAACTAAAATCGGTGCAAAGCTCAGCGCCGTGTTCGCTGTTTCTGCATTGCTGATTTCAGCATGCGGAACTAGCGAAGAATCAGGTAAGGGCGGAACCGTTACTTATCTGACACACGCTGAACAGATCTTGCATCTAGATCCACAACGCAACTACACAGGTCAGGATTTGGCATTTTCTGTCACTTACCTAACCCGTTCACTAGTTTCATATGCACCAGGTGCTGGCGCTGCAGGAACTGAACTAGTTGCTGACCTTGCAACAGACATTGGTACTCCAAGCGAAGACTTGAAGACCTGGACATTCACACTTCGTGATGGAATCACTTTTGAAGATGGTTCACCAATCACTTGTGCTGAAGTTGCATACGGTGTTAGCCGTAGCTATGCAGCTGACATAACTGATGGTCCTGCATTTGCTGAAGCTTTCTTGGACGTTGAAGGTGGCTACGCTGCTTACCCAGGTCCATACGAAGCAACTGCAGAACAACAAGCGTTGTTTGATGCTGCTGTTGAATGTTCAGAAGATGGAAAGACAATTACTTTCCACCTGAACTCACCAATGGCTGACTTCAACTACACAACTGCACTGTTGACCTTCTCACCAGTTCCTTTGGATGAAGGCGGCAACGTTGGTGAAGCGTATGATAAAAATATCGTATCTTCAGGACCTTACAAGATTGATTCCTACACCACAGGTAAATCACTTAACTTGGTTCGCAATGAAAACTGGAGTGCTGATTCAGATCCATTCCGCAAAGCATTGCCAGACAAAGTTGTAGTGAAATTTGCTCAGGATGAAAAAGGTATCGACGAATACATCATCAACGGCACCGGTCCTGGTAAAACAGCACTTAGCCTTGATGGTATTTACCCAGACAACCTAGAAGCAGTTTTCAGCAGTGCAGACATGGAAAGCCGTCGTCTAAATGACTACGACATCTACGTCACATACACCGCTGTTAACGTTGCAAAGATGACTTGCTTGCCAATTCGTCAAGCTGTTTTCTACGCGACTGACCGTGAAGCACTTCGTGCACTTGGTGGTGGATCACAATTCGGTGGCGATTTCGCTGACGGTGTGATCAAGCCAGCAAACTTGCCAACTGACTACAAGGCAGTAACAGGTTACGAAGATGCAGATCCAGCAGGTAACACTGCTAAGGCTCAAGAATTGATGGATCAAGCTAAGACTGAATGTCCAGATGAATACACCCGCGTAACAACAGAGGGTATTACTCGCGACTACGCAGACGGTGACGTTGCACGTCAAGGCTTTGCTATCACTCAAGAAGCCCTTGCAAAGGTTGGCATCAAGTTGGTTGCAAACTTCATCGATCCAGGTTCTTACTACGGTGTGATTTTGAACCCTGAAACTCAGGGCGATCTTTCAGCTGCAGGTTGGGGTCCAGACTGGTTGAATGCTTCAACAGTTATTCCACCACTATTCATTGACAATGGTGGATTTAACGTTAGCCAGACTAAAGCAGATCCAGATTACGCAGCGTTCGCAGCTTTGGTTGACGAAGCAAAGGCAAACCCAGATCGCGCATCACAAGGTGCACAATGGGCTGCTTTGAACCAATACGTAATGGAAAAAATGTGGGTTCTACCAGGTCTTTTCACAAAGACTCAGTACCACTGGGGTTCTGACCTAACCGGTGTTTACCTATGGCAGCCATACGGTTGCCCAGGATTTAACGACATCGGCGTTAAGAACTAAGTAATCAAAAATCGGTGGGTTGGCGCTTTCGAGCGCCAACCCACTACCTTGAAACCAAACTAGAAAGGTGAAGTGTGGGAATCTACATTTTTAGACGCACGCTATACGCGATTGCATTACTTTTTGTAATCAGTCTCGTTGTGTTTGTTCTATTTTCCGCACTTCCTTTCGATCCAGCTTCCCTTACTTGCGGAAAGAATTGCACCACCGAGGTTATTGAAGCCAATCGAATCCGTCTCGGTTATGACTTGCCAATGTGGGAGCAATACGTAAAGTTTTTGCAGGGAATTTTCATTGGTCGCGATTACGGCAACGGGATTGCAGCTTTTTCTTGCCCAGCACCTGCACTTGGATATTCATTCTTTAGACAAGAATGCGTCACATCACTTCTTATCACTGCGCTGCCACCAACTATCTGGTTGGCAATTGGATCTGTAACTCTTTGGGTGGGAACAGGCATCTTGCTCGGTATTTGGGCGGCACGTCGTCGTGGCGGTGCCCCAGACCACATCATCAACGTTCTAACAGTTTTTGCAACATCAATGCCAACATTCCTAACTGGTCAGATGGCACTTACATTCTTAATCGGAAAATTCGGTTGGATTCCACCACCGGATTACTACGAGCCTTATCAAAACTTTCCGAAATTCTTTTCCACAATGTTCTTGCCTTGGATCGTGCTAGCACTTCCAGGACTTGCAATTTATGCTCGACTGACACGCGGATTTGTTTTGGAAACTGGTTCGGAAGATTTCGTGCGTACAGCGCGAGCAAAAGGCTTGCCTGAAAAAACTATTCTTTGGCGTCACACTTTGCGACCAGCTCTTTCACCACTGACCACTTTGGCAGCCTTGGACCTGGCATTTATGCTCGGTGGCGCTGTAGTAACTGAAAAGATTTTCAGTATTCCAGGTCTTGGTCGACTAACGATTCAGTCCGTAATTCAATATGACCTACCAGTGATTGTCGGTACCACTATTTTGGCAGCAGCATTTATTGTGGTTGCAAACTTGATCGTTGACATCTTGTACTCAGTCATCGACCCGAGAGTGCGGTTGAAATGAGTTATCTAGAAGTTAAAGATTTACGCGTTGCTTTCCCAACGGATGATGGTTTAGTGCAAGCAGTTGATGGAGTTTCTTTCAATATTGAGCGTGGCAAAACTCTCGGTATTGTTGGTGAATCAGGTTCTGGCAAATCAGTAACTAGTTTGGCAATCATGAGCCTGCTAAATCGCAAACATGCAATCATCAGTGGTGAAGTGAATATTGATGGCAAAAACTTGATTACTGCGGATGAAGAAACAGTTCGTTCTTACCGTGGCCATGAAATGGCGATGATTTTTCAAGATCCAATGTCATCGCTGCACCCATTTTTCAGTGTTGGTGACCAGGTTGCTGAGGCTTATCAAGTACACAATGATGTCTCAGATGAAAAAGCTCTCGATCATGCAATTCAAATGCTTGATCGAGTCGGTATTCCAGAACCTGCAAAGCGTGCGAGTGATTTCCCACACCAATTCTCTGGTGGTATGCGCCAACGTGCAATGATTGCTATGGCGCTTTGCAACGACCCATCTCTTTTGATTGCTGACGAACCGACCACTGCGCTGGACGTGACCGTGCAAGCACAGATTCTTTCTTTGATAAAAGATGTGCAAAAGGAATTTAACTCTGCTGTAATCGTCATCACTCACGATCTTGGTGTAGTTGCTGAAGTTGCAGAAGATGTAATGGTTATGTATGCCGGTCGCGTTGTGGAACGTGGAACCGTAAATGACATCTTTTACCGCCCAGAAATGCCTTACACAGTTGGATTGCTGAGCTCAGCCCCGCGGCTGGACCAAATCTCTGACCGTCTAATTCCTATCGAAGGTCAACCACCGTCATTGCTACGTTTGCCGGCAGGTTGCTCATTCGCACCGCGCTGCTTTGCTAAATCACATGTGAATGGCGATGCCTGCGACACCACAATGCCAGAATTACTTCAAACTCGTGCAGGCCATGATGTGCGCTGCCATCTAGAGAGTTCGGCGCGAATTTCAGTTGCCAAACAACGTCTTGCAGGTGGGAACTAATGACTGAACCAATTTTGTCGATTACCGATCTACAAATGTATTTCCCAGTTATGAAAACTGGTTTGCGCACCGTAAAAACTGGCGACGTAAAAGCAGTAGATGGAATCTCATTAGATGTGTTGCAAGGTGAAACACTTGGACTCGTTGGCGAATCTGGTTGCGGTAAATCCACAGCCGGCCGCGCTGCAATTCGATTGTTGAATCCAACTGGCGGAAAAATAGTTTTTGAAGGTCAAGACATCACCAAGGCATCTCGCAGAGAATTGCGCCCATTGCGCACTCGTATGCAGATGGTTTTCCAAGATCCTTATTCATCTTTAAATCCTCGTCACACAGTTGGTCGAATCATTGCTGCACCTTTTGAAATTCAAGGCGTAAAGCCTGAAGGTGGCATTAAAAAGGCCGTTCAAGAATTGATGGAGCGGGTAGGGCTCAATCCAGAGCACTACAACCGGTATCCAAATGAGTTCTCAGGTGGGCAACGTCAAAGAATCGGTGTAGCACGCTCGATCGCTCTACGCCCATCATTCATTGTTTTGGATGAACCAGTTTCGGCATTGGACGTTTCGATTCAGGCTCAAGTTGTGAACTTGCTAGATGACATTCAAAAAGAATTCAAACTCTCATACTTGTTTGTGGCTCACGATTTGTCGGTAGTCCGCCACATCTCAGATCGAGTTGCAGTTATGTATCTCGGCCACATTATGGAAATTACAGACCGCGACACTTTGTATGCAGCACCACAACATCCTTACACTCAAGCTTTGTTGTCAGCCGTTCCGCTTCCAGACCCAATAGCTGAATCTCAGCGGGAACGAATCTTGTTGCAAGGAGACTTGCCAAGCCCAATCAATCCACCATCAGGTTGTGTTTTCAGAACTCGTTGTGTTTTTGCCCAGGACCTTTGTGCAGTCGATATGCCAGAACTACGCGAAGTGGCACCTGGTCACAAAGTTGCATGCCATTTCCCACAGATTAGTCTTCAAAAGCCGATTGAAATTCGTCGTCCGCATAGTGATCAATCAATGCCACCGAGTTCAATTCAAGTTGACCGTCCACAAACTTCAGGTCCGGCAAGTGGCCGCGACTTTGTTGGCGAATAATTTTTAAATCTACAAATTCGCGTCGAAGAAATCTCTCATCAACAACATTAAGTTCTTTGCGATGTCCACCTGTGGGGTCATATGTGACACCCCAGCTAATGGAATGAAGTTATGAGATATTCCCGCTGCCAAAAGTGCACCTGAAAGCTGCAATGAATGCGCTGCCAAGACATTGTCATCAGCTAACCCATGAATCAACGTAAGTGGTCGAGTGAGCTTGTATGCCTTCTTGATTAATGATTGATTGTCATAAACAGCGGCATTTTGTTCTGGGTGACCAAGGTATCTTTCAGAGTAAGCAGAGTCATACAGACGCCAATCAGTTACTGGTGCTCCAGCCCAAGCTGCGTGGTAAACATCTGGTCGATCAATTACCGCTAGCGCACTTAAATATCCACCAAATGACCAGCCGTTGATGCCAACTCGAGTTGAATCCATGTCATTTGGATATTGCGCAAAAATTGCCTGCAAACCTTTAACTTGATCGTTCAAAATTACTTGAGTTAAGTCATTTTTAACTTCGCGTTCCCAAACTCCACCTTTACCAGGAGTGCCCGCATTGTCAATGACGACAACGGCGTAACCCTGATTAGCTAACCATTGGTTACCCGCAAATGGGGAAGTGGCCGCAATCACTTCGCTGTGTTGTGGACCACCGTAGATTGAAACCACCACTGGAAGTTTGTGACTGCCAACTTGGTGATTTTCTGGAAAGAAAACTGCAGTTGGAAGTGAACGATCACTGATAGAAGCAATTATTGGCTTTGGATCGATTTTTGCCTTCTCGGCAAAGGATTCGATTTCGTAAATAGTTTCGCCATTTCTTTTGACTTGATATTTTGCGGTTGGTAAATCGAGAGCGTGTTGAATTGCAATGCCATAATCACCATCAAATAGTCCACCCGCGTAGCCATCGGCACGGGTTAACTCAGTTTTCACGCCATCAAAACCAAATTTTGAGAATTGAAATTGCCAAGGTTCGTTGTAGTGACCAATGATGAAGTCGGTTTCATTTAAAGCAACAAGTGTGTATGGCTCGACGCCAGCAATTGTTGACGCGTCATCTTTTGTGAATATTTCGCCATTCGACTTAACAGCTGGAAAATTTGTTTCCGCATTTAGCCAATGCTTATCCGAGCATTTATAGATATCGGTGAGTTGGCTTTCTTTGCCGAGTTTGATTTGTGCAAGTGAGTCTTGATTGATCGTGTAGCCAATCATTTGATCTTGAGCCCGATTTAAGACGCTGATATGTGCCCCAGCTTTGCCCCAAGAGACTTGACCCAAGTATTCAAATGTTTTCTTATCCCAATTCAATTCGGCTGCATTGCCAGTTTCTAGATTTAAAACGAAGAGACCAACTTCTGAATTCTTAGTTCCAGCAGATGGGTACTTATGTGGTCGAGGTTCGGATTCTGGAAATGTTGGATCGGCAATCCACCTAACATCGACTTGGGTCTCATCGTTTCGCTCGAATAAAATTGCATTACTTTCTGGGCTCCACCAATGTCCTCGGTAGCGGCCAAGTTCTTCAGATGCAATGAAATCTGCCAAACCATAGGTGATGTATTGCCCTTCAGAAGCCTTTCGGAAAACTTCCTTGCCATCGATTGCTGCAACTACAAAATCAGCACCCTCGCTGAATGCAATCAATTTTCCATCTGGGCTAATTGTTGGATCAACAACCGAGTCATAGTTGCCAACTCGCTTTGCTTTGCCATCGATTGTGACATGCCAAAGTTGACCAGATAGTGCAAAAGTAACTGCAGAAAAATCTGAGTCGACACTAAATGCAGTGATGCCTGCCCCTGATTCGCGCAATCTTTCGCGGCGAGCTCTTTCGGTGGCACTTAGGTTTTCGCTATCGGAAAACAAATCATTTGCTTTAACAACGCAACGCTCAGATGGTTTGCCATCTAGATTTTCAACTACCCACAAATCAAGTTGAGCCGAATCCGGACCAGAAGTTCTAACAAAGCCAACTCGCTTACTTTGGCTATTGACTACAAAACTTCGGGGTGCACCTTTACGGAAATTACCGGTTAAGGCAGCACGTTCTGGGTAGTCGTTGTCTATTTTTCGGCAGTTGCAATTAGTCATGGTGTTAATCCTGCCCTATTGCCAGATTCAATTAGGCTCAGCCGGTGAAATCAACTTTGTTATTTGTCCACGCCCACCCAGATGATGAAACCATCAATAACGGTGTCGCCATGGCTCACTACGCTGAAAATGGCCACCACGTTGCCCTAGTCACTTGCACAGCCGGCGAAGAGGGTGAAGTCCTAATCTCAGATTTGGCTCACCTAGCTGCGTCACAAACCGACAAACTCGGCGAACACCGCAAAATTGAACTGGCAAATGCGATGGATGCACTTGGGGTAGCAGATCATCGTTTCCTAGGTGGTTTTGCCAACTATCGCGACAGCGGAATGATGGGCGAAGCGAGCAACAATCGGCCAGAATGTTTTTGGCAGGCAGATTTGCTAGAAGCAAGTTTGCATTTAGTAAAGATTATTCGTGAACTCAAACCCCAAGTTATGGCCACTTATGACGAGTTCGGCGGCTATGGCCACCCAGATCACATCAAAGCTCATCGAGTTGCGATGCATGCTGCCCAACTCGCAGGTCTGCGCGGATTCAAAGCAGAACTTGGCGAGCCATGGCAAATTCCAAAGATTTACTGGAACACCACACCTCGCGGCGAAATGGCTAGTGCGATGCAAAAGCTTCGGGACATGGGTGCAACCCATGAATTTTTAGAAATGTCGCCAGGAGATGTGCCATTTCTTACTGATGATGAAGTGGTCACCACAAAATTGGTTTTAACAAACCAGGTTGGCAAAAAGAAAGACGCAATTCGCGCCCACGGTACTCAGATTGATATCACAGATGGATTTTTTGCAGCTTTCGAAATGTTAGGTGACGATTTCTACGGCACTGAGTATTACCGATTAGTCAGTGGCCAACTCGGAACTAAACCAGGCGAAAAATACGAAACAGATTTACTTGCTTAACAGAATAGCTTGCTAAACAAAATAGCTTGCCTAATAGTTTTGCTCGCTAATAGATTTTCACTTGCTTAACAGATTTTTACTTGCTTGATTTGTTTACGAACTAAAAACAATTTTCGTTCAATTAAAGCGGTAATACATCGGTTCCATCCGGATTGTCATTAACTGAAAATCCTAGGGCAGCTATTTGGTCGCGAACTCTGTCGCTTTCTGCCCAGTCTTTATTCATTCGGGCAGCAGAACGTATTTCCAATAGATCCAACACTTCTTGCGGGACTTCAACTTGCTTTGGTGCCCGATCTAAATCAAGGCCTAGGAAAAGGTCGGCCCAAATTAGGAAATCAGCAAAAGCAGATTCACTTAGAACTTTTTCAGCTTCACGAATCACGCTTATTGCGCGTGGAGTGTCAAGGTCTTCAAGTACAAAATCAGTAAATGCCTTTTCATACTCCACTGGGTAGCCATCCTCATTTGCAAATTGGGCTTTGGTCCGCCATTTTTCTATCTGAATATGGGCCGCCTTGATTGCATCCCAGCTCATATCCAATTGGGTGCGATAACGACTTTGCATGAACGCTAAACGCAATGCCAGTGGGTCATAGCCTTTTTCAATAACATCTGAAAGCAAAACCACATTGCCGGTGGACTTTGCCATTTTTCTACCTTCGAAAAGCAGGTGCTCAGCATGAACCCAATGTTTTACTACTTCTTCTCCGGTGGCAGCATTGCTTTGCGCGCGCTCGTCTTCATGGTGAGGGAATCTCAGGTCAATTCCACCAGTGTGGACATCAACCACTTGGCCAAGATGATGCAAGCTCATTGCCGTACATTCCACATGCCAGCCTGGAAAGCCTTTGCCCCACGGTGAATCCCATACAAGTTCGGTGCGGGTATCGGGAGCAATTTTCCATAGCGCCCAATCGGCATGAAAATTCTTATTCTCATCAACTTCGCCACCAAATCGGTGACCTGGTTTTAAATTCTCTAACCGATTACCGCTTAACGACCCATAATCTGCAAACTTTTGGGCAGCAAAGTAAACCGAACCATCTTTTCCAACATATGCAAAACCTTTTTTGATTAGCACCTTGATAAGTTCCTGCATCAATTCAATAGTTTCGCTTGCGTGCGGATAGACATCCGCTGGAATAATGTTTAGATGTGCGAGATCCTGGTGAAATATTTCTTCGTAGTAGGCAGCAATTTCTAATGCAGCTTTACCTTCAAGGCTAGCTTGTTGTAAAAGCTTGTCCTGTGAATCGTTTAGTAGGTGTCCCACATCGGTAATATTTTGCACAACAAACGTTTCAAAATCTGCCAACTCTGCGGCTCGCACAATCAAATCGGTTAGTAGGAAGGTGCGTAGATTCCCCACATGGGCGGTTCGATAAACGGTCGGGCCACATGCATAAATCTTCAGTATCTGGCCATCGCTAGGCTCAATCTCGGTGACCGCCTTCAAGGCGGTGTCATACAAACGCAACACGGGGTCACTCTAAGAGTAAACTTTTGGTAAAACCCTCTCGCATTTCGGTGCAAATATGAGAGTTTGTGGGTAGCGTTTGCCGCCTAGTCACTTTGTAAATTAGGAGAATTCTGTGACCTACGTAATTGCTGCTGCTTGTGTGGACGTAAAAGACAAGGCTTGCATTGAAGAATGCCCAGTGGATTGCATCTACGAAGGTGACCGCATGCTCTACATCCATCCAGATGAATGTGTCGATTGTGGCGCTTGCGAACCAGTTTGCCCAGTTAATGCGATCTTCTATGAAGATGATCTTCCAACTGAGCAAAAGGATTACACCGAAGCCACTATTGAATTCTTCGAAGGTATCGGTTCTCCTGGCGGAGCTGCCAAACTCGGACCTCAGCACAAAGATTCAACGCTGACCCGCGACCTACCTCCAAAGGGCTAATTGCTGTGGGAGTTTTCACCCCACATTCTTTACCGGATTTTCCGTGGGATTCATTAGCTCCATTTAAGGCTAGGGCAAACCAACATCCAGATGGAATAGTTGATCTTTCAATTGGCACACCTATCGACCCTGTCCCAGACGTGATTCAAAATGCTCTTGCCAAGAATTCCAATACGCCTGGTTACCCAACCACAATCGGCACTATTGAATTTCGTACAGCCGCTGTTGATTGGTTGAAACGAAAACTCGATGTGCAAATTGCGACGACAGACAATGTAATACCGACCATTGGCAGTAAAGAAATAGTCGCTTGGTTGCCAACTCTCTTAAATCTAGATAAACACCACACGATTGCAATTCCTGCTGTGGCATACCCAACTTACAAAGTTGGTGCTCTTATTGCAGGTTGTGAAGTAGTCACAGCTGATGGAGTTGACCAATTAGAAGCAGCGAGAGTTGCTGCCGATATTGGCAAGCAACCGTTGGCTTTGGTTTGGATAAACACACCATCAAACCCAACCGGCAAAGTTTTATCTGAAATTGAGTTACGCGATATTGTGCAGTGGGCACAAAAACACGATGTGATTGTGGTTAGCGATGAGTGCTATGTTGAACTTGGTTGGACCACAACACCTATTTCAATATTGCATAAGAATGTAATTGGAAAATCTGCAAGAAATATTCTGGCTGTCCATTCGTTATCCAAGAGATCCAACTTTGCTGGCTATCGGGCAGGAGTTTTGGTTGGAGATAATGAACTAGTTTCGCAAATATTAGAAATCCGAAAGCACGCTGGGATGCTAACTGCACTTCCAGTTCAAGCAGCTGCAGTTGCGGCTTTTAACGACGATGATCATGTCCAAAAACAACACACCACATATAAAAATCGTCGAGACCTACTTAAACCAGCTCTCGAAAAAGCTGGCTTCAAAATTGACCATTCTGATGCTGGGCTATACCTATGGGCAACCCGGGCAGAGGACTGCTGGCAGACGGTCGCTTGGTTTGCCGAGCAAGGGGCACTAGTAGCGCCTGGCGCCTTTTACGGAGATGCTGGCAACGAGCATGTACGAATCGCTCTGACCGCCTCAGATGAGCGGATTTCGGCATTAGTTTCGCGTTTAACTTAACCCACAGGTAACTTAAAGCACATAGAACTGGTGTGAGATCGCCCTGGAATTCGTTCCACTCGATACTCGTGGGTATTCTAAGAGCGTGACTAATTCATTAGACAAAGTAAATCTCACAGCAGGTGAGAAGGAGCTAACTTTCAATATAGTTCCAGCCACGATTGGCAATTCCGGTTTTGGAATCGACAAACTTTTAAGTGAAACCGGCTTGGTCACTTTAGATGCAGGTTTCACTAATACCGCATCCTGTTCATCGGCAATAACTTTTATTGATGGCGAAGAAGGAGTTCTGCTTTATCGCGGATATCCAATCGAACAACTTGCCGCAAGTTCATCTTTTTATGAAGTTGCTTACTTGTTGATTTATGGAGACTTGCCTTCGAAATCAGATCTCGAATCTTTCGAACAAAATATCGCACGTCACACAATGGTTCACGAAGACCTTCGTCGCTTCTTCGAAGGTTTTCCATCGGATGCACATCCAATGGCAGTTCTTTCTTCTGCAGTAAGTGCGCTTTCAACATTCTTCCAAGACTCGCTCGACCCATTCGATGAAGAGCAAGTTCATATTTCAACAATCCGTTTATTAGCCAAGATGCCAACATTGGCTGCCTATGCATACAAAAACAGCGCAGGTCAACCCTTGATGTATCCAAGAAATGACTTGGATTTAATCGACAACTTCCTTTGGATGGTTTTCGGTGTGCCAACACAGGATTTCAAACCAAGTCCTTTGATGAACAAAGTGCTCAATTTGCTTTTGATTTTGCATGCTGATCATGAACAAAACTGCTCAACTTCCACCGTCCGCTTGGTCGGCTCTTCCCACGCAAATATTTTTGCTTCAATTTCTGCAGGCATTAACGCTTTGTTTGGACCACTTCACGGTGGCGCTAACCAAGCTGTGCTGGAAATGCTTACCGAGATTCACCAATCTGGTGAAGGTGTAAGCGAGTTCATCCGCAAGGTAAAGAACAAAGAAGATGGCGTACGTTTGATGGGCTTTGGTCACCGGGTCTACAAGAACTACGACCCACGGGCAGCAATTATCAAGAAAGCAGCTCACGAAGTCTTCAAAGAAATGAATGTGACTGATCCGCTATTCGACATCGCTATGAGACTTGAAGAAGCAGCACTAAATGACGAATACTTTATTTCTCGCAAGCTTTATCCAAATGTGGACTTCTATACCGGATTGATTTATCGCGCGATGGGTTTCCCAGATCAAATGTTCACTGTGCTTTTCGCACTTGGCCGTTTACCAGGCTGGATTGCTCAGTGGCGTGAAATGATTGAAGATCCAAACACCAAGATTGGTCGCCCACGTCAGGTTTATGTTGGCTCACCAATTCGGGATTACACCCCGCTAGATAAGCGCTAAGACAGTCCTTTAATTAGATTATTCATCTCAGTGATTTCAGCTGTCTGAGAACTAATAATTGCATCAGAAAGAGCTTTCACTTCTGAATTCTTATTGTTTTTAATGTCTTTAGCCATTTCAATTGCACCTTCATGATGACCAATCATTAATTCCAAGAATCGAATATCAAACTCTGCCCCAGTTAATTTCTTTAAAGCCGCGAAATCTGATTCTTCAACGAATCCCGGCATCTCCATCATGTGATGCATGTCGGGCATGCCAACAGAGTTTCTTAGTCATTGCTATGGAGCGTGGCGTTCAATCCGCCCCAATCACCCTTACGAGGAGAAGCTTCAAGTGCCCCGTTTACCGAGTTGCGTCTAAATAAAAGATTTGGAACGCCAGAGAGCTCAGCGCCTTTAACAACTTGCCCATCTGGCAAAGTAATTTTTGAGCCAGCAGTGACGTAAGTTCCTGCTTCAACAACTGAGCCATCTCCAAGTGAAATTCCAATTCCAGCATTTGCTCCAAGCAAACATCCTTCCCCGACAGAGATCACTTGAGTTCCGCCACCCGAAAGAGTGCCCATGATTGAAGCGCCGCCGCCAATGTCTGAACCATTGCCAACCACAACTCCAGCGGAAATACGACCTTCCACCATTGATGTACCCAAGGTGCCAGCATTGAAGTTGACGAAACCTTCATGCATAACGGTTGTGCCTTCTGCAAGATATGCACCCAACCGAACTCGATCTGCGTCTGCGATACGTACACCACTTGGCACTATGTAGTCGACCATGCGCGGGAATTTATCTACTGAGTAAATATTTACATTTACGCCAAGTGCACGAGCTTTAATTTGAAAATCAGTTAACTTATTTATTGCAACCGGACCAATGTTTGTCCAAGCAACGTTTTGCAAAAGTCCAAAAATGCCATCGAGATTAATTGTGCGAGGTTTCACTAACCGATGCGAAATCAGATGAAGACGTAAGTAAGCATCTTTGGTATCAACTGGCGGCTTTGACAAGTCTGAAATTGTGGTGGTGACAACTTCAACTTCAACACCACGCAGTTCATCTTTTTTGCCCACCAAACCGGCTACTGCAGTAGCGGTTTTATCTAGCGATGGAGCGGGATACCAGACGTCCAAAATGACGCCATCGGATACGGTGGCAAGGCCAACACCAGCGGCCGGAGAGTTAATAAAAGTATTCACAAGGCTTACGCTACCTTCATGGCTTTGTTACCTGCCCTTTTGGACCTCAATGTTGGGGTAGTTGAACTCACCAGTGCACTTGTGGATTTCCCGTCTGAGTCCCGATCTGAAGGCCCCTTAGCGGACGCGGTCGAGAATGCTCTAAAAACCTATTCCCACCTCGAAATCTTGCGTGACGGCAACACGATTGTGGCCCGCACAAATCTCGGTTTGCCAGAACGTGTAGTTATCGCAGGTCACCTAGACACCGTGCCAAGCTCTGGAAATGACCGCTCACTAATTGTTAGCGAAGACGGCTCTGTGCCAGTTGCAGATGTGGATGGAAAACAAAAGGCGTCTGAGGATCGGCTGTATGGGCTAGGAAGTTGTGACATGAAAGGCGGGCTAGCAGTAGCTTTGCTTTTAGCGGCAAACGAAACAGCACCAACTCGAGATGTCACTTACATCTTTTACGACTGTGAAGAAATCGATGCTGATCTAAACGGCCTTAAACGTATTTCTGAAAAACATCCAGATTGGCTCAAAGCTGACTTTGCCGTATTGATGGAACCTTCAAATGCTGTAGTCGAAGGTGGATGCCAAGGAACTATGCGAATTGAGATTCGAACCTCTGGCCGTCGAGCCCACACTGCGCGCAGTTGGATGGGCGAAAATGCAATTCATGGGCTTGGTCCGATTTTGGAAATCCTAGAAAACTATGAACCGAATAAAGTTTTAATTGATGGGCTTGAATATCGCGAAGGTCTGCAAGCTGTAGATGTGTATGGCGGAGTTGCCGGCAATGTGGTGCCAGATAGTGCCAGCATTTCAATTAACTATCGGTTTGCACCAAATAAATCTGCTGCAGATGCATTAACTCATCTAAAGCAAGTTTTTGTCGGTTACCAAGTTGAAGTTGTGGATTATGCAGAAGGCGCCTTGCCAGGACTTTCGCGCCCAGCGGCAAAACAATTTATAGAAAGTGTGGTTGGCGAACCACAACCTAAGTTCGGCTGGACTGACGTTGCACTTTTTTCAGCACTGAATATTCCGGCAGTTAATTTCGGTCCAGGTTTTGCCGCTCTTGCCCATGCGCCAAATGAGTATGTGCCAGTTGCACAACTTCACAGCACTTTGGCAGCAATGCAAAACTGGTTGTCTAAATAACAAGAATTAAATAACCGCACTTCATAACTCGCATTAAATAGCTACAACCTATTTAACAACTTGCAATAAAAACTGTGAAGCACCATTTCTGGCACTCCACAGTTTGGGGAGAGAAAAAGGAACTTTACTTAAGCGCCCAATTCCGTCTCTTGGATCATGAATCTTCGATTGGTTTGTTGGCTAGAAGTGGCCTATTACGCAATTGCACACATAAATATCTCTGGTTTCATCAAGTACCATCAGGAAAAGGCCAAAGATTGCTGACCTTGCCATCATAGGTGAGACTATGGCTGTGTTTTGGTTAATTTTCGTAATTGGGCTCGTAGTCATAGGCGTTTTTGCGCTAGCCGCTACTGGAGCTCTTGGCGAACTTAAAGACGACGTTAGTTTAGAAACTAATGCGCCTTTTGAATCAGGCCAGCGAATTCCTTCAACTCTTTTTGGATACCAAAAAACCCGAGTGGATCAAGTAATCAGCGATCTTGAAGATGAGATAGCAGTTTTAAAGTCGAAAAAGCTTTAGTCACATGCAGCACATTGAGTTATTCGTTGACATCAATTCAACCCCAGAAAAAGTTTTTGACTATTTAACAGATTGGCCAGCACAATCTGAATGGATCTTTGGCACCAGAGTTGAGATCAGAACTCCCGGCCTGGCTAAAGAAGTTGGTGGCGAGATCGCCGCTTTTACTGGTTTTGGCCCGATTGGTTTTTGGGACTACATGACAGTCACCCAATGGGAATACCCATCTATCGTCGATGTGATTCACACTGGCCGAGTTGTTAAAGGAACTGGATCTATGCGAGTTGAAAAGGTATCTGAATCTAAAACCCGTTTCTATTGGTCAGAAGACTTAGAAATACCTTTAGGAATATTTGGGCTATTTGGTTTTCGATTGCTAAAACCATTTTTCTTAAGTGGTGTGCAATCTTCGTTAAACAAGTTTGCGCGAAACTTGGAATCTAGAGCCTAAAGTGAATGTCAATCGATGTGGCTGGGCGAATTCAGCTCCAGATTACATTGAGTATCACGACACTGAATGGGGAATTCCAATTCGCGATGACCGAGCACTTTATGAACGTTTAGTTCTCGAAGGTTTTCAGTCCGGGCTGTCATGGATCACGGTGCTAAGAAAACGTGAACATTTCCGCAAAGCATTTGAACAATTTGAAGTTGAAAAGGTGGCGAACTTTTCACCGAAGAAGGTTGATGCCTTGCTTCAAGACGCTGGCATCATTCGACATCGAGGAAAGATTGAAGCCACAATAAAGAATGCCAGGGCGCTTATGGGGATGTGGGAATTGCACGGTGAAGGCTGGCTAAGCCAAACCCTGCTCGAAGCTGCACCGACAGAACAGTCGCTCAAGGCCCAAGGATTCAAGCGGCCGGCTAAGGGAACAGACCAATTACCGAGTAAATGCACTGAGACTGAGAAGTTGTCTCGGCACCTGAAAAGCTTGAATTTTGCGTTTGTTGGGCCGACCACACTCTATGCAGCCCTTCAGGCCACAGGATTTGTTAACGATCATGTCACAGAATGTGATTTTTACTCTCAAAATTATGACTGAGAGTAGTTACGTGGGTTAAAGGGTCGGGTTTCTAAGGGATAATGCTCCTATTGAAATTGAGACTTCGGGTCTCAGGTGGGACTCGACACCAATCCGTTTGGATTATTCGAGCCAATTAATAAGGAGTTTGAATGGCTGCAATGAAGCCACGTACGGGTGACGGTCCTATGGAAGTTGCCAAAGAAGGACGTTCCATTGTGATGCGAGTACCACTTGAGGGTGGTGGCCGCTTAGTGGTTTCTTTGAACTCTGAAGAAGCTGCTGATCTTGGATCTCAATTAGTTCAAACTGCAAAGACTGCTGGACCGACTCTGCGTCCAATCTAATTTATTCACACAAAGAAATTTACAAAAGACCCGCACTTGTTGCGGGTCTTTTTATTTTGTCAAAGTTTAATTTGATTTCTTAAGATTCGATTATTTATATCGTTGAAGATTCGATTGGAATATGTTCGCGGTCTATAACGCGCATTACCAAAATTCCATCGCCAACTGTTAGCAAGTTGCAATCAAGCCGATTGTCTTTGAAGACGTCTTGCACCACCAACCTCAGATTGACAGTTTTTTGATCTCTCTGAGTTAGGTCGCCTACTTTTTGATCTCCCAAAGCGTTTAGCAATATGACTAAACCGCCAATTGAAACCATTCGAATGGCTTCCTCAATTATTTCCACCAAAACATCTGAATGTTCAGAAATTACTACTGCGTCGTAAGTTTCATCAGCTAGTCGAGGTAATACTTCAAGCGGTTTGCCGTTTATTAAGCGCACTCGAGTTGCATGTTCAAAATCTGCCAAAATCTCTTTTGCATATTTGTAATGCTGACCTTCGGAGTCAATTGAAGTTATCTGGCCAGATTTTCCAAGCGCACCGGCAATCCAGTAGGCGGCTCCCGCGGTGCCAGTTCCAACCTCAACAATGTTTTGGGCATTTGCGAGGGAAATCAAAAACTGCAAAGCGGCACCAGTCGCTGGGCTAACAACGTGGGTTTGAAGCTCTAGGGCTCGCTCCCGCGCTAAGCGGCAAGGCTCAGGTTCGGGATATTTAGACTCAACGTAACGCCAATTCTTTTCATCTATTGGCAGAGGTAGGTTGGTCATATCGCGTTGCACCTGCGTACTTTGTCAGAAATCTGACAGAAGTCGTTGGATATGGCCAATTGCGACTGCATGCGGCAGGTTTAACAGGCAAACTTCGCCCATGAGTGACGAGAACCAGAGTGATAAGAACCAAAGTGACGAGAACCAAAGCGATATGAACTTGAATGATCAGAACCAAAGTGATGGAAACATGAGCAACGAAAATACCTTGGGAACAAATCAAGACTGGCACATTCAGCAATCAGCTGAGGTTCGTTCGGAAGTTCATCCAGAATCTATAGGCCACGCAGAATTTTTGGTGGATGCAGATTTAGCTGATGGTGAACTGCAAACTGAAACTGAAACTCAACCTCCAACACAACTAAAGGCAAAGCGCGGAATGGTTGCAGTGTTAATTGCCGGAATGCTCGGTGGTGCAATTGGAAGTGCCGGCACCTTTTATGCATTTGGGGCACTAAACAACGGAAAACTAACGACTGTTGATTTAAATCAGTCGGCTGCGGATTCTTCGACTCGACCTGATGGTTCAATCGCAGCACTTGCCGCCGCCGTTACCCCAGCAGTCGTTTCCATTGATGCGAGAAACAAACTTGGTAGTGCAACGGGAACCGGATTTATTATTGATTCGAATGGCTATATTGTCACAAATAACCATGTGATTGCTGATGCGGTCTATCGCTCAACAATTACGGTGACGCTGGCTGATGGTCAAGAATTTGTAGCCAAAGTGGTTGGCAACACATCTGAATATGACATTGCCGTTTTGAAAATTCAAGCAACTGGATTACCAGTAGTTGAGCTCGGTAACAGTGATGGCGTGGTGGTGGGTGACACCGTGATTGCGATTGGTTCGCCACTAGGACTTCAAAGCACTGTTACATCAGGAATCATCTCTGCACTTGACCGACCAGTTACAACTGGCAATAACGATGAACTATCTTTTATTGATGCTTTGCAAACTGATGCTGCTATCAATCCTGGAAATTCAGGTGGTCCACTTATTGACGCTAAGGGCCGGGTAATTGGTGTGAACTCTGCGATTGCTACCAACACAAATAATCAATCAGAAGCCGGGTCGATCGGATTAGGTTTTGCGATTCCAATCAACCTTGTTACCCGCATCGCTCAAGAAATTATTGATACCGGCGAGGCAACCATCCCAATTATGGGCATTGAATTAGCGATTCAAACGAAGGTCGAAGGTGCTGTAATTCAAGGAATCACCAAGGGAGGTCCGGCTGCAAAATCTGGGCTGAAAGTGGGCGATGTGATTGTGAAGGCAAATGGCCGCACAATTCACAGTGATTCTGAATTAGTAATCGTGATTCGCTCTCAAAACCCAGGTGATGTGGTTGAGGTTGAAACCGATGCTGGCAAGACCTACAAGATCACGCTTGGTTCCAAATAGCTTCCTAGAATTTAAGAATTAGGCTAAAGCCATGTTGTTCGATATTGGATTTGGTGAGTTCTTCATTATCGCTGTTATCGGTCTAATTGTTGTTGGGCCTGATCGATTGCCAACTTATGCAGCTCAGGCAGCGAAGTTCATGCGACAACTTCGTGGGCAAGTCCATGATGCGCGATCTGCACTAGTTGATGCCGCAGCAATTGATGACGACACCTTGCGAGATATAAAGGATCTAGATCCACGCAAGATCTTGAGTGGTGAAAACTCAACTAGTAAAAAAACTAAAGAATCTTTAGTTAATCCCGATACAACCTGATTATTTTTTAATTGATTTAAGTACTGGCTTAACTTCAAGTCCAGCCAAGCCGTTCCAGGCCAAGTTGACTAAATGGGATGCAACTTCCTCTTTAGAAGGTTTGCGAGTCTCCACCCACCACTGCCCAGTCAAAGCAACCATTCCCACAAGGCTTTGCGCGTAGAGTGGGGCAAACTTTGCATTTAGCTTGCGACGACGAAATTCTGAAGCTAACAAATGTTGGACTCGAACTGCAATGTCAGTGATCAAACTGGAAAAAGAACCACTGACCATTCCCATCGGAGAGTCGCGAACCAGAATCTGAAAACCGTCATTGTTTTGTTCAATGTATGTTAAAAATCCAATTGCAGCTTGTTCAAGCATGATGCGTGGATGTGAACCATCCAAAGCCTTTTCAATTGTGTGAAGTAGTGCAGCGATTTCTCGATCCACAATTACTGCGTAAAGAGATTCTTTTGCACCGTAACTTTTACCGTCAACTTCAGTGCCACCGAATTGCTCATAAATAACCGGTTTGGAAACTTCAGCTTGGGCTGCAATTTCTTCGATAGTCACCGCTTCATATCCGCGCTTTGCAAAAAGGGATTTGCCAACATGTATTAGTTGCTCGCGACGCTCAAGAGCGGTCATTCGTTTGCGGGTGGTTTGGGGTACGACTGGCTGTATTCGGGTAGGACGACCAGCTCCATCGGCCACTTCTAGTCGTGTGACGTTGTCTGCCATTACCCACCTGTCCATTTCTCGCGCCCAATTATTCACGCTAACCTACGCCCTCGTAGGCAGGCAAGTGAAGGTGCCTATGTAGGGTGTGTGTTCAATACGCCCCTGTTAGCGCGCAAGTGCTAACTAATCCCTGTTGGTGTAGCGGCAGCACAACGCCCTTTGGAGGCGTATGGCGAGGTTCGAATCCTCGACGGGGAGCATTCCCATTTAGAGTCTCACTCAGGATAAGGTTTGCCCTGTCTCTTGGGAGGAAATTCGTGTCAACTCCATCACTCGTGCTGGTTCTAGCCGCCGGTGAAGGAACTCGAATGAGATCCAAACTTCCAAAAGTTCTTCACCCAATTCTCGGCCGACCAATTCTCGGACATGTCATAAATGCAGCGTGGCAATTAGAACCAAACAAAATCTTGGTGGTTACTGGTAGTGGCCGCGAACAAGTTGAAGCTTGGTTAACTGAAAATCAGCCAGCAGTATTAAAAGTTGAACAATCTTCACGTAATGGCACTGGTCATGCGGTGGCAATTGCACTTGAAAATCAAAAAGCAATTTCAGACTCTGACAACGTAATGGTTTTGTATGGAGACACACCATTGCTGACTGGTGCAGCACTTCGGATTCTGTGGCAAACACATATTGATGCAAATGCTGCCGCCACAATTTTGACAGCTAAAGTTTCACAAGCCTTTGGCTATGGTCGAATCATTCGCGACAAGTCTTCGGCGGTAATTGGAATTATTGAAGAAAAAGATGCAAATCCCGAACAAAAATCTATTACCGAAATCAACTCGGGTATTTACGTCTTTAATCGCAAACTTCTAGAAGCAGCGTTGAAGAAAGTCACCAAAGACAATTC
Organism: Candidatus Nanopelagicales bacterium; assembly: GCA_044341215.1. Lineage (GTDB taxonomy): Bacteria > Actinomycetota > Actinomycetes > S36-B12 > UBA5976 > JAFMIT01. Next base: position 67,489 of record JBIISC010000002.1, on the reverse strand, counting down.
CCAAGGTGAGCAATACCTAACGGATGTAATCAAGATTTTGCATGGAGATGGAAAAGCAGTAATCGGCGTAAGCGTGGTTGATGAAACTGAGATCCTTGGGGTTAATGATCGAAAGCAATTAGCTCAGTGCACAGAGATTATGCGCAATCGAATCAATGATGTATGGATGCAAGAAGGCGTCACAATAATTGACTCAGCGACCACATGGATTGAATCAGATGTAGTGATCGCCCGCGACGTTGTGATCCAACCTTCTACTTATTTGCAAGGTAAAACAGCGATTGGTGAAGATGCACAAATTGGCCCGGATGTAACTTTGGTTGATTGCACAGTAGATGAAGGTGCAATCATCACCCGCACATATGCAAACGATTCCCATATTGGAGTTCGCGCCCAAGTTGGTCCGTTTAGTTACTTGCGTCCTGGCAGCGAGTTGCACAAAGGTTCAAAGGTCGGCGCATACGTTGAAGTTAAAAACGCAATTATTGGTGCTGGATCCAAAGTTCCACATCTTTCATATGTTGGCGACGCCACAATTGGTGAAGGTTCAAACATTGGTGCTGCCACAATTTTCGTCAACTACGACGGCGTTAAGAAGCACCACACTGTCGTTGGTGACGCAGTTAGAATCGGTTCTGACACCATGCTCGTTGCGCCAGTCACTATCGGCGATGGCGCATATACCGCAGCCGGCAGTGTGATAACTGAAGATGTGCCTGCTGGTTCGATTGCAGTGGGCCGAGCAAAACAACGAAACATTCTTGGCTGGGTTCGGATGAAGCGCGCAGGCTCAACCTCTGACATTGCAGCAACAAAAGCAAACGAAAAAATCGAAACGGAGAAATAGTGACTGGAATCCAAGCATCACCGAGCAAGAAACTAATGTTGTTCGCAGGTCGATCACATCCTGTGCTTGCCCACGATGTTGCAAAAGCTTTAAATACTGAAGTTGTTCCAACCACTGCTTACGATTTTGCGAATGGTGAGATCTTTGTTCGTTTCGAAGAATCTGTTCGAGGTTGCGATGCATTCGTAATCCAAACTCACAGTGAGCCAATCAACAAATGGATTATGGAACAGTTGATTATGGTTGATGCATTAAAGCGCGCTTCTGCAAAAAGAATCACGATAATTGCGCCATTTCTCGGGTATGCACGCCAAGATAAAAAACATCGCGGACGCGAACCTATTACTTCCCGTTTGTTAGCAGATTTGTTTAAGCAGGCTGGCGCTGATCGCATGATGGTTGTGGATCTTCACACAGCTCAGATTCAAGGTTTCTTTGATGGTCCGGTTGACCACTTGTTTGCATTGCCACTTATGGCGAGCTACATAAAGAACACAGTTGATACATCAAAAATTACTGTTGTCTCTCCAGATGCTGGCCGCGTTCGAGTTGCTGAAAAGTGGACCGACATTCTTGGCGCACCATTAGCGATTATTCACAAGCGCCGAGATCCAGATGTCCCAAACCAAGTGAAGATGTTTGAAGTAGTTGGTGACGTAGATGGCCGCATCTGTGTAATCGTGGACGACATGATCGACACTGGTGGAACAATCGCTAAGGCTGCTGAGACATTGTTTGAAGCTGGTGCGAGTGATGTCATAGTTGCCGCCACTCACGGAATCTTCTCTGACCCAGCCAAGCAACGCATGAGTGAATCTAGAATCTCAAAGGTGCTCGTAACCGACTCATTGCCGATTCCAGAGGACCGCAAGTTCGACAAACTTGAAATCTTGTCGATTGCCCCACTACTTGCCACCGCAATTAATGAGGTCTTCACTGAGGGCTCAGTTACATCCCTTTTTGATAATTAGACCCCACCTAAAACCCCAAATTTGGGGTTTGGCATACTTCGCCTGTTCCACGGCGAGGGTCTAAGACCGTCATCGACGAAGGACTGTCAACGTCCACGCCATGGTGCGCAAAACCCGAGTATTTCAGGAGCATGACCGTGCCAAAGGTATCCATCGAAGCGAGCCCACGAAGCGACTTCGGTAAAGGTGCTGCCCGTCGCCTACGTCAGGACGGCAAAGTCCCAGCAGTTATTTACGGTCAAGGTACCGAATTAATTCACGTTGCGATTGACGCAAAAGAACTTGCGCTCATCCTTCGTGACGCCAAGAATGTAATTGAAGTTACTGGCGCCGGCAAAAACCAAGTTGTTGCTCCGCGCGATATCCAACGCGATCCAGTGACTCAAATCCTTGAGCACATCGATTTGGTAGTTCTCAGCGCAGCCGACGCAGCAGCTCGTTCGAAATAAGTTTTAAAAAAGACCGCGTCTCAATAAGTTGAGGCGCGGTTTTTTCGTAGGGTTTTCCGAAGGAGAAAGGAAGTGCGATGTCTGACTCGGTTTGGCTAGTTGTTGGACTTGGCAATCCTGGTCCTGAATATGTGAAAACCCGACACAACATTGGTGCAATCGCATTAGAAGTTTGGGCTGCACGTCTTGGTTTGAAATTCACTCGCCACAAAAAAGCCCAAGCTTTTGTTGCCGAAGGTCGCTTTGCAGATGACCGAGTGATTTTAGTTTTCCCTCAGACTTATATGAATCAATCGGGTGCTGCGGTAAAAGCATTGATGAATTTTTACAAGATTGAAACTGATAAGTTGATTGTTTTGCACGATGAGCTGGATATTGATTTTGCAACTATTCGAATAAAGCTAGGTGGTGGCGACAATGGCCACAATGGTTTACGCAGTATTCGATCTGCAACCGACACTGGCGATTGGCTACGAGTTCGTTTAGGCATAGGACGCCCGCCAGGTCAGATGGACCCAGCTGCTTATGTTTTAAAGCCATTTGCAAGTGCTGAAACCAAAGAATTAGCAATATTCAATGAAGAAGTTTGTGACGCAATCGAAGTTTTAATTACTAAAGGTCTAGATGAAGCGCAGAATAGGTATAACAAATGAATGATCATGAACTAGCCCTTGAAATTGCCACTCGTGCCGGCGAAATTGTTATCAAGATTCGCACTTCGGCAAATATCGATCCGTTAGACGAAAAGGCTGCAAAAGAATTAGCAGTAAAAGCAGATTTAGCTGCAAATGATTATTTAATTGAACAACTTGCAGTTCATCGTCCAGCCGACGCAGTGCTATCTGAGGAATCTGCAGATTCAGACCACCGGTTATCGGCTGATCGAGTTTGGATAATTGATCCAGTTGATGGCACATATGAATATGCACGTTCCCTACCAGAGTGTGCTATTCATGTTGCACTTTGGAGCAGTTCCGAAAAGAAATTGATTGCCGGCGCAGTTGTTTTGCCAGAACATAAATTTGCTTGGACCACAACTGAAGTTAAGTCTGTAAAAGTTCGCGAAATCCAAGCGCGTCCATTTGTGATTATTGCATCGCCTCGTGAAAACAAAGATTTGCTTGGAATGTTAAAACTTGGTCTTATGCCAAAAGTTGAAGCCCTCGGATATACGGGAGTTGAAATCGCTAACTGTGGTTCTGTTGGTGGCAAGGTGGATCGAGTTTTAACTGGACGCGCAGACCTCTATGTCAGTAGCGCTGGATTCAACGAGTGGGATTCAGCTGCTCCAACCGCTATCGGATTACATCAGGGTCTTGCTGTCACAGACATGGAAGGTCTGGATTTGGTGTTTAATCGAATGCCACCTAAGACTGCGTCCTATGTGGCAACCTGGCCACATCATCAAGCAATGGTGCTTGAGGTTTTGAAGAATCGGTAGGAATAATGCAAAAGAGTTTGTCGGGACTCCTGACAAGTCTAAATTCCATACCTTCTTGGCAGGACGCAACCAAACAGATACTGCAAATAGCTGAAGGCGAAGTATCGGGGCCGCGGGCTATTCGCTCCGCGCTAATTGCAGATTTAGCCAGCGAAAGAACAGTTTTAGCAATCACGGCCACTAGTCGAGAAGCCGAAGAATTAACATTGGAATTGCAATCATTTCTAGATACGGATTCAGTTGTTGAATTTGTTCCTTGGGAAACTCTGCCTCATGAAAGACTTTCCCCATCCACAGATGTAATTGGCAGACGCCTTGCAGTAATTCGCAGACTTGTGCATGCAAAGAAAGATCGTCAAACTGAAATCAAAGTATTAGTTGCTTCAGTTCGTGCAGTCTTGCAACCACTAATTAAGTCAATTGCCGATACTGAACCAGTTGCAATAAAACTTGGTGATGAAATTGAAATCTCAGCACTAGCCAAAAATCTTTTCAATATTGGATATAACAAAGTTGACCTTGTTGAAAGACGTGGGGAATTTGCGGTGCGAGGTGGGCTAGTTGATGTTTTCCCATCGTCAGAAGAACACCCAATTCGAGTTGAATTCTTTGGCGATGAAATTGAGGAAATTCGTTATTTCGCAGTCATCGATCAACGTTCTCTAGGTGAAGCAGAAAATGGTTTATTTGCCCCACCTTGCAGAGAATTGTTGATTACTGATGAGGTCAAACAAAGAGCCGAACAACTTCTTTCCAAATACCCAGAGTTAGCTGAAGTTTTCGAAAAGGTTTCCCAAGGTATTTATGTCGAGGGAATTGAGTCGTTGAGTCCAGTCTTGGCCCAAGGAATTGAAACGCTAATAGATTTATTGCCAAAGGATGCGCTGATTATTGGCTGCGATCCTGAGCGTATTCGCACCCGCACCCATGACTTAGTTGCTACCAGTCAGGAATTTTTAGAAGCATCGTGGTTAAACGCCGCAGCTGGCAACAAGACTCCAATTGACTTGGGAGAAACCAGTTACCGAGATTTGCAGCAACTGCATGACATTGCGAAGAATCGAAAAATCAACTGGTGGGGGATTTCTCCGTTTAGCGCAGATGCAGAGCTGACGGATGTAATCAATCTTGATATTTCCGTCGCACCAAATTACCGAGGAAATTTTGATAACTTTATCGACGACGTCCAAAAAAACATAAAGAACAAAAAGCCGGTTTTGATTTCTGCCCAAGGTCACGGTTCAGCAAAACGGATTGTGGAAGCTCTTGGCTCAAAAGACATCGTCGCACGTTTAGCGGAAGACACTTCAAAGCTCACTTCCGCATCAGTGCAAGTTATCCAGGCGAATCAATTACACGGGTTTGTGGCTCCTGGATTTTTATTTATCACCGATGAAGATATTTCAGGTCAACATGGCTCGATGCGCGATGTGGTCAAAATGCCATCTCGTCGCAAGCGAGCAATTGACCCGTTAACGCTCAAGGTGGGTGACTTCATTGTTCACGAACAACACGGTGTGGGCCGATACCGGGCGATGGAGCAGCGCACTATTGGTAATGCCACAAGAGAGTACTTAGTACTCGAATATTCACCTGCAAAAAAGGGTCAACCAGTTGACGTTCTATATGTGCCAACTGAACAACTTGATCTAATCAGCAAATATGTTGGTGGTGAGACTCCAACCCTGCACCGACTTGGTGGATCTGACTGGGCACTTACCAAAACTCGAGCCCGTAAAGCGGTTCGACAAATTGCTCATGAACTAATCAAACTTTATGCAGCTAGAAATGCAGCTGTTGGATATGCATTTTCACCAGACACTATTTGGCAAAAAGAACTCGAAGACGCTTTTGCCTATAACGAAACTCCAGATCAACTAACTGTGATTGACGAAGTTAAGCGAGACATGGAACGAACCGTTCCAATGGATCGAGTGATTTGTGGCGATGTGGGTTACGGAAAGACTGAGATTGCAGTCCGCGCTGCATTTAAAGCAGTTCAAGACGGAAAACAGGTCGCCATCTTGGTTCCAACTACGCTTTTGGTGCAGCAACACTTCAACACATTCAAAGATCGTTACGCACAATTCCCAGTAAACCTTGCCGCTCTATCTCGTTTCCAAACCGAAACGGAAACTAAGAAGGTTTTGCAAGATATGACTTCTGGTGCGGTAGATATCGTGATTGGCACGCACCGACTATTTAGTCGCGATGTGAAGTTCAAAGATTTGGGTTTAGTTATTGTTGATGAAGAACAGCGCTTCGGGGTTGAACATAAAGAACATTTAAAGGCAATTCGGACAAATGTTGACGTTTTAACGATTTCTGCCACCCCGATTCCTCGCACCTTGGAAATGAGCCTTACCGGCATCAGGGAAATGTCAACGATTACAACTCCGCCCGAACAACGTCATCCAATTTTGACTTTTGTTGGGCAAAATGACAACAAGCAAGTGGCTGCAGCCATTCGCCGCGAGCTTTTGCGAGATGGCCAAGTTTTTTATGTTCACAATCGCGTTAGTTCAATTCAACAAGCTGCAACTAAGTTGCAATCTTTAGTGCCCGAGGCCCGCATCGCGGTTGCTCACGGGCAGATGAATGAGCACCAGCTTGAACAGATAATAATTGATTTTTGGGAAAAGAAATTTGATGTATTGGTTTCAACCACCATTGTTGAAAGTGGTTTAGATATTCCAAATGCAAACACTCTTATCATCGAACGGGCAGACGCATTCGGTTTGTCGCAGCTACATCAATTGCGTGGCCGGGTTGGCCGAGGTCGCGAACGTGCCTACGCGTACTTCCTGTATCCAGCGGATAAACCTTTAACTGAAACCGCACACGAACGGCTCACCACAATTGCGCAACACACTGATTTGGGAAGTGGAATTCAAGTTGCCATGAAGGACCTTGAAATTCGAGGTGCTGGCAACTTACTCGGTGGCGAACAAAGTGGACATATTGCCGACGTTGGTTTTGATCTTTACGTTCGACTAGTAGGTGAAGCATTGGCGGAATACAAGGGAGAATCTAAAGAGACCAATGATGAAATGCGTCTTGAACTACCTCTCAACGCATATCTCCCGCACGATTATGTCCAAGCCGAGCGTTTGCGCCTAGAAATGTATAAACGAATTGCAGTTTGCCAATCTGATGCTGATATTGCTGAGGTGGAAGCTGAAATGTTAGATCGGTACGGAGTTTTGCCTGAGCCGGTTCAGACTTTGATGCAGGTGGCCAGGCTTCGACAGGTCGCAAGGGCAGCTGGTTTGCGCGAAGTAATTGCGGGTCCGACAAGTGTCAGATTCGCCAACATAGTCCTGCCTGAGAGCAAGCAACTGCGGATTTCTAGACTTTACCCACGTACACTCATCAAGACTTCGTCTGGAACTATTTCAGTGCCTCGTCCGGATGAACAAACCGACACTGAGTTACTCGAATGGGTCAGCCAAGTGATTAACGCATTTACAGCAAGTATTGTGTAGGAGATATTGTGAATAAGTTTCTAGTCGCTCTAGTCGCTGTGTTGAGTCTTACCTCATGTACTTTGATTGATAGCGCTGGCGCTGCTGCCATAGTTGAAGGTAAGGAAATCTCAGTAACCACAATCGGCAATCAATTCAGTGAAATTATTGCCGATCTTGATGGCAGTTTGAAACCTGGCTCAGACAAAGAGATTCATAAGAACTTAGTTTCAGCTTACGTCGTCGATGAACTAGTGACACTTGCCGCTACAGAAATTGGAGTTGCCGCAACTGATGCACAAATCCAAGCTGTAAAGCGAAATTACATTTCAATGTTTGGTGGCAAAAAAGCTTTTATTAAAACAGCGGCAGAAAACTCAATCCCACGTTCTGGGATCTGGTCAAACGTTCGCACCACTGCAAACTTTGAGGCAATCGGAATTGCTTTAGATCCGACTGGAAATGCCGATAGCCAATCAAGCGCTGCCGTGAAATTCTTAATCAAATACGGAAAACGGGTGGATATTTCTGTCAATCCACGATTTGGAATCTTTGTATTGAGTCAGTTCAGATTGGTTGACACTCCAAGTGATTCAACCCAGAATTTGCGCCAACTCAAGATCGAATTAATGCCTAACTAATTATGGCGAATGAAGGATTGATCAAATTACGTGAAGTAATGGATCAGCTACGCAGTCCCGGTGGTTGTCCTTGGGATGCGGAGCAAACCCACGAATCATTAATCAAATACTTAATTGAAGAAACTTACGAAACTATCGATGCAATTGATTCAAAAGATCGAGATCATTTAGTTGAAGAACTCGGCGATTTACTCCTACAAGTTTTCTTCCACGCACGTATTGGCCAGGAGCGAGATTCAGCTCCGTTCGACATCGACGATGTGGCATCAGCAATCAGTGCCAAATTAATTCGTCGCCACCCGCATGTTTTTCCAAATGAACATGGGGAAATTATTGATGCGCCGGATGCGGCATTTGTTGAGCAAAATTGGCAAGCGCTTAAGAACGCAGAAAAAGCCCGGGAAAGCATCACTGAGGGTGTTCCAGTTTCAATGCCACCATTGACCCAAATCTCTAAACTCTTAACCCGGCTCCTAAATGACAATCAGCAAGCGCCAATCCGCCCTGAGATTGCATCAAAAGCCGAACACCTAGCTCTGAATCCAGAAGAATCAACCGAACTCATTTTGGCTCTAATCGCCCAGATGCAGGGCTCAGGAATCGACGTTGAAGCACAGATGCGTAGAGCGGTGGGAGAGTTCCGCGCTCGTATCCAAGCTCAAGAGGCTGAGCGCTAAACTCTGCCTGTCCCCAAATAATGAATTGGAGCCTGAAGTGGCCACGATTGAAGATGTATACGCCCGCGAAATTCTTGATTCTCGTGGAAATCCAACCGTTGAAGTAGAAGTAATTCTCGACGATTCCACAATCGCTCGCGCTGCTGTGCCATCTGGCGCATCGACTGGAGCCTTTGAGGCAAATGAACGTCGTGATGGTGGAGACCGCTACCTTGGTAAAGGTGTGCAGGATGCAGTTGCAGCTGTTATCGAAGAGATTGCACATGAAGTGCATGGCTTTCCAGCAGACGACCAGCGTTTAATCGACCAGACCATGATCGACCTTGACGGCACCGCAAATAAATCACGCCTAGGTGCAAACGCAATTCTGGGAGTTTCTTTGGCAGTAGCAAAAGCTGCAGCCGATAGTTCAGGTTTGGCATTGTTTCGTTACATCGGTGGACCTAACGCACACACACTTCCAGTTCCAATGATGAACATTCTCAACGGTGGTGCACATGCTGACACTGGCGTTGACATCCAAGAATTCATGATTGCTCCAATTGGTGCACCAACTTTCCGTGAAGCTTTGCGTCAAGGTACCGAGGTTTACCACTCACTTAAATCAGTTTTGAAAAAACAAGGATTAGCAACTGGTCTTGGTGACGAAGGTGGTTTTGCGCCAAATCTTGCAAATAACCGCGCAGCTCTAGAACTTATTGCTGTTGCAGTTGAACAGACTGGTTTAAAACTTGGTACTGATATTGCATTGGCACTAGATGTTGCAGCAACAGAGTTTTATAAAGATGGTTCATACGGGTTTGAAGGCAAGAAGTTGAGTGCTGCCGAAATGGTGGACTACTACGCATCTTTGGTCGCTGACTTCCCAATGGTTTCTATTGAAGATCCAATGTCAGAAGAAGACTGGGATGGCTGGAAACTAATCACCGAAAAACTTGGCGATAAAATTCAAATTGTTGGCGACGACTTGTTCGTTACAAATCCAGAACGTCTAGCTCGAGGTATCGCATCGAACACCGCAAACGCGTTGTTGGTTAAAGTAAACCAAATCGGTACTTTGACCGAAACTCTTGATGCAGTGCAGATGGCACACCGTGCTGGATACCGCAGCATGATGAGCCACCGTTCAGGTGAAACTGAAGACACCACAATTGCAGACCTCGCAGTTGCTACTGATTGTGGCCAAATCAAGACTGGTGCACCTGCACGTTCTGAACGCGTTGCTAAGTACAACCAGTTGCTTCGCATTGAAGAAGAACTCGATGATGCAGCCGTTTACGCTGGCGCGGGTTCATTCCCACGTTTCAAGCACTAAATCCTGCAAAATAACCACATGACATCGCGACGACCAGCAACTTCTACAACCGGAGAGACTGGTCGTCGCTCTTTTTTAAACGGCCGCGCAATTTCTCTAATTGCATTATTTCTCATCTTAATTGTCACTACGGCTATTCCTTTTAAAAATTATCTTGATCAAAGTTCTCGCATTAATGATTTACAAAGTGCACAAGATGCCAATGAAGCTCGAATCGCTGAATTGCAAAATCAAGTAGAACGCTGGAAAGACCCCGCATATGTAAAAGCCCAGGCTCGAAATCGTTTGCATTATGTAATGCCAAATGAGGTGGGTTATATCGTGCTTGAAGCCGATGAAGCCCAGGCAGTAGTTCAAAACCAAACTAACGAAGTTGGTGTTCGCCCAGTTTGGTATCGAACCCTTTGGTCATCTCTGCACGATGCTGCCGATACTGCACCTCCGCTCTTGGAAGATGTTGGCGGCAAATAAATGGCGGTAGAACAACGCGACATCGATGCGATGTGCGCGCAACTCGGGCGTGAAGTCCGTGGGGTAGTAGAAGTTGCCCACAGATGTAAATGTGGCAACCCTGATGTGGTCAAGACTCTTCCGCGCCTTGAAAATGGCACTCCTTTCCCAACCACTTATTACGTGACCTGTCCGCGTCTCACAAGTCGCATTGGAACCCTAGAAGCTGACGGAGTTATGAAACAGCTTGAAGAAAAATTGAAATCGGACCCGCAATTACAAGCAAGTTATGAAAAGGCGCACACTTCATACCTGCAAGATCGGGCAGAACTCGGTGAAGTCGCGGAAATCGAAGACATTTCAGCTGGCGGCATGCCAAACCGAGTGAAATGTCTGCATGTTTTGGTAGGACACTCTCTGGCAAAAGGGCCAGGGGTAAATCCGATCGGTGATTTAGCTTTAGAAATGCTCGACGAATGGGGCGAGCAAACATGCGTAAACGGGGAATCTGAATGACAAACATTGCGGCAATTGATTGCGGCACCAACTCAATCCGGTTACTGATTTCACGCGTAGATGCAGATGGCACTTTAACCGAAATCACTCGTCGAATGATTATTGTGCGACTTGGTGAAGGCGTTGACGCGACCGGAAAATTTAGTGAAGCCGCTTTAACTCGAGTATTTGCAGCTTGCGATGAATATGCCGAACTTATCAAAATGCACGAAGTAACAAAAGTTCGATTCATTGCCACTTCAGCATCTCGCGACGTTTCGAATCGTGAAGAGTTTGCTCAAGGCGTTAATGCCCGCATTGGATGCGAGCTTGAAGTAATTAGTGGTGATGAGGAAGCGCAATTGTCTTTTGCTGGTGCCACATTTGCATTGGCAAAAGAATTTCCTGGACCTTATCTAGTGATCGACATCGGTGGCGGGTCCACAGAATTTGTTTTAGGCGACGACAAACCAGAATTTGCTCGCTCAGTAAACATCGGGTGTGTGCGAATGACCGAAAGACATTTAAGTGAAGACCCACCTAGTGCAGAAAGCATTTTGGCCGCCACTAAAGACATTGAAGATGCAATTTCTCTCGCAGCCGAAGTTGTGCCACTAGAAAAGGCAGTTACAGTCATTGGACTTGCCGGCTCAGTTACTACGGTGGCAGCGATGGCCCTGGGCTTAGATAAATACGACCGAGATGCGATTCATGGCAGTGTGATTTCAGTCGAATCTATTCATCGAACTGCTGAAAAATTCTTATCTAAGACGCGCGAGAAACGGGCAGCACTTCCATACATGCATCCAGGTCGAGTAGATGTAATCGGTGCCGGAGCTTTAGTGCTGGATCGAATTGCTCAGCGACTACAAGTTGAATCTATAGTTGTTAGCGAACAAGACATCTTGGATGGAATTGCCATCAGTATTGCCGCAACTTTGTAAAATTATTCTTTCGGTAAGAAATATCCAGTATGGGCATGGCAGTCGTAGCCATTTGGATTCTTAATTAAATATTTCTGGTGATAATCCTCAGCCAGCCAGTACTTATGGTTTGACGCAGATTCAATCTGAGTTGTGATTGAACCGATTCCGTTGAGGGTAAGAATTTGACCAAATTGTTTTGCAGTTTTTTCACATTCTGCTGCTTGCTCATCGTCTGTCCAAAGCAATGCACTTCTGTATTGCGTGCCAACATCGCCACCTTGACGGTTTCCTTGAGTCGGATCATGGTTTTCCCAAAATACACCCAGGATTTCCCGAGTTGAGATTATGTTTTCATCGTAAACGACTTTCACAATTTCTACGTGATCAGTTCCGCCAGCACACACCACTTTGTAAGTAGGTTCGGACGTATGCCCGCCTTGGTAACCAACTGAGGTTTCAACTACACCTGGTAGTGACCAGAATTTCTTTTCCGCTCCCCAGAAACATCCCATTCCAAGGTAAATAGTTTTTGCCATCACGCTTCCTTTGTTGGCGGAACTTTAATCAATGTTTCTTTCATACGCAGAACCAAAATCACTGCACTGGCTGCAATGATTCCACCAATCACAAATGGCACCTCAAACGCATATTGCTCACCGTAATTTCGCGATGCATAATCCAACAGCCAACCGCCAAAGACTGGCCCGAAGATGCCACCTAAGTCAGAAGACATTTGATAAGCAGAAATAATTGGACCGCGTGGCTGTCCTGAGGTTGCATCACCTAAAACTGCTGGTGTTGCCGAAGAAAGAAATGCCCCAGCTACACCTAATACAAACATCGAAATGAAGTATGCAGAAATGTTCTCTATTCCGCCCATTGTGATCATGCCGAGCCCAGACAAAAGAGTGCCGGCAATCAGCACTGGTTTACGGCCGATTGAATCTGCCCAATGCCCAGCTCGGGATATAAAAATAAATTGGCCAATAGCGCCAAATAGAAATCCAGTGCTGGCAAGACTTATCTCGCTACCTAAGGCTTCCACTACGAAAAGTGGTGCAATTGCATTCAATATTCCCATTCGAACAAACCCATTTGTAAAGTTCACACCAACGGCTGCCGCGTATGCGCGATTTTTGCGCGCTTTCCACACATCTTTCCAAGATCCAACTTCATCAGAAGTTGCAACACTTTCGGTTAGATGTGCATTTCGCAAACTAAACCATGAAACCAAACTCGCAAAAACTAGGGTGATTGCGTAAACAAAAAATGGCGCTCGCAATGAAATTGCAGCAAAGATGCCACCAACTGCCGGCCCGGCAAGTCCGCCAAGAAGAAAGCCACCCGACCAAGCGCTTGAAGCTCTTCCGCGAAGTCCTGGATCTACAACTCGAATAATTACTGCCATTGATGCGATTGAAAATGCCACACTGCCAAGCCCGCCAAGGCCACGCAGAACCAGCAATTGCCAAAAGTTTTGCGATAGGCCAGCGGCAAAAGAGCTGATTGCGACAATTGCCAATCCAAATGAAAGGGTTCGGCGTTCGCCAATTAGGTCCACGAACTTGCCAGCAATTGGTGCTCCAGCGAGGCGCATACCAGCAAAAACTGAAACCACTGAACTTGCGGCTAAAGCGCTGACTCCAAACTCACGGGCAAATGCGGGAATAACTGGCGCAACAATTCCGAAACCTAAAGCCACACAAAATGCGACCATGCTTACGGCAGTTACTTCAATTGGTAATTCGCGAAGAAGTGGAACGCGGTTTCGAAGTATTTGAAGTGGATTGTTCATTACTGGTTTTTGACGTCTACCAAAACTACATTTGCGATGCGACCATTTGGCAATTCATAACTAATTTCATCGCCAATTCGTTTTCCAATAATGGATTGGCCAAGCGGTGAGTCAGGGCTTAAAACATTGTGCTCTGAATGACTTGCTTCTTCGGCTGAACCAATCAAGTAGGTCTCGGTATCTTCAGGGGCAAACTCGATTGTCACAAGGCGACCCACATGAACTTCGCCGTCTGGAACTTTAGGTGTACCAACCATTGCGTGCTCTAGTAGATGTTCAAGGTGTGCAATTCGTCCTTCATTTTTACCTTGTTCATCCCGCGCTGCGTGGTATCCACCATTTTCTTTAAGGTCGCCTTCTTCACGTGCGGCACTGATGCGCGTGGTGATTTCATCTCGCACTGGACCTTTACGTTCTTCAAGTTCATTTTGCAGACGATCAAAGGCGGCTTGGGTGAGCCAAGTTGTTTGTTCAGTCATGGTAACTCCTACGCGAAATTAATGGGGTAAAGGTAACAACTCTTAGGAGTTCCATTGCCAGGGAGCAAATAAAGGTACCTTCTGTGCGGGTGGAAGCAATCCTGGGCGGAAATGCGGGCCATTCAAGGCAGAGATATTCTGCTCACAGGTGGGATTAATAACTGCGTATGCACTCTTGTTCGTTTGCAGTGTTTGAGTGAATTGTGAAACCTTGGCAGGATTAGAAATCTGGAAGATCGCGAATCCAACATCAAACCGCTCTGAATCTTGCGCTCTAATAATGCAAACAAGTGGCTGATTGCTCGATTGAGAGACATTCCAAGTAATTTCAACAGTCGTTGGGGAGGAAACTTCCCACGAAATCAGACGAGTCTCAACATTGCTTTGTTGTCCGTGAATGATTTGCAGAAATAAGTAGCCAACTATCAAAAAGGCTGCACCCCACACTGCAGTGAGTAACAGAGAATTGCGTGTCTTTAGACCATAACGTTCATAAAGCTCAATTGGCACCGTGGCACGTGATACAGCCATTTCTACCTCCAACTCTGGGTGAAATTTACCCCTAACTGAGCGAAGGCACTGAACAAGGAGCAAAATTGCCTTATAACGCAGAATTGGAGTCAAAATGTTTCTAGGTATTGTGGCCGATGTATCAGATGTTCCAATCGACAATTTCACTGCTGGTTGGCTCGGAGGCGTCTTCTTTTTCGGCATGGCAACTGCAGTTTTTTTGTTATGGCGTAATCTAAATAAGCGATTGAAAAATCTCGATAAGAATTTCGAAGATAAAGAATAAGTTTATGTCTCGCACTTCTATGCGAATATTCATCGCCACTTTGTTGGCTTTATTTGCTCTGGTTATAACCGGTGCACTTGGAGTGTGGCAATACAGTCGAGCGTATCGGGCAGATGTTGAAGCTCAAACTCTAAAAGCGAAAACCATTAGTTTGGATGAAGCATCCAAACTTGGCGAGTATGTACCTGAAAAATATTATGGCCAAAAGGTACAAGTAGATGGCGAATTACTTTGTGACAAGACTTTTAGGAATGTAATTCCAGTACAAGAAATTGACTGGAATGTTGTAGCCATCAAATTAGCAGATAACACCCTGGTTGCTTTAGCTAGTAATACAGACTTCTGCGAATCTCAATCTGCTAAAACCTCCTGGATTGGAAGAATTCAGCCAGCGCAAGACTTCGCGCAATTACCGGCTATTTACAAACCAACTCCAGCTACTTCTGCCATCAATACCGACGATCTAGTATTGCGTTGGCAGTCGGATGTTCGCGACGGTTATGTTCTGATTACCCGTGATGTGCGTCAAGAATTGATTGTTTTGCCACCCGTTGGAATAGACATTAGAAATCTCTTCTATGCCTGGCAGTGGTGGCTTTTTGCCGCATTCACTATTTTTCTATTCATCCGGTTCGTGCGGGATGAACTTATTGCAAACGCTACAGAATAGAATTCGCCAGATTAGGAGATTCGATGAATGACGCATTCAAATTACGTGAACTACAAGTAGCAGCTTCCCGTTACCGCTTTATGGCACTCTTTACCGGAACCGTACTTGCAACCATGGCCTTTATTGGTTTGCCATTTAAATACATTCTTGGACACCAAGATGCGTGGATTTCATACGGTTGGATGGCACATGGTTGGATCTTCATGGTCTACACACTTGTCACTATCGATCTTGGCCTAAAAGCTAAGTGGAGCTACAAAGAACTTTTCTTGAATATTTTGGCGGGCACAATTCCGGTTTACACATTTATTGTGGAAAAGAAAATTTCTAACCGATACAAGTAACGGCTGACGCAACTCTTCACTAAATTTTTGAAGCGAATAGTTATAAAAATTGAAGAGAATAGTCAAAAACAATTATGGCTGATGGTGGATGCGCTTGCGCAATCCAGCAGCAATTAATCGGCGCACAATTTCTCGTGAATCTGTTTCGATGGCACCAAGTGCGATAGCTCGATCGCGATGCTCAGCTGGCACGTCGTAGTGATCGCCACCGAATCCTCGTTCTGGTATTCCTAATTCACGGGCAAACTCATGTAATTCTTCCAACGACTCATCACTTACCAGGTGGCACCACATTCGGTCCCACCTTGGCCAATAGGGATAGTCAATCAAAATCGCCATGGTCAAACCCTAAGCGGTTTGCGTTTTTTATCTAGGGGAGTGTGAGTTCACATGAGATTAATTGAAGTTTGGCAAATCTCAGTAAGTGTTTCGAGTCAAATTCTTCGAAAAGCAAATTATTGGAATACTTGAAATGGTTTATGCCTCTTTGGATTAAACTTGGAATCTATTTCCAAATGTCTTTATAGGTGTCCCTGCAAGGAGTTTTTGCAAGGTGTTCCTTTAAAGATGAGCCCAGGGAGAAGTTGATGATTGCCCCGCAGCATGTGTTGCCGTACATAATCTCGGCAATGGCAATTATCTTGATTCCAGGGCCTAGCGTGCTTTTCACAATTGCCCGGGCAATTTCATGGGGTAGAACTATTGCGGTCCTAACGGTTCTAGGAAATACGTTGGGTGTCTTTGTTCTAAGCATTGGAGTGGCACTAGGACTTGGGCCAATATTGCAAAATTCTGATTTGCTCTATTCATTGATTCAAATCGTTGGCGGCGCTTACATTATTTGGCTAGGTCTCGATGCCATACGTCATCGAATAGCAACCGCTGAATCAATTGTTGCGGTTCAAGGTGATGCGCCAACCAAACTCAAGACTGTTCAACAAGGATTTGTAGTTGGAATATTGAATCCGAAAGTTATCGTGTTCTTTGCTGCAGTACTACCGCATTTTGTTGACTCGACATACGCATCCATCACATCACAACTATTTGCACTTGGCGCTGTCTTTTGTGTTTTTGGATTCACTTTTGACAGCTTGTATGGATTACTTGCTGGCACTGCTCGAGATTGGTTTGCATCTTCGCCAAATCGCCTAGTAAAAATGCGCTCGGCTGGCGGAGTAGTAATGATGATGCTTGGATTGGCCACTGTCCTTACCGCTCCTAGACCTTGGTGATTATGCAACGCTTCGATACTTGGGAAGATTTCAAACCCCATGCCCACTGGCATCAAGAAGTAATGGTGATGCCCCATATTTTTCTCAAAGGTTGGAAATCAGAAAATGCCATTTTTTGCCTTGCTGATACAGGTGAAAATCTGTGGCTATCGATTGCCGGCCAAGTTCCGGTTTTGGAGTATGCAAAAGTATTAACTGAAGCAGCAACTCTTGGCTTTGTTGTCACGCAGGTTTCTATGCCAGTAGAGATTGCAAGCCAACTCAATTTTCAAGATTCGAGGGACGTCACGTGGATGCGACGGACTAATCCCTTCCCACCAAAACGTGTGGCACCAAATGTCAGCTTGATTACCGATGACAGTTGCAACTCTGAAATCCAAAGATTGCTCCAACTAAATGCACCAGATCTTTCAACTTGGCCGGGCAACAATGAAATTCTGTTTTGGATGGTGGCAAGAAATCCACAACATGAAATAGTTGGTGCTGCAGCTGGTGTGCAATGGCAGACCGGCGCATATGTGGTTTCTTCAGTAGTTGTTGCTGAATCTGCCCGAAGACAGGGAATTGGGAGTTTGGTCACACTCTCTACTGCACAAGAGCTTTTTGCACGTGGGGCGCAGAGCGTAAATCTTGGCGTGCGCACAACAAATCGGGGAGCATTGGCCATGTACAAAGCAATTGGCTTTGATGAACAATTTGATTTAACCAGAGCAAATCTACGACCTAAAGATTAAGGGAAAAATGTTTCGCAAGATTGCCCAGGCAACTGTGCACCATCCAAAAATTGTCCTCGTAACAACTTCACTTATTTTCATAGTTGCAGGTGTTTTTGGTACCTCAGTTATTCCAACCCTTTCGGGTGGTGGTTACAGTGATCAAGCTAGCGATAGCGCAAAGGTCTGGCAGGCAATTGCCGATGACTTTAAAGTTGAAGAGCCTTATCTGACTTTAGTTCTTGGAAACCCTGGAGTCGAAGGTTTTGTAGATAAACCAGAAACTCTCGACACATACAATCTTTTATTAGAAAAAGTTCAATCAGTTGATGGAGTAAGTGCTGTAAATGCTTACTGGACTGCTCCTCAGTCTCAACTAAATTCTCAGCTTAAAAGTAAGGATGCAAGTCTTGGACTTGTCATGATCTATTTGAGTGGCGAATCTCTTGACAGTCGAAATGAACTTTCTCGAGAAATTGACGCACTTTTGCCATCCAAACTAAACGGTGCGAATATTTACATTGGTGGAACGGGCGCAATCCTCAACGGAATCAATGGACAAATCACAGAAGACATAAAGTTTGCTGAAATGGTGAGCATTCCTTTAACCATGATTCTTCTGATGTTTATTTTTGGAACTGTAGTTGCAGCTGGCATGCCGCTTATTGTTGGCGTAACTTCAATCCTAGGAGCAATCTTTGGTATTTGGGCAGTTGCACAATTCACCGAGGTAAGTGTTTTCTCACTTAACCTGATTACCGGCCTTGGCCTTGGTCTCGGTATCGACTACTCATTATTGGTAGTTAATCGCTTTCGAGAAGAACTCAAGCTTGGCCGAGATGTTGAGACTGCTGTAAAGAACACGGTTCACACTGCTGGGCGAACAGTCCTTTATTCAGGATTCACAGTTGCAATCACTTTGGGTTCGTTGGTCCTATTCCCACAAGAATTCTTGAAATCATTTGCATACGCAGGTGTATTAGTTTGTTTATCAGCAATCGTGGGCGCTTTGGTAATACTTCCAGCTGCACTTCGAGTACTTGGTAGCAAAATTGATAAATACCGAGTTCGCCGTGGTTCTTTAGCGCCAAGCGATGAAGGTGTCTGGTCAAGAGTTGCTCGCTTTGTAATGCGTCACCCATGGATCACTCTCACAGCTACTTTGGCAATGCTGATTTCAATGATGCTTCCTTTGCAAACTGCAGTTTTTAGCCAAGTAGATGACCGCGTTTTGGCCAAGGATCATCCAGCAGCGATTGCCTCAAAAGTATTACGTGACAATTTCACTTCTAAAGAATCAACACCATTTGAAATCCTGTTTGAACAAAGTGTCCCTGATTTGGAAGTAACCGACTTTGCAACCACGCTTTCAAAGCGTTCAGACATAACAAGAGTTGAAACCCAAGCCGGTGTATTTGCCAACGGTATTTTCACGCCACTCGGCCCTGAATTTGGTTGGCCAACTTCCAAAATGGAAACCGACAACTATGTTCGAATTCGAGCAATTAGCACTATTTCACCGCGGGCCACTGAAACGATGGAGCAAGTTGCGCAAATTCGAGCAATTGATTCGCAGGCCATTGTTGGCGGCGCAGCAGCCGACTTTGCTGACTCCCAAAATGGTATTGCCGCCCAATTGCCAAAAGTTTTGCTTTGGATTGCAATAGCCACGTTCATGATTTTGTTCCTATTCACCGGCAGCGTTCTGCTGCCGATTAAAGCGGTTGTGCTAAACGTTTTAAGCCTTGGAGCCACAATGGGCTTACTAACTTGGATGTTCCAAAATGGAAATCTGCAATTCCTAACTGGCGAATACACCGTCACAAACACAATGGACACATCAAGCATGGTCTTGATTGCAATTGTGACATTTGGCTTGTCAATGGACTACGAGCTCTTCTTACTTTCCCGAATCAAGGAAGAGCACGATCATGGAAGTAACACTGAAGACGCGGTGGCACTTGGCTTGCAACGTTCTGGTCGAATCATTACCGCGGCCGCAGTCTTGCTAGCAGTTGTCTTCGGTGCTTTCGTAACTGCTTCAGTTACCAACATGAAACTACTTGGCTTTGGTATCGCGTTTGCAATCTTGTTAGATGCAACAGTTGTGCGTGGACTCTTAGTGCCAGCATTGATGCGTATCGCCGGCGACTGGAACTGGTGGGCCCCAAAACCACTTCGGGTTTTGCACGATCGCTTTGGCTTGAAGGATTAATCAGCTTTAATAAATGTTGGCTTAAATCCGTCTTCGGATCTGCAACCAAGGTTTTGTTCAAGCAAAAGGCCAAGGGCCAGCAAAGTACTTTCACTATTTGCAGGGCCAGCGATAGTTAAGCCAACTGGTAATCCATTTACTAATCCCATTGGCAAGCACAGCAACGGATAGCCAGCTACTGCAGCCGGCGATGTGACTTTCCCGCCAGCAATGTCGTCTGGATCGCTAGATCCGCTAATCCAAGCCGGGCCATAGGTCGGGGCAATAAACAGGTCGTGTTGTTCTAATGCGTTTTCGAAACAAATTCTCCGAGCCCAATCAAGCCCGCGTTCTCGTGCTGTTCGGTATTCGACACTCTTTTTCCCTGGAGCTTTGATTGCATGGTCGAAGTGTTCTTGGCCAAAGAACTCCATTTCGACTTTTGCATTGTCTAAGTTGAAATTAACAATATCTTCAAGGGTGCGCACAGCATGGTTGCCAGGTCGCCCAGATAGATATTGAGCCATCTCGTCTTTGATTTCATTTAACAGGACCGTGTATTCATCTTCGCCGGCTTGCTCGGAAAGTTCTGGAATGTTTGAACCGGAAACTTTTGCAACTATTTTGTTTGCAACCGCAATAGCACGTTCGAATACGGCATCGGTTTCGCTGTCGCCGGTTAACCAGTTTTCAGCCACTCCAACTCGCAACTTCGAAACCATTGCTTGGGCGCTTTCGAGATTAGAAAAAGTATTTTGTCCACTAATTGCATCAAAACCTTTTGCCGCCCATTCAATGTTTGCGGCAATTGGGCCAGGGGTGTCTTGGGTTGAGCTGATTGGAATTACGCCATGGGTTGAAACTGAACCAACAGTTGGTTTTAAACCAACCACACCGTTTAGTGAAGCTGGGCAAACAATTGATCCATCGGTTTCCGAACCGATTGCAAGTGTGACTATGCCAGCACCAACTGCAGCGCCAGAACCTGAACTTGAACCACCAACGTTGTGGGCAAGGTGCCAAGGATTTCTAGTCAGTCCGCCAACAGCAGACCAGCCACTTATTGATTTGGTTGAACGAAGATTTGCCCATTCAGACAAGTTTGTTGAGCCAACAATGTCAGCGCCCGCATTTCGAAGATTTGTCACCAGCTCTGCATCTCGCTTGGCGGGGGAATCGATCAGCGCAAGGCTGCCGGCACTACCTGGCAAACCAATGGCTTCGATGTTGTCTTTGATTAGGACTGCCACGCGAGCGAGCGGACCTTGGGAATTAGAGCGAGAATCGCAGGTGGCTATGACTGCATTAACGCCAATTTCAATATCGATTTTCTGATGTTTATCGAGAAATTCCTCGCGCTCAATGGCTTTACTCATCGCGGTAGTCTGCCACTGTGTTCAACGAAATTAAGTCTGTAATTCGCGCGCCACTCGAGGCCGTATACGAGAAACGCCTTGCCCGTAGGTTGCACAAGTTTCCAACCCCTCGCCATATTGGTGTCATCCTCGACGGCAATCGCCGGTGGGCTGCTAATCAAGGCGGGCCAACATCACGGGGGCACCGGGTTGGGGCGAGCAAGATTTCTCAATTTCTCGAATGGTGTGAAGAACAAGATGTTGAGGTCGTAACGCTGTGGCTTTTATCGACTGACAATTTGCGACGTTCAGAATCCGAGTTGATTCCACTACTTGGCATCATTGAACAAACGGCAGAAGATCTTGCAAATGATGGCCGGTGGAAACTTCAGGCAGTTGGTGCTTTGGATGGCTTGCCAGAAAAAATTCAGTTGGCTTTGAAAAATGCCGAAGCACAGACCTCTTCAAATAAAACCATGCAAGTGAACTTGGCTGTTGGCTATGGCGGTAGGCAAGAAGTGGTGGACGCTGTCAGTTCTTATATTCGCGAAGAAGGTGCAAAGGGCAATACCCCTGAAGCTATTGCCGCAATGATTGATGCCGAGGCGATAGAAAACCACCTCTACACAAAAGGCCAGCCAGATCCAGACTTGGTGATTAGAACTTCGGGTGAACAGCGGCTTTCTGGATTCCTACTTTGGCAATCGGCACATTCCGAGTTCTGGTTTTGTGAAGCATATTGGCCAGATTTTCGCCGGATTGATTTCTTGCGGGCAATCCGGGATTACGGAATTCGCCAACGCCGTTATGGCAATTAGTTTTAATCTTTAGCCTCTACTTTTAACCATCTCTTTTTAACTATTACTTTTTAACTATTACTTTTTAACAGCAGTTCATATTTCAATTCGGCGTGGCTCACCTATGAGGTGCGCTAGCGGGAATAGTGTCTAGACACACCCGAGCGCGTGTTAGGAGAATGAGTGCCACCAACCACCAAAAAAACTTCCCCTGCGACTAAAAAGCAATCCGCGAAAACAAGTCCAAAAACGAAGCAAAAACCGGTGGCTGGTCGAAAGACCTACGTGCTCGACACTTCCGTTCTGTTGTCAGATCCAAACTCGATGTTGCGATTTGCTGAACATTCTGTGGTTTTGCCAGTTGTCGTGTTGGCAGAACTTGAATCAAAACGTAGCCATCCTGAACTTGGTTTCTTTGCCCGTTCAGCATTGCGTTTATTAGATGATTTTCGAATTAAACATGGCCGACTAGATGAACCAATTCCAGTAGGGGATGCTGGCGGCACAATTCACGTCGAGTTGAATCACACTGATGAAACAGCTTTGCCAGCAGGTTTGCGATTAAATGACAATGACACCCGCATACTGGCGGTTGCAAAAAACCTTGCAAATGAAGGTAATCATGTTGTTGTTGTGACAAAAGATTTACCGATGCGGGTCAAAGCATCTAGTGCAGGTTTGGACGCCCAGGAATATCGCGCAGAGTTAGCGGTAAATAGTGGCTGGACCGGCACTGCTGAACTACACGTTGGCGATGACGTCATCACAAAGCTATATGAAGGTGCTCCGTTTTATTTGGATGACGCAAAAGATTTTCCAATCCACACTGGCTTGGTTTTGCAAAGTTCGCGTGGAAGCGCTTTGGCTCGAGTTTTGCCTTCCAAGGAGATTCGAGTTGTTCGCGGAGATCGCGAAGCTTTCGGACTCCATGGCCGAAGTGCCGAACAGCGAATCGCCCTGGACCTTTTGTTGGATGAAGACATCGGGATTGTTTCACTTGGCGGAAAGGCTGGCACAGGTAAAAGTGCTTTGGCACTTTGCGCAGGTTTAGAAGCAGTGCTGGAAAGGCAAAGCCATCGCAAAGTGATTGTCTTTCGCCCGCTTTATGCAGTGGGTGGTCAGGAACTTGGCTACTTACCTGGCACCGAAGCCGAGAAAATGAACCCTTGGGGACAGGCGGTTTATGACACTTTGGGTGCGGTGGTCTCAAGCGATGTGGTGGATGAGATTTTGGAACGGGGAATGCTTGAGGTTTTACCTCTAACCCACATCCGAGGTCGCAGTTTGCACGACGCTTTTGTCATTGTGGACGAAGCTCAATCTCTAGAACGCAATGTTTTGCTAACCGTCTTGTCGAGAATTGGTAAAGACAGCCGGGTTGTCTTGACCCACGACGTGGCCCAACGCGATAACTTGCGAGTTGGACGTCACGACGGGGTAGTGGCGGTAGTCGAGAAGCTAAAAGGGCATCCTCTTTTTGCACATGTGACGTTGACCAGAAGTGAGAGATCGCCGATTGCGGCGCTTGTGACCGAGATGCTTGAGGACATTTCTCTGTGACCCTCGGCACGCCTAAATGTCCTAAATGTCGGATAATTTAAGGGTTAAACACCTGAATTTGTGGAAAACTCTAGGGGTTTAGAGTTGCCTTCCACAGGAGGTTGACGGCACGGTAACCCCATGACCCGTAACCCAGTTCGAGCAATTTCGATGGCACTCGTCGCCTTTCTATCCATAGGACTTATGGCAGCAACTTTGACGCCAGCATTTGCAGAAGATGTAAATCCTGACCCAGCGGTTTGCCCAACAGTGACAGTGGAAGATCCAAATACCCCAGTCGATGAATCAGCCGGCGAGCCTTGCGAAGAGCCAACTGATCCAACTGATCCAACCGATGAAGCTGGCGAAGAGAACCCAAAGGGAACTCCGAACGATATTTTGATGACAATGCGCGGGCCAAACCACCTCAAGATTTTCAAATCATTAACCAAGAAGTCGATTACTGCAGCTCGAAACCTGGCTCCGAAGCAATCAAAGAACTTCCACAAAACCGATACCTACGCAAAATGGTATGCAAAGCAACACATTAAACAGCGCTATGGCTGGAGTAAGAAGCAGTTCGGCTACCTAGCAAAACTATGGGGCAAAGAATCTGCTTGGAAGTTCCGCTCACTCGGCGCTCGCAACTACTACGTGGGCATTCCGCAGCTGCATAAAGCAGCAATCTTGGCTAACGGATTTAGCATCAAGCAATTTCGAAAGAGTCCAGAAGTCCAGATTCATTTAGGTTCCAAATACATCAAGGTTCGCTACGGCACACCTAAGCAGGCATGGAAGCACTTCCTGCGCCGCTCTTGGTACTAAACCCATCTAGCCCTTTCTCTAACCCTTCTCTAACTCAAGTCTGCTGACTCGCGCCCAAACACTGCGGGTAGGTTTGACTCCTCAATCGAGGAGATTTCGTGGATTTATACGAATACGAAGCCAAAGATCTATTTGGTCGTCATGGCGTTCCAGTTATTGGTGGCCAGGTAGTCACCACTGCTGAAGCTGCTGCAAAGGCCTCAACCGACATCGGTGGCAAAGTGGTCATCAAGGCCCAGGTGAAAATGGGTGGCCGCGGTAAAGCCGGTGGCGTCAAGGTTGCCGAAGGACATGCCGATGCCCTCGAAAAAGCCAAAGGCATTTTGGGTCTCGAAATCAAGGGCCATATTGTTAAAAAGGTTTTAGTTACTGAAGCATCTGCGATTGCAGAAGAGTATTACGTATCGTTTTTGTTAGATCGTTCAAACCGAACCTACCTAGCTATGGCAAGTGTTGAAGGTGGAGTGGAAATTGAAGAAGTAGCCATCAACAAACCAGAGGCGCTTGCAAAAATTGCTGTTGATGCAATCGAAGGTTGCACACCAGCAAAAGCAAAAGAGATTGTCGCTGCGGCCAAATTCCCAAGCGATGTCGCTCCGCAAATTGAAAAGATCTTGATTGGCCTATGGGATACGTTAATTAAAGAAGACGCAACTTTGGTAGAAGTTAATCCACTTGCAAAACTAGCTGACGGGCAAGTCGTTGCCCTCGACGGCAAAATGACATTGGATGAGAACGCTGGCTATCGCCACCCAGACCATGAAGAATTTGCTGACACCGCGAATATTGATCCAATCGAATTGCGTGCAAAAGCAAATGACCTTAATTATGTGAAACTTGAAGGCGAAGTTGGCATCATCGGAAACGGCGCTGGCCTAGTTATGTCCACCCTCGACGTAGTTGCATATGCTGGCGAAAAACACGGAAACGTGACCGCCGCAAACTTCCTTGACATCGGTGGCGGAGCAAACGCAGCTGTGATGGCAAATGGCCTTGACATCATTTTGAATGACCCAAGTGTGAAATCAGTATTCGTGAACGTTTTCGGCGGAATCACCGCTTGCGATCAGGTTGCAAATGGAATCATCCAAGCTGTGGGCATCCTTGAAGAACAAGGCAAAAAAGTGAATAAGCAAATTATTTGCCGACTCGACGGAAACAACGCAGTTGAAGGCCGCCGAATTCTTCGCGAATGTGGAATTTCAGTAATTGAGCTGGTAGAAACCATGGACGAAGCGGCAGATCGTGCTGCAGAGCGGGCGAATGCATAATGACAATCTTCATAAATAAAGACAGTCGGGTAATAGTGCAAGGCATGACCGGCTCGGTCGGCGGTAAACACACAAAACTCATGCTCGGAGACGGCACCAACATTGTTGGCGGTGTAACACCTGGAAAAGGTGGCCAAGAAGTTGATGGCATTCCGGTCTTCAACTCTGTAAAAGAAGCAATGGATGCAACTGGTGCAAACGTCACAGTTGTTTTCGTACCACCAAAATTCACAAAAGGTGCAGTCATTGAAGCAGTTGATGCCGAAATTCCACTTTGTGTTGTAATCACCGAAGGTGTGCCGGTCCACGACTCTGCGTACTTTTTCCAATACTCGCAGAACAAAGGTAAGACTCGAATCATCGGACCAAACTGTCCTGGCTTGATTAGTCCAGAAGAATCAAGCGTCGGAATTGTGCCTGGCGACATCAGTAAAAAGGGTCGGATCGGATTGGTTTCAAAATCTGGCACCTTGACCTACCAAATGATGGCCGAACTTTCCGACATCGGATTTTCAACAGCCGTAGGTATTGGTGGCGACCCAGTAATTGGCACCACCCACATCGATTGCCTACAAGCTTTCCAAGATGATCCTGAAACCGATGCAATCGTGATGATAGGTGAAATCGGTGGTGACGCTGAAGAGCGGGCTGCGGCTTACATCAAGGCAAATATCACTAAGCCAGTCGTCGGTTACGTTGCAGGTTTCACCGCACCAGAAGGTAAGACCATGGGCCACGCTGGTGCGATTGTCTCTGGTTCCTCTGGAACCGCGGCAGCCAAAAAAGATGCATTAGAAGCAGTCGGTGTGAAGGTTGGAAAAACTCCATCCGAAACCGCACGCCTAATGCGCGAAGTGATGCAGAACCTCAAGTAACAATAGTTTTGTGAAACTACCTAAGCGCCAAAGCGCCGCAAAGTTCAAGGATGCAGCGCGTGTAGTGGAATTGCCAGATTCCCAACTAGCCTGGCCAATTCCGCTTGCGGCGCTAATCGCAACTGCGTGGGCTTGGGTAATCACAATCTTTTTTCTTGTTGCAGTCTCATCCCTAGTTTGGATTACAACTGCTGATTCGATAACAAACTATGCAGACTCTATTTACACATCTTTTGCTTTAGTCCTGCTTGCACATTCCATTCCAGTTGCTGCCGGCGGACTTGTTTTCTCGATTCCACCACTTGTAATCACACTCTTAGTAGTTTGGTTGATTAAGAAATCAACACAATGGGCTGTTCGTTCAACTTTGATCACAAATCTAGCGAATGTTTTAATTCTGATTTTTTCAATGATGGTTTGCTATGCATCCCTCGCATTAGTTGTGATGGCTTTCGCAGCACCTGTCGCAGAGATAAATGCCAGTCGTGTGTTGATTCACTCAGGACTTTGGGCATTAGTCGGAACTCTCTGGGGAATCTTGCGCTCTCCTGGGGAGATTGGTCCTGCGGAAAAGCGAAATTACACAACCGCAGGTGAACGCACAAACTTTGCAGTTAAACCACAGTCACCACATTCACTTCTAATCAACTTATGGCAATCCACTCCAAGTGCTTTTCAATATGGATTCGCCTTTTCAGTTCGTTCATTATTGATTCAAATTCTGTTTGCATTCGGCTTCGCCACTTCAATCTTTGTTTTTGCACTTAATGATATGTTTGACGTGATTTCGCTAGTTGCAACTGACACCATGTCAACAGTCGTGCTGGTCTTATCTTTCGTTCTTTACATTCCAAACATCGTGATTTGGTATTTGTCGTTATTAATTGGGCCAGGTGTAGTGGTTGGCGGCGGCAGTGCCGTCACACTCATCACCCAAGCAGTTGGCGCACTGCCAACTTTGCCGATGTTCACGGTGATCCCATACTCATTGCCATGGGCCGCACGTCTTCTAATTCTGATTCCGGCACTTAGCTCATTCATAGTTGCTGCCACCTTTGGTCGAAAGCAATTTGGATATAAGCAAGTACCAACCATCGCTGCAATCTCAATAGCAATCTATTCAGGGTTAGTTTCAGCATTCTTTGCCTTCATCCTCAGCGCCCAAGCATCTGGCGCATTTGGAGCTGGCCGCTTCCTTGAGGTCGGCATCAATCTCTGGCAGATCGCACTTTGGGCGTTTGCTTGGGGGCTGCTAGGAACTCTCGCAGGATTCATATTGCCTAATTTCATCTCATTTCCACGCTCAAATAAACCCTCAAAATCAAAGAATTAAACTCACCCAGTGACGATTCAGGTTGTGGTTTTAGCGAGCGGAACAGGCTCGTTATTGAAGGCACTCATTGACTCGCAGAACTCTTCATTCGAAGTTGTGGCCTTAGTTACCGATAACGCAGAAGCTGGAGCCATTGGCCATGCCGCAACTGCCGGTGTTCAAGTTGCGGTGATTGCACCGAATGACTTTGAAGATAGAAGTGCGTGGGATATAGCACTTGCAGATTGCATTGATTTCTATCAGCCAGATTTGGTTGTCTCGGCTGGCTTCATGCGGATTATTGGTGATGAAGGCGTGAGCCGTTTTGCAGGAAGACTTATAAACACCCATCCGGCTTTGTTGCCTTTGTTCCCTGGAGCACATGCAGTTAGGGACACATTGGCTGCTGGTGTGAACGAAACTGGATCAACAGTTCATTTTGTAGATGCAGGTGTTGATACTGGTCTGGTGATTGTTCAAAAAAGTGTTGATGTGATTGCTGGTGACGATGAAGCAAGCTTGCACGAACGAATCAAAGTTGTTGAAAGAGATTTGCTAGTTGAAGTCGTAAAAGATTTTGCTGGCGCAAAGAAGTATTTCGGACAGAAGGCAGACAGATGAGTGACGATAAGCGCGTAATCAAGCGAGCACTAATTTCAGTATCAGACAAAACTGGACTGCTTGTACTTGCCAAAGCATTGACTGACGCTGGTGTGGAGATTGTTTCGACTGGCTCGACTGCTTCAACAATTGCTGCTGCTGGCATGCCTGTCACCCAAGTGCAAGATTTAACTGGTTTCCCAGAATGTTTAGATGGCCGGGTAAAAACTTTGCATCCAAAAATTCATGGTGGATTGCTGGCTGATGTGCGATTGGATTCGCATGTTAAACAGTTGAAAGATTTGGAAATTGAACCCTTTCAATTAGCAGTAATTAACTTGTATCCGTTCACCGAGACTGTGGCAAGTGGCGCATCTGCTGATGAATGTGTGGAACAGATTGATATTGGTGGCCCAGCAATGGTGCGGGCTAGCGCTAAGAACCATGCAAATATGTCGGTTGTGGTTTCACCGGCCCGTTACGGCGAAGTGATTTCAGCAATTAGTGCTGGTGGCTTTACTTTGGAACAACGCAAACGTCTGGCCGCTGAAGCTTTTCAGCACACTGCCACTTATGACGTGAATGTGGCTTCATGGATTAGCGGTGTGGTTTCATCAACTGATGAAGGAACCGGTTTTCCAAAT
This sequence comes from Candidatus Nanopelagicales bacterium, assembly GCA_044341215.1. Lineage (GTDB taxonomy): Bacteria > Actinomycetota > Actinomycetes > S36-B12 > UBA5976 > JAFMIT01. The sequence goes on along the minus strand of JBIISC010000002.1, from coordinate 38,372 downwards.
TGGATTGGTGTTACTTACAACCGTGAAGATGTTTTGCGTTATGGAGAAAACCCACATCAAAAAGCGGCTGTTTACACAGCTGGATTTGGGGAAGTGGCAATTGCTGGTGCAAAGCAATTACATGGTAAGCAGATGTCTTACAACAACTACGTTGATGCTGATGCAGCCCGTCGGGCAGCTTTCGATTTTTCAGAGCCAGCAGTTGCAATAATTAAACACTCAAATCCATGTGGAATTGCTGTCGGAAAAGACGTGGCTGATGCTCATCGCAAAGCCCACGAAACCGATCCAGTTAGTGCTTTTGGTGGCGTGATTGCGGCCAACCGCAAAGTGACAGCTGAAATGGCTCGTCAGGTGGCTGAGATTTTCACTGAAGTAATTGTGGCTCCAGAGTTTGATGATGAGGCAGTAGCAATTTTGTCTGCAAAACCAAGTATCCGAATATTGGTAGTGCCGCCATCAAATATTGGAGAAGGAATCGAAATGCGCAATATCGATGGCGGTGTGCTTTTGCAGGTGCAAGATAAATTGCAAGCTGATGGTGACAAGTTTGAAAACTGGCAGTTAGTAACCGGTAATGCTGTTGATGATCAGACCAAGAAAGATTTGCAGTTCGCTTGGATTGCGTGCCGAAGTGTTAAGAGCAATGCAATCTTGCTTGCAAAAGATGAAGCTGCGGTTGGAATTGGAATGGGTCAAGTGAGTCGAGTTGATTCTGCTGGCTTGGCCGTTACACGAGCAGGGCAACGAGTAGTTGGCTCAGTTGCTGCATCAGATGCATTCTTCCCATTTGCCGATGGTCTTGAGGTTTTGGTAAAGGCTGGAGTTAAAGCAGTGGTTCAACCAGGTGGCAGTGTTCGAGATGAAGAAGTTATTTCAGTTGCTAAGGCAGCTGGAATAAGTATGTACTTCACTGGCACAAGACACTTCTTCCATTAAGCACTTATGAAATCCCTAACTTCACACCATTACTTCGCCCAAGGAATTGCGATTGTGGTGGGTGCATTCACAGTTGCACAATCTCGCGCGAATGGGGAACTGGCGCAAATTCTTGGAAGTGGTGTGCAAGCAGCACTGGTTTCCTTCGGCACTGGGTTGCTGCTATTGATTTTCTTAACCGTGATTAGTAGAAGTATTCGAACTGGTTGCTTCAAGATCTTAAGCGCAGTTCGCGAACAAAAACTAAAAACCTGGCAAGTTCTTGGCGGGATGATGGGTGCAATATTTGTAACCATCCAAAGCGTTTCAGTCCCACTAGTTGGGGTAGCGATTTTTACAGTTTTAATTGTGGCGGGGCAGACAACGTCATCACTTTTGGTTGATAAATGGGGGGTTAGCCCAAGTGGCGTATCAGCGGTGACGTCACAGCGAGTATTTGCGGCATTGTTTGCGGTTGTGGGAGTTGTAATTGCAGTCTCGGATCGATTTGATGATGCACAGTTTGTGGTTGCGCCTCTAATTGCATCTTTCTTGATTGGTTGTGTTGTTTCATTTCAACATGCAATCAACGGACATGTTGGTGTGGCCGCAGGCAATCCAGTTTCCGCCGCAGTGATGAACTTCATCACTGGTATGGGTTTATTGATTGTGATTTTTGCAGGTCAAGTTTTTTCTGGTCACGCAACTTTGCAACCTCTACCATCTAGTCCGTTGTGGATTTATTTAGGTGGATCTATAGGTGTTGCATTTATTGCCTCAGCAACTTGGGCAATTAGAAAACTTGGCGCACTTCGTTTCGTAATGGGCAGTGTTGCCGGTCAATTACTTGGCTCGCTATTAATCGATTTATTTGCGCCAACCGAAGGCACCAAGGTTTCATTCAATTTGGTGATTGGTTTAGCTATCACTTTGGTCGCAGTTCTGCTTGCCAACCGCAAGGCGCATGTAATCGTGCCGGCTGAGGTAGTGTGAAGTCGTGAGCCTCAAATCTATGCAGACCATCACTTTCGGCCTTTTGGCCCTTGGTTTAATCGCCGCGTCCTTGGGTTTCTACCGCGCTGGTGGCCTGCTTCTCGCTGGCTCTGTGGGAGCAGTCTTCCTCTGGCGCTTGCTTGGCCCTAGAGGGCGCTTAGAGTTCTTTTCTGTGCGTTCTAGGTGGATTGATTTGTTCACAATTGGAGCCTTATTTGGGGTTCTGGTTTTTTTCTCAGTCTTGGCCCGTTAGCCCCAGACCTCTGAATTTCGTGAGCGTTACGCACGGGTAGACTTGGACCATCTTTTGCGACATTTCGCAACGTTTTATCTTGGAGGATCCATGGCTCGCCACGGAAAAGTCACAGTCATCGGAGCCGGTTTCTACGGCTCAACCACAGCTCAGCGTTTGGCCGAATATGACGTATTCGAAACCGTAGTTCTAACAGACATTCTTGAAGGTAAGCCAGAAGGTCTTGCACTCGATATGAATCAGTCCCGTTCAATCGAAGGATTTGAAACCAAAGTTATCGGCCAAACCACTGGCATGAATGGCGAAGGCTATGAAGCGATTTCTGGTTCTGATGTTGTTGTGATCACTGCAGGTTTGCCACGCAAACCTGGCATGAGTCGTATGGACTTGATTGAAACCAACGCGAAGATTGTCCGTAGCGTTGCCGAAAACATAAAGAAGCACGCACCTGATGCAGTTGTGATTGTAGTTTCAAATCCACTTGATGAAATGACTGCGCTGACCCAACTTGCAACTGGTTTTCCAAAAGCTCGAGTAATTGGTCAAGCTGGCATGTTGGACACTGCTCGCTTCACTCACTTTGTGGCTGAAGAACTTAAAGTTGCAGTTTCGTCTGTAAAGACTTTAACCCTTGGTTCACACGGTGACACCATGGTTCCAGTTCCATCGGGCTGCACAGTTGATGGAAAGCCACTTTCTGGTCTGTTGTCTGCTGACAAAATTGAAGAGCTTGTAGTTCGCACCCGCAATGGTGGCGCTGAAGTCGTTGCACTTTTGAAGACTGGCTCTGCCTACTACGCACCTTCAGCGGCAGCTGCTCGAATGGCAAAAGCTGTGATTGAAGATAGCGGTGCTGTGATGCCAGTTTGTGCATGGGTGGATGGCGAATTCGGCATCAGTGGTGTTTACCTAGGTGTTGAGGCGGAAATCGGCAAAACTGGTATTCGCAAGGTTGTGGAAACTGCGCTAACTGATTCAGAAAAAGCATCGCTCATTGAGGCCTCAGAAGCAGTACGCAGCAAACAAGCCGACATACAGAGCTTGTAAGACAGAGTTTGTAAGAAATAGCAGAGAGAATTAAATGTCAAAAATCAAAGTTTTAAACCCGGTAGTTGAACTAGACGGCGACGAGATGACCCGCATCATCTGGCAGTTCATCAAAGAACAGTTGATCTTGCCTTACCTTGACATCAAACTTGAGTACTACGACCTTGGCATTGAAAACCGTGATGCCACTAACGATCAGGTCACAATTGATTCTGCAAATGCAATTTTGAAACACGGTGTTGGCGTTAAATGTGCAACTATCACTCCAGACGAAGACCGGGTTAAAGAATTTGGTTTGAAGAAAATGTGGAAGTCGCCAAACGGGACAGTCCGCAACATTCTTGGTGGCGTTATCTTCCGCGAACCAATCATTATTTCGAATATTCCACGGCTAGTGCCAACTTGGACCAAACCAATCGTGGTTGGCCGTCATGCTTTTGGCGATCAATACAAAGCAACTGATTTCAAAGTTCCAGGTGCTGGCAAATTGACTATGACTTTTACGCCTAAAGATGGTGGCGAACCAATGGAATTCAACGTGTTTGATTTCCCAGGCGCTGGTGTTGCGATGGGAATGTATAACCTCGATGAAAGTATTCGTGACTTTGCTCGCGCATCCCTTCGTTACGGCCTAGCTCGTAACTACCCGGTTTATATGTCGACCAAGAACACTATCTTGAAAGCATATGACGGACGGTTCAAAGACATCTTCCAAGAAATCTTTGAAACTGAATTCAAAAAAGATTTCGATGCAGCTGGCATCACTTATGACCACCGCTTGATCGACGACATGGTCGCATCAGCAATGAAGTGGGAAGGTGGCTATGTCTGGGCATGCAAGAACTACGATGGCGATGTTCAGTCAGACACAGTTGCTCAAGGATTTGGTTCGCTTGGTTTGATGACATCGGTTTTGATGACTCCAGATGGACGCACTGTTGAAGCTGAAGCTGCACACGGAACCGTGACTCGTCACTACCGTCAGCACCAAAAAGGTCAACCAACTTCAACAAATCCAATCGCATCGATTTTTGCCTGGACCCAAGGGCTTTCCCACCGTGGCAAGATGGATGAAACTCCTGAAGTTACTGAGTTTGCTCACACACTTGAACGGGTCTGCATTGAAACTGTTGAATCAGGCAAGATGACAAAAGACTTAGCGCAATTGATTAGCAAAGATCATCCTTGGCAAACCACCCAAGAGTTCTTAGCAACTATTGATGAAAATCTGCAGAAAGCAATGAAGAAATAGTGCTTTCGGTTGTCACTGTAAACGTCAATGGCGTTAGGGCTTCCCATAAAAACGGCGGCCTACAGTGGCTACTTGATGCGCATGCCGCAAAAGAAGCGGACGTAATTTGTTTGCAAGAGGTGCGAGCCAATTCAGAAGAGTTGACTGCAACCTTGGAATTGGCAGGAATGCAAGACTTCAATGTTTTGCATAGCGCAAGCTCCGAGAAAAAAGGTCACGCCGGCGTTGCAATTCTTTCAAAGCTTCCATTTAAGAAAACCAACATCGGACTTGGTCCAAAACAATTTGCTGAACAAGGCCGCTGGGTTGATGCAACTTTTGCAACTGATTTTGGCGATGTGACAATCGCAAGTATTTATGTTCACACTGGTGATCATGAAAAACCAGAAAAGCAAGCTGAGAAAGAAGCCTTTTTGGCAGCGATGACTAAATACATGAAAAAAGTTTCTGCTGAATCAGATAAAAAGAATCACACACTTTTAGTTGGCGATTTGAATGTGGGCCACAAAGAATTCGACATCAAAAACTGGAAAGGAAACGTTGGCAAATCCGGTTTCCTTGAATCAGAGCGCAAATACTTCGATGAGTGGTTCAACAAGTATGGCTGGGTTGACTTAGGTCGCGTTCACGCGGGAGATGTCCCCGGCCCTTACACATGGTGGTCCTTTCGCGGTCAGGCATTCGATAATGATGCTGGTTGGCGCATTGACTACCAGTTAGCCACACCAGAACTGGCTAAACACCTCAAGTCCATCACTGTGGGCAGAGCGCCTAGTTATGCAGAGCGCTGGAGCGATCACGCACCTGTAACTGCCTTGTTTCACAAGTAGAGTGCGCCAATGACTAGTGACTTATGGGCGCGGATTGCGCTTGTCCTGCTCTTCATTCTTATCTCCGCATTGTTCGTAGCCGCAGAAATCGCACTAGTTTCCCTACGCGATACACAAGTTCAACAGCTCGCAGGTCGCGGTAAACGCGGGCGGACTTTGGCCAAACTAATGAAAGAGCCAACCAGATTCTTGGCTGCAGTTCAGGTTGGAATAACTTTCACATCATTCATCTCGGCAGGCCTCGGTGCTGCAGAAATCGTGCCACTTTTAACACCATTTATCGAAGACGTAGGAATTGATAGAGATTTTGCACCAACAATTTCGTTCATCCTGATTACGTTAGTTGTTGCCTACTTCTCACTAGTTCTTGGCGAATTAGTTCCAAAGCGACTTGCCATTCAACAAGCTGAAAACCTCGCTTTACTTTTTGCGATTCCCGTTGAAGTTATTGCCCGAGCGACCAAACCTTTTATTTGGTTCTTAACTCGCTCGACAAACGGTGTCCTACGAATCTTTGGAGTAGATCCAAAAGCTAGCCGCGAAATGATGAGTGGTGAAGAGCTGCGTGACATCGTCGCAGCCCACGAAGAATTAACCGACGAAGAACGCGAACTTATTGACGAAGTATTTGAAGCGCAAGATCGCGAGTTGCGCGAAGTCATGCAACCTCGAACCGAAGTTGAATTTCTAGACGGTGAAACCCCAGTCTTTAAAGTGGCAAAGATGATTTCCGAACTTCCGCATTCGCGCTATCCGGTAATTGGAGAAAGCCCAGATGATGTAATTGGCTTTGTGCATATTCGCGATATTCTCGATCCAGCGATGGCTGAACGCTCGATTCGAATGAGTGGACTTGCCCGTCCTTTGCAACGTTACCCTGGCACAAAAGGTGTGATTCCAACTCTTTCAGATATGCGACGCAAGAATGTTCACTTCGCACTGGTGGAAGATGAATACGGCGGCACTGCCGGCATCATCACTTTGGAAGATTTGGTCGAAGAACTAATCGGGGACATCAAGGACGAATACGACGAGATGGAAATAGCTGCTGTTCGCGGTGAAGTTTCAGTCGATGGCGGCATGAATCTTGAAGACTTCCTAGAACTCACTGAAATCGAACTTCCAGAAGGCCCATATGAGACTGTTGCTGGTTATTTGGTTGCTGAACTAGGTCAATTGCCAGATGTTGGCATGAGTGTGGACTTTGAAGACCACCGCTTAATTGTTTTAGAAGTAGAAAATCGCCGTGCAACGCGAATAAAAGTTGAGGAAATACAGCCCGCAGAGCCGTCTGAATAAAAGGCATTTGAGAGAATGGCCCAATGACAAAGCCGCGCGTCCTTTCTGGGATTCAGCCAACAGCAGACTCCTACCAAATAGGTAATTACCTCGGAGCTTTGCGTTACTGGCTTGAAATGCAAGATTCGCACGACTGCTTCTACATGATTGCAGATATGCATGCGCTGACAGTTTCGCCCTCACCTGAAGAGATGCATCACCGCACCCTTTCTTCGTTCGCGCAGCTAATTGCCCTTGGCCTAGACACAGACAAGTCCACACTCTTCGTGCAATCGCAAGTTAGCCAGCATGCAGAGCTCATGTGGGTTTTGTCCTGCCTAACTGGCTTTGGTGAAGCAGGCCGCATGACTCAGTTCAAAGACAAGTCGCAAAAAGCAGGCAGTGACACCACAAATGTTGGGGTTTTCACCTATCCAATCTTGCAAGCGGCAGACATTTTGATTTACCAAGCGGATTCAGTTCCAGTTGGTGAAGATCAACGTCAACATCTTGAACTCACTCGTGATTTGGCTGGACGTTTCAATTCCCGCTACAAACCAACTTTCGTAATTCCAAAACCACACATCGTCAAAGACACTGCAAAAATCAAAGATTTGCAAGAACCAACTGCGAAGATGAGTAAGTCACTTCCAGCAGGTTGTGTATTTTTGCTTGAACCACTTAAGACAATCGAGAAGAAGATCAAGTCAGCGGTTACCGACTCTGAAACTGAAATTCGCTTCGACCCAGAAAACAAACCAGGTGTTTCAAATCTGCTGACAATTCTTTCAGCACTAAGCGGCAAATCCATTGACGAACATGTTAAAGAAATGCAAGGTCAGATGTATGGAACTTTGAAGACCGAAGTTGCACAGGCGGTTCTGGCTTTTGCTGAACCATTCCAGAACAAAGTGAATGGATTACTATCCGACAAAGCAGAGCTTGCTCGACTTTTGCAAAATGGATCTCAAAAAGCTAGTGCGGTCGCAGATGAAACTTTGACCAAGGTTTATGACGCAATCGGTTTTGTTCGCTAATTACTTCTGAAACAACATCGCGCGCTTCACATCGTGAATCGCCTGAGTTACTTGAATTCCACGTGGGCAAGCTTCTGAACAGTTGAAGGTAGTCCGGCAACGCCAGACTCCCTCTTTGTCATTCAAAATCTCTAGGCGCTTTGCGGCACCTGAATCGCGTGAGTCAAAGATAAAACGATGTGCTGTAACAATTGCGGCTGGACCGAAGTAGTTGCCATCTGTCCAAAAGACTGGGCAAGAAGTGGTGCATGCCGCACACAAAATACATTTTGTAGTGTCGTCAAACTTTGCCCGATCTTCAGGACTTTGCAAACGTTCTTTAGATGGCTCGTGTCCTTCAGTAATCAAGAAAGGCATAATTTCGCGGTAGGACTTAAAGAATGGTTCCATGTCGACCACAAGGTCTTTTTCAAGTGGCAAACCCTTGATCGCTTCAACTGTCACAGGCTTAGAGATGTCGAGATCTTTTACCAACGTTTTGCAAGCTAGACGATTTAGACCATTAATGCGCATTGCATCCGAACCACAGATTCCATGACCGCATGAACGGCGGAAAGTTAAAGAACCGTCTTGGTCACCTTTAACTTGGTGAAGCGCATCGAGAATCCGATCCGTTGGGTAACAAGGAACTGTGAAATCTTCCCAGTGTGGTTCTTGGTCAACTTCTGGATTAAAGCGGCGGATTCGGAGTGTTACATCCGAAGTCTTAAGCAGATCTATTGTCTTTGCCATTAGTACTTACGCTCCATCGGTTGGTAACGAGTAATTACTACTGGTTTGTAATCCAGTTTGATTCCATCAGCAGTTTTATATGCCATGGTGTGTTGCATGAAGTTCACATCATCACGATTTGGATAATCTTCGCGAGCGTGACCACCTCTAGATTCTTTACGTTCCAAAGCGCCAACAACAAGAACTTCAGCAAGGTCTAATAAGAAGCCAAATTCGATTGCTTCTAGTAAGTCAGTGTTATAGCGCTGACCGCGGTCCATGATGCCAACATTCTTGTAGCGGGCACTTATTGAGCGCACATCTGAAAGAGCTAGACGTAATGTTTCGTCGGTGCGGTAAACCTGAGCGTTCATGTCCATAGTTTCTTGCAATTCACGGCGCAAAATGTGAACTCGCTCAGAGCCATTGCTTTGACGCAAGGTTTCCATCAAAGTTTCAACTTGAGCTGACGCCTTTTCTGGAAGCACTGGCCACTCGGATTCGTTTGCGTGGTTTGCTGAGGCAACACCAGAGCGCTTACCAAACACATTGATGTCTAGTAGCGAGTTTGTGCCAAGCCGGTTAGCGCCGTGAACAGACACACATGCACATTCGCCAGCTGCAAATAGCCCCGGCACTACATCGGTGTTGTTACGTAGTACTCGGGTTTCAATGTCGGTTGGAATTCCACCCATTGCATAGTGAGCAGTAGGGAAGACTGGTACAAGTTCGGTTACCGGATCCACGCCAAGGTAGGTTCGAGAAAACTCTGTGATGTCTGGAAGTTTCGCTTCGATCTGCTCTTTTGGAAGGTGAGTTAGATCTAGGTAAACATAGTCTTTACGCGGACCAGCTCCGCGGCCTTCACGAACTTCTTGCACCATTGCGCGTGCAATCATGTCTCGTGGAGCTAAGTCTTTAATTGTTGGTGCGTAACGTTCCATAAATCGCTCGCCAGATTCGTTGCGCAAGATGCCACCTTCGCCGCGAGCACCTTCGGTTAGCAATACGCCAAGTCCTGCAAGACCGGTTGGATGGAATTGGTAAAACTCCATATCTTCAAGCGGAAGACCTTTGCGATAAACCACACCAATGCCGTCACCAGTCAAAGTGTGAGCATTCGAAGTAGTCTTATAAATCTTTCCAAATCCGCCGGTTGCAAACACAATACTTTTCGCATGGAAAATGTGAATAGCTCCGGTTGCAAGTTCCACTGCAACCACACCAGCTGCACGAGGTTCACCTTGAGTTTCATCAAGCAATAAATCGAGCACGTAGTACTCGTTGTAGAAATCCACTTCTTGCTTGATGCAGTTTTGGTAAAGGGTTTGCAAAATCATGTGACCGGTTCGGTCAGCTGCATAGCAAGAACGACGGACTGCTGCTTCACCGTGATTGCGAGTGTGGCCACCGAAACGACGTTGATCGATTCGGCCTTCTGGTGTGCGATTGAAAGGCAAGCCCATCTTTTCAAGATCGATAACTGCGTCAATCGCTTCTTTACACATTACTTCAGCAGCATCTTGATCAACCAAGTAATCGCCACCCTTAACCGTGTCGAATGTGTGCCATTCCCAGTTATCTTCTTCAACGTTTGCAAGTGCCGCACACATGCCGCCTTGAGCAGCCCCTGTGTGTGAACGGGTTGGGTAAAGCTTGGTCAAGACTGCAGTGTGTGCGTTCTTACTAGCTTCTAATGCAGCGCGCATCCCTGCTCCACCTGCGCCAACAATCACTACATCAAACTTATGAACTTCAACCACGTCAACGCATCCTAAATGTTCGGATCGAAAGTGAAAATTACGAAAGTGCCAAGCACCAAAATGAAGAACGTGGCACTAAACAAAACTGTTTTCAACCAAAAGCGAGTTCCATCTCGTTCGGCATAGTCATTAATGATGGTCCGCAAGCCATTTGTGCCATGAAGCATTGCCAGCCATAGTTGCAATAAATCCCACAGCATCCAAAACGGACTTGCATAACGGCCTGCAACAAATGCAAAGTTAATTCGCTGCACACCGCCATCCAATATGTTCATGATGAACAAATGACCAAGCACTAGGAAAACAAGAACTAAACCTGAGATACGCATGAATAGCCATGACACCATTTCAAAGTTCGTGCGAGATTGTTGACGACTACGGGGTGCTTCTAATGTTGGATTCATGCTCCAACTCCAAACACAGTTGCGAGGGTGTGCTTCATCATGAAGTAAGCACCTGGCAACATGATGACAAACCAAAGAGTCATGATTGCCCACAACATAACTCGGTGATATTTCGGACCCTTGGCCCAGAAATCAACCAACACGATGCGCACACCATTAAGTGCGTGGAACAAAACAGCTCCGACCAAACCAACCTCAAGTAAATTCACAATTGGGGTTTTGTAGGTATCAATCACTGCGTCATAAAGTTTTGGATCCACTCGAACTAACGCAGTGTCCAAAACGTGCACAAATAAAAATAGGAAAACAGCGACACCAGTGATGCGATGAGCCACCCAAGACCACATGCCTTCACGGCCACGGTAGAGCGTTCCGGTCTTTCCCGCCACGGGTAAGCCTCCTTGAGCTGAATATGGGGCAAGACTACCCGCAGGTTGAGAGTAGGGCAGAGTGTGAATGCTCACATTTCGCCCTTGCTTTCTTGCAGGAATACTGCAATACTGCATTTATGGCCAAAGCAAAAAAGGACCTCGAACCACCAACAGACAATCAAGCGGATGTTTTCCACGGTTGCATCTCTCTGCAAGGCAGAGGAGTAGTCACGCTTCCAGCCGCACTGCGCCGAAAACTGCACCTGGATGAAAAGGGGTCTCAGGTGGAAGTTGTTGAACGGGCAGACGGGGTGATCGAGCTTCGGCCGCTTTTAGCTATCCCTGCAGACGAAGCTTGGTTCTGGACGCCAGAATGGCAGGCAAAGGAGCGAGAGGCCGACGAGGAAATCAAAGCGGGGCGTACTTCCGGCCCGTTCTCTCGAGCAGAAGCTCGCAAGCACCTTGAAGCCTTGATGGACTGATGCGCGAATTATTTAATCCAAAATTTGATCGAGATTTCAAAAAACTTAAGCGCGAGCATCAATTACTTTTTCTAGATGTCCAAGAACAGTTTGTAATCGAGTTTGAGCAACTACTAATTCACAAGACTTTAAAAAGTGTTTCCAAGAAATATAGGGTTAAAGTTTTGAAAAACACCGCTGAAATCTGGGAAATGACTTGGTCGTTTTCGCGCCCAGATGGAAGAGCTACATTTCACTTAAATGAAATCGATGGACAACTGACACTGGTTTGGCGACGAATCGGCAACCATGACATCTTCAAGCAACCTTAAATATCGTCGGTTGCCATTTTCTTCAACGCGTCTCCAGTTAAACGGTAGACGGTCCATTCATCCATAGCCACCGCACCATGAGCTTCGTAGAAGTCAATCGATGGTTTGTTCCAATCCAAAACCCACCACTGAAAGCGACCGTATCCGCGTTCGACGCAAAGCTTGGCCAAAGTTTTGAGCAATGCTTTACCTATACCTGAACCTCGATGTTTCGGTGTCACATAAAGATCCTCTAGGTAGACGCCGTGAACACCTTGCCAAGTTGAATAATTTAAAAACCAAATAGCAATCCCGACAACTTCACCTTCTACCGTTGCCACGTGTGCATATGCGGAAGGCTTTCCGACCTTTGATTTGGAATCGCTAAACAATGCGGCATGCAAGTCAGCTTCTGTGGCTTCCACCGCGTCAGGTTCTTTTTCATAAATAGCCAATTCGATAACTAGCTGATGAATAGCTGGAACATCTGTGGGGGTTGCTTCGCGGATCTGAAAATTCATCGGGTAAGGCTACTAACTACTCCTTTGGGGTCATGCCTTTGACGATGGTTCCGGCAAATGCCAAGATCTCTTCATGACTCATCTCGGATATCTTTTTGCCTTTTGGAAGTGGAGTTAGCACAACTTCTTGCTTCTTTTGATTTTCTGTCACTTTCATTCCTTACAAACTTTGTTTCTTCATGTATTTGATTGCGTCCTTGAGCGGAAAGAGAAGAACTGGCGAGACGTCTTTCTTCTTTAAGATTTTGTACATAGATTCGTAATACCAAATAATCGATTTTGGGCTCTTAACACTAAATCGCCCCCAAACTTTACTTCCTTCGATATGAAGGTCTGTCACGATTGAACGTGCATTGTGAGCTTTATCAGCAGCGGTAACTATTAGGACGTCTTGAGTTGCATTTTTGAGTTTTGCTATGTGCGCTAGCTTGCGCTCTTTCCAGTCATCTTTAACATCTGGATCTTCAGTTATTGAATCACTACATGCTCGAACAATTCGTTCAACGTCATCGCCAAAAAGTTCCTTAATTTCAGCGAGTCTTGGTTCTCCGCCATGATCTTCAGCCACATCATGAAGTAGCGCAGCAATTGCTTCAATTTCGGTTCCACCAGCTTCAATTACCAATGAAGCAACACCAAGCGGGTGGCACATGTATGGAATGGTGGTTGATTTTCTTGCTTTATCTTTGTGATGTGAATTTGCGTAATCGAGCGCTTCGTGGAATTTCGAGCTCAATTGCATCGCTGGATTAGTTTCTGTGATTGTCATATTGCCCCCAGGTAGTAGTTACGAGGTCACCTTATGTCTCCAACGTGACGCATGTAAACAAAAAAAGCGAGGGCAACCAATCGGCTGCCCTCGCTTTTGAAGTTGTTTCGTGTTACGCCTTCTTGGTTTCCCAGAAGATAGCGTCGATTTCTTCAATCTTCTTGATCAATTCATCAGCCTTTGCAACATCGTTGGTGCCCTTGGTTCCGGTGGCACCAGCTAGTTTGGTTGCGGTGTTGAAAAGTTCATGAAGTTGTGGGTATTTTTCAAAGTGATTTGGCTTGAAGTAGTCAGTCCATAGCACCCATAGGTGCTCTTTCACCATGTGACTACGGTCTTCTTTAATTGTGATTGAGCGAGCTTTGAAGTCTGCATCGTCTGAAGCATTGTGCTTCTCCATGCAAGCCTTAACTGACTTCGCTTCGATTAGCGCCTGAGCTGGATCGTAAATGCCGCAAGGCAGATCACAGTGGGCTGAAACTGTTTGAAATTTGATCATGTTTCCTCCGGATGTTGAGGGTCGGCAGACTACCGCTGTGTGGAAATTTTGGCAGGTCCGGATAGCCCGAGTGCAGGGCACCTCGATGCTGCCTACTTTGAAGCCTGGCCAGGTCATCTTTTATTCATTTGGCGCCGAGCCTGCGGTTGGGGATGTGGTGGTTGCGCGCCATCCTGAAACTCGTGGCTTGATTGTTAAAAGATTGACCAAGATCGAATCAGATGGCTACTGGCTTGAAGGCGATGCGATGCAAACAGCAACGGCTGCATCGAGTTCTGACTCTTGGGTGTTTGGTGCAGTATCGCGCGATGCGATTGTTGGGGTTGTTTTAAAGCTTTTCTGAGTTGGCTCTAATCCAAGCCGCATTTGCTTTAACGTCTGGGTTCGTTGTTTCTGCAATCTTAATTATGAATTCATAAGTAGAGTCAAAATCAGAATTAATTGCGTATTTATTTGCACGTAAAACAGTAATAAGAGAAATCAATCCCAATCGCTTATTACCATCATTTAAACAATGATTCTTCACTAACGAGATTGTCATAGCTGCGACTTTCTCGTGAATATCTTCATATACATCTTCACCAAAAGCTGAGGCGCGAGGTCTTGCCAGTGCAGATTCAAGTAATCCCATGTCAGCAACTCGGCTTTTTGGCAAATAGAGTTTTATGAGTTCTAATAAAATTTCTAGATCTAGGTAAATCATTCAGCGAGTCGATCTAGCACTTCTTGGTATCTTGGAACTTCGATTTCAGCCGCTTTCAAAAAGATTGCAAGCTTTAACCTTTTCTCGACTTCGCTCATAATCGCCTCGCGGGAGATTTCCTGCATGGAGCGACCTTCTAGCTCAGATAAGCGTCGAAGCAGTTCTGTTTCTTCGTCTGTGAGACGTAATGTCATAGCCATTTTGCTATGGTATCACTATTGATACCAGAATTGTCAAGCGTTATGAGCTGGAAGTTCAGCAAGGAATGGCGCAATTACTGATTTATCGCCAGTAATCGTTAGTTGATCGATTGCTCTACGACCATTTAAGAAGAGGGTTAGATCGCTTGCGGTTGCCGAAAGCGTGACAGATTCACCACCACGATTCCATGTGATTGTTTCTGATGAGTCTGTTGGCGCAAAAATGATTGTGAAATCCTTGGCTTCGGTCCATTCGTTGTGGACATTTATCCACTCAGCGATTCCATCAAGTGCAACTGCATGGGGAAGCGGAATGTCTTGACCAGTTGCAAGATGTGCATCCCATGCATGCACGCTTGCTTCTTGCGCTTGATGACGCGAGATTGCTTCAGCAGTCTTTGGCGATGACCACCAAGTTGCACATGGCTTATCTAATGCCACATCTTTTATGGCGTTAATCAGTTCGTTGGTTTTCAATTCAGCCCAGTCGACGATATCCCGATCTGGTGTGTGGTTAATGAAATCCATTTCTTCAGTCGCATCTGGATTAAGAATCGTTTTTGCCCAATGTGATTGCACGTCTGCTAGATGCGACATGAGTTGTTGGAAATTCCAGTCTGGACAAGATGGCACACGATTATTTGCGACAGATTCAGAGTAAATGTCGCGCATGGATTTTGATGCCCGCTCGATTTCAGCAATATATTCAGATGGTTTCATGCCTACCTTCGTCCTGACTGCGATGTTTCTCTAATTCTTCAATTCTGCAGTATGGAAATACGTGGAGTTACTTATTCAAAAGCAGCTTGAACAAGTGCAGCTTGTTCAACTTCGTGGCGGTGATGTGAGCCAACTGCAGGTGATGAAGAAGCCGGACGCGATACTCGATGGACTTCACGATTCAAAACCTCAGGAAGGTTCATTGCCATAAACGGCCAAGCACCTTGGTTTGCTGGTTCATCTTGAACGAAGCGGATTACTGCATCTTGCTTAACACCTTCAAGTGCGGTGCGCAGTGTGCGGTAAGGAAGTGGGTAGAGGCGCTCTAGGCGAATGATTGCTACATCATTTGCACCACGCTTTTCACGTTCTGCGATTAGGTCGTAGTAAACCTTGCCGCTGCAGATCAAAACCTTGTTTGCTTGCGCACCATTTACTTTGTGATCACCAATCACTGCGCGGAAATGACCGGCGGTGAAATCAGAAGTTGCACTTGTTGATGATTTTGCACGCAAAAGTGATTTCGGTGTGAAAATAATCAACGGACGAGTTAGTTCTGAAAGTGCTTGCCAGCGAAGCAGATGGAAGTAAGAAGCGGCAGTTGATGGTTGCGCAACTGTCATGTTGTCCTGCGCACAAAGTTGCAAGAATCGTTCAATGCGAGCTGACGAGTGGTCAGGTCCTTGGCCTTCAAATCCGTGTGGCAAAAGCAGTGTTACAGAACTGCGCTGTCCCCACTTTTGTTCGCCTGATGAAATGTATTCATCGATGATGGTTTGCGCACCGTTTGCGAAATCGCCGAACTGCGCTTCCCAAATTACTAAAGCATCAGGACGCTCAACCGAGTAGCCGTATTCGAAGCCCATTGCTGCGTATTCGCTTAGGAATGAGTCGTAGATGTAGAACTTGCCGCCGTTTTCGTAGCACTGCTTAAGTGGCTTGTATTGCCAACCAGTTACTTTGTCCACGATAACAGCATGGCGGTGACCAAAAGTTCCACGACGTGAATCTTGACCTGCTAAACGAATGGTGCGACCTTCAGTAAGAAGTGAACCGAATGCGAGAGCTTCTGCCATACCCCAGTCGATTTCGTTGTTTTCAACCATCTCAGCACGGCGCTTTAGTTGCGGAGCAAGACGTGGGTGGACAGTGAAACCTTCAGGCATGGTTAGTTGCGATTGCACGACTCGATTCACAACATCCATCGAGATGCCGGTGTTGACGTCGTATGCCGGAGTTTGTGGATCTAGAGTTACTTGACCTTCGGTCATAACTTTGTGCGTAATCTTTGAAAGTTGATCATCATCGTGATTTTCAGCTTTTGTTTCTTGGAATACATTTTCAAGTTGATCTTGGAAATGCTTCAAAGCTAATTCTGCTTCGTCAACCGAAATGTCTCCGCGACCAATCAAGTTTTCGGTGTATAACTTTCGGACAGAACGCTTTTGGTCAATCAGTTCATACATTAACGGTTGGGTTAGTGATGGATCGTCAGCTTCGTTGTGTCCGCGACGGCGGTAGCAAACAAGATCGATGACAACATCTTTGTGGAATTGACGGCGGAATTCGAATGCAATTCTTGCAACCTTCACGACAGCTTCTGGATCATCCCCATTAACGTGGAAAATTGGCGCTTGCACAGTTCGTGCAACGTCTGTTGCGTATGTTGAAGAGCGGCTGTAGCGAGGTGAAGTAGTAAATCCAACTTGGTTGTTTACAACAATGTGAATGGTTCCACCCACGCGGTAACCTTGAAGTTGTGACAAGTGCAACGTTTCTGTAACTACACCCTGACCAGCAAAAGCTGCGTCACCGTGCATCAAGATTGGCAGCACACCAAATTTAGTTTCAACCGGCATTTGATCTTGCTTTGCGCGAACGATGCCTTCGAGTACTGGATTAACCGCTTCGAGGTGTGACGGGTTTGCTGCTAAGTAAACATTTGTAGATTTTCCAGAAAGAGCAGTGAATTGGCCCTTGGTTCCAAGGTGGTATTTCACATCACCGGAACCTTGTACTGATTCTTCGCCGTAATGGCCTTCGAATTCGCGGAAGATTTGGTTGTATGACTTACCGGCAATGTTTGCAAGCATGTTCAGACGGCCACGGTGTGGCATGCCGATGCAAACTTCTGGGTAATCGCTATCTGCAGCTTCTTCCAAGATTGCATCAACCAATGGAATAGCAGATTCGCCACCTTCGAGACTGAATCGTTTTTGTCCCACATATTTTGTTTGCAAGAAAGTTTCAAAAGCTTCAGCTTCGTTTAGTTTGTGCAAGATTCGAAGTTGTTCTACACGATCTAGTTTTTCATATCCACGTTCCACGCGCTCTTGCACCCATTTACGTTGAACTGGATCCGACAAGTGCATGTATTCAATTCCGATGGTGCGGCAATAAGCATCGCGCAAAACGCCTAGCACGCCACGTAATTTCATGAATGTGCTGCCGGCAAATCCATCAACTGCAAATTCACGATCAAGATCCCACAAAGTTAAGCCGTGTGATGAAACATCTAAGTCTTGGTGGTTGCGTTGTTTGTATTCAAGTGGATCAACATCTGCCATCAAGTGACCGCGGACTCGGTAAGAATGAATTAATGCGTGAACTCGAGTTGTCTTGTCGACGTCGCTGTCGTGAGATTTAACAATGTCGCGAGCCCAACGAATTGGTTCGTAAGGAATCCGAAGTGATCGGAAAATGTCACCGTAGAAATCATTTTCACCAAGCAGGTATTGATGCACCCGTGCTAGGAAGTCCCCAGACATCGCACCTTGGATGATTCGATGGTCGTAGGTGCTGGTCATGGTGATGGTTTTTGAAACACCTTGGTTTGCAAGGACTTCTTCAGATGCGCCTTGGAATTCTGCTGGGTAGTCGAGTGCGCCAACACCAACGATTAGGCCCTGGCCTTCCATCAAACGCGGAACTGAATGAACGGTTCCGATGGTTCCTGGATTTGTCAGCGAAATTGTGGTGCCTTGGAAGTCCGAAACTTCAAGTTTATTGTTGCGTGCTTTGCGAACTACGTCTTCATAGTTCAACCAGAATGTGTGGAAGTCCATTTGTTCTGAGTTTTTAATGTTTGGTACGAGAAGTTGTCTAGTTCCATCTGGTTTTGCCATGTCGATTGCAAGTCCAAGGTTTACAGATTTGTTTTGCACTACTGCAGGTTTGTCGTCAACTAACGTGTAGCCGTAATTCATTTCTGGAATATCTCGTAGCGCTTGCACAATTGCATAACCGAGGATGTGAGTGAAAGAAACTTTTCCACCTCGACCACGCGCTAGGTGGTTATTGATTACGGTGCGGTTGTCGACTAAAAGTTTTGCTGGGATTGCGCGGACACTAGTTGCAGTTGGAACGTTCAAAGAACTTTCCATATTTGTTACAACTCTTGCACTAGCACCTTTAAGTGGAACAATTTCAGCAGGTGCTGCGGTGTAAGTCGGTTCAACACTTGGTCGAAGATCGCGAACTGAACCAGGAGCTGGAATTGGGGCAACAGTTTGTGGAGTTGCAGTGTGCGGCTGTCCCGCAACAACTTCTTGCGGCGGCGGCATGATCGTCGTAGTTGGTGGAGCAGTTTTGAAAGCAATTGTTGGTTCGGCGTTAGAAGCTAGTAAAAGATTGTCTGTTGGGGTGTAATCCTCGAAGAAATCCCACCATGCCTTGTCGACACTATTTTTATCGGACCTGAACTTCTCGTAAAGCTCGTCTACGAGCCATTGATTCGCACCGAATCTGCTCGGCTTTGGAGTCTGCTCTGGCACTTCGAGCCTTTCTTTGGCAAGTCCTCGTATTTATCTGGTCGAATTCAAAGGCCAAGGCTAGTCCGTTTTGAGAGTGAAAGCAGACCTGTGTCCAGAGGATGAACGCCCTCAAGATGCGCGTTTGCAGACTGTGCGAAATGGTTCACCCATGGTCTTTGCACTCATCACTGGCGGCTCTCGAGGAATCGGGTTCGCCGCAGCCAAACTTCTTGGAGCCCAAGGCTGGGAAATTGGCGTAGTTGGCAAGAATGCTGAAAGTGCCGAACGAGCTGCCGGCCTGCTAAAGGCTGACGGAATTCAAGCCTTTCCTTATGGCTGCGATGTGTCTGACTACAACCAGGTTGCAGCAATGGTGGATCATTTCGAAGCCATCAAACCAATTGATGTTTTAATAAACAGTGCTGGCGTGATGAGCGATCGAATGTCTAAAACTGTTTTAACAACAGGTGACGAATGGCAACGTGTGATGTCAATCAATCTTGATGGCACATTCAACACTTGCAATCTGGTTGGGAAGAAAATGCTTGAACGAAGAAGTGGCCAGATCATCAACGTATCTGCATGTCTGGGCCGAATGAGTGGACCTGGCACTTCGGGAGGACTTGCACCATATCGAATTTCAAAAGCAGGAGTTAACGCATTAACGAAAAACATGGCATCTGAAATGTCCGACGGCAAGCGTGGGGTTTTTGTAGATGCAATGTGTCCAAACCACACTCGCACAGACATGGGCGGGCCAGATGCACCTAAATCTGCGGAGGATGCTGCCGACACAATTGTTTGGCTAGCAACGCGTGAATTAGTGGATGCAAACAATGCGCCTGTGATTACCGGAAAACTTTGGGAAGACCGCCAAGTTATTCCTTGGTGATTAGAAGTTATTTTTCTTCGCGGTAAATTCAAACAGCAGAGCGAATTTTGAAAGAGGTCAGGCCGAGTAGTGCAACGGGGATAGTCACAAATAGACAAAGCCAGCCATATGAAAGGAATCCAATAATGACTCCGCCTGCAGCTCCACCACCAGCGCCCATGAGATTCATTACCAAATCGCTTGCTCCTTGAGATGACGGCTTCATCTCAACACTGACAGATTCAGAAAGAAAAGTTGAACCAGCAATAAGGGTGAACGACCAACCCAGCCCGAGCAAAAACAGCCCAACTCCAAGCGTGTACGGATCCATCGGATCTGCGAGCCCAGAAATAATTGCAGAGAGAACTAAAATCAGAAGTCCAATTTGAATAACTCTGACTCTTCCCAATCTATCGGATAACGAACCTATGATTGGAGAGAAGGCGTACATTCCAAGAACATGCACACTAATCACAAACCCAATAATTGTTAGCGTGATATGCACATGCGCCATGTGAACTGGTGTCATCACCATGATTGACACCATCGCAAGGTGGCCAATAGCAACAACTGAAATTCCAAAAAGTGCATTTGGAATAGAACGAATGTGATCAAGAGCTGAACGTATTGACGCATGCCTCTTTTGAGTTTTACCGTCAGATGAAACGTTGGCAGTCAGATATGGATCTGGTTTGAGAAAAATCAGAATTATTAATGCAGAAATTGTCAATGTAATTGCGGCGATGAAATAAGGTCCAACTAGTCTTGGCAAACCCAGCAATTCAGCAAAGTTTCCAGATGGTTCCATCAAATTTGGTCCGGTGACTGCTCCAACTGTGGAACCCCAAACAACAAAAGACAAATCTTTTGACAGACGTTCAGGTGTAGCAAGGTCGATTGCAGCAAAACGTGCTTGGTAACCAGATGCCGATGCAGCGCCAACCAAAAAAGTACCCACCAACATCAAAGCCAAGATTTGGTTACCTCCACCAATAATTGCGGTGATAGCGCCAATTACTCCGGCTGTGTAACCGGTTGTCAGTGAAAGCCTTCGACCTCCGCGTTGTGTAAGTGTTGCAAGTGGCAATGCCATTGCAGCGGCTCCTAAGACAGCAGTTGTCTGAGCCAATCCGGCCAACGTTTCTGAGTTAGAGATTGATGAGACCAGAAGAGATCCCGCTGCCACAGTTCCTGCGACTCCAACACCATTTAGCACCTGAGCGATACTGAGTGTTCTGATTACCCTTCTTTGATGTTGGTCGCGACCCGTTTGAGACATTTTCACCTTTTGTTTGGAATCTAATACAGATTGAAGATTACATTCATTCTTCCATGCGCTTGAAAATATAAAGCAGGGAATTGTGCCCACGGCAAGAATCGAACTTGCGACCTTCTGCTCCGGAGGCAGACGCTCTATCCACTGAGCTACGTGGGCAAATAACAGCCCAAATCAAGGCTTTAGCGTAGTGGGCTGTGAGTGAGTTGCTCACGATTAGGCTTGCTCACCTTATGACTCCAGAAGAACTCGCAGAGCATGTAATTGCCAGCCTAAAGGCATCAATCAAGGCTGGAGATTTGTCCTGCGATGAAAGCGCTGTTCCAACAAGTTTGAAATTGGATCGGCCAAAAAATCGCGATCATGGTGACTGGGCTTCAAACATCGCAATGGTGATGAGTAAGCCATCGGGACTGCCACCAAAAGTGATTGCAGATGCTTTGGCAGTTCAGTTGGCAAAAGTTGAAGGTGTTAAGTCTGTTGATGTGGCTGGCCCTGGCTTTTTAAACATCACTTTAGATGCAGGCGCTGCTGGTGAATTGGTTCACGTAATTTTAAATGCTGGCGAAAAATACGGACACAACAAACAAATTTCTGAAACGATCAACATTGAATTCATCAGCGCAAATCCAACTGGACCAATTCACTTAGGTCACACCCGTTGGGCTGCGGTTGGTGACGCGATTGCACGCGTGCTCGAAGCAAGTGGCGCAAAAGTTGCGCGCGAGTTTTATATCAACGACCGCGGTGTCCAGATGGACAAATTTGGTGCATCAGTTTTAGCTGCTGCAACCGGTGGTGTGATTCCGGAAGATGGATATCACGGTGCATACGTTGAAGATTTGGCCAAAGATATTGTTTTAGCGCACCCAGAGTTCATGAAACTAGATGGCGAAGAACAACTGATTGCCTTCCGTGAAGCTGCATATGAAATGCAGTTACAACTGCAAAAAGATTCCCTTGCGAACTTCCGAACAGTCTTCGATGTTTGGTACTCCGAGCGCACACTGCACTCGTCAGGTGCGGTGGACCGTGGATTTGAGAAACTTCGCGCCCAAGGGCACATGTTCGAAGATGGTGGTGCGATTTGGCTTCGCACTACAGATTTCAGTGACGATAAAGACCGAGTGTTAGTTAAGTCCGATGGCGAATTGACCTACTTTGCATCCGATACTGCATATTACGTAGACAAGCGGGCTCGTGGTTTTGATCGCTGCATTTACTTGTTAGGTGCCGACCACCATGGATATGTGAATCGTTTGCGAGCAGTTGCCTCTTGCGCGGGAGATAACCCAGACAAAAACATCGAACTGCTAATCGGCCAAATGGTGAAGATGATGAAGGGTGGGCAAGAGGTTCGCCTTTCAAAGCGAGCTGGAAACATCATCACTCTTGATGATCTTGTTGACGAAGTTGGTGTGGACGCTGCGCGCTACGCATTGATTCGCTACCCAGTAGATACACCAATGGTTTTGGATCTTGATTTACTAATCAAGCGAACAAATGAAAATCCAGTTTTCTACGTTCAATACGCACACGCCCGGATTGCATCGATGTTGCGCCAAGCACTTGAACTTGGAATTGAGTACAAGAATTTAGAATTCGATACCAGCGAATTGAGCCACGAAAAGGAATCCGCTTTGCTATCAAATTTGGCGCAATTCCCACGCGTAGTTGCTGGCGCCGCTGAACTTCGCGAACCACATCGGATTGCTCGCTACTTGGAAGAGCTCGCAACTGACTACCACCGCTTCTACGATGCATGCCGAGTTCTACCGCAAGGTGATGAGGATGCGACGCCAACTGTGATTGCGCGTTTGTGGCTATGCGATGCAACTCGACAAGTTTTGGCAAATGGCTTAGATCTTTGTGGCGTTAGTTCGCCGGAGCGGATGTAGTTATGAGTGCACTAGAACCCCGCGTTTGGCCACTAAACACAACATTGAATCGTCACGGCGAAATGGTTTTTGCTGGCGTTTCAACTTCTGAATTGGTTCAAGAGTTTGGCACGCCACTGTTTGTAATTGATGAATTAGATGTAAAAGAAAAAATCAAGCAATATGTAACAGCTTATAGCGATGCACCAATGCCAGTGAAAATTCACTATGCCAGCAAAGCGTATGCATCTGCAGACGTTTTACGTTGGATGGTTGAAGGCGGGCTGGGCGTAGACGTATCAACTGGTGGCGAACTAGCGCTCGCTCTTGCAGCTGGAGTTCCACCTGAACTAATTGTGATGCATGGCAACAACAAGTCAATGGAAGAAATCGAGCGCGGAATTACTGCTGGTGTTGGCGCTATCGTGATTGACTCCTTTGATGAGATCGAAAGATTGAATCGCATCTGCAAGAGTTTGAATAAAACAATTGATGTTTTCATCCGCTTAACAGTCGGGGTGGAAGCTCACACTCATGAAGCAATTTCGACCGCACATGAAGATCAAAAGTTTGGCTTATCTATTTTCAGTGGAGCTGCAGAACAAGCAGCAATCGAAGTTAACTCTTCGCCATACATGAACTTGCTAGGTTTTCATTCACACATCGGGTCCCAGATATTCGACCCACGTGGTTTTGAACTTTCAGCAGCGCGAGTAATTGAATTTTGCGCACTGCTACACAAAAAATATAGTTTCATTACAAAAGAAGTAGATCTAGGTGGCGGAACTGGAATTGCATACCTGCCAACCGATGACCCAATGTCGATTGCAGACATGGCAAATGTAATTATTGATTTGGTTGTTCGCGAAAGTGAAAAACATAAAATTGCTTTACCAACTCTTTCCATTGAACCGGGCCGTTCAATCATTGGTCAATCGACTGTGACCCTTTATGAGGTTGGCACCATTAAGCCAATCGAACTCGAAGGCAACACCACTCGCACATACATCTCCGTAGATGGCGGCATGAGCGACAACATTCGCACCGCCCTTTATGGCGCTCAATACACCGCTCGAATTGCTAACCGCGATCCATTGGGTGAATTAGTTCAATCCCGGATCGTCGGCAAGCACTGTGAAAGTGGTGACATCGTGGTCCGGGACTTGCTGATGGCAAGTGATGTGGCCCCTGGAGATTTCATTGCGATTGCCGCATCCGGTGCGTATCACCGCTCAATGGCTTCCAACTACAACATGCTGGCTAAACCGGCTGTTGTTGCGGTTAAGCACGAGTCAGCACGCTTACTTGTGCGCAGAGAGACTGAAGCTGACCTGCTCGCACTCGACCAGGGTTTGCTCTAGACCTAGGTAGGATTTCGCCCTCACGCAAGCGCAAACGAGGAGTCGAAATGTCTGCAAACAAGGCTGAATTGCCAGTTTTGCGCATTGCCTTGCTCGGAGCCGGGGTGGTGGGCTCAGAAGTAGCTCGTTTGCTCAAAGACAACGAAGATGATTTTGCCGCCCGAGTAGGGGCCAAATTCGAACTAGTTGGTGTGGCAGTTCGAGATGCGAAAAAAGACCGGGCTGGGATTCCTGCCAACTTAATCACCACTGATGCGGAAAAACTTCTTGATGACAACATTGACGTTGTTATCGAATTAATGGGCGGCATCGAACCGGCAAAATCTTTAATTTTGCGCGCGCTAAAAAACGGTTCATCAATCGTGACCGCAAACAAAGCTTTGCTTGCAAAATATGGAGCAGAAATATTTGCAGCAGCTGAAGCTAATGATGCTGACGTTTATTACGAAGCTGCTGTTGCTGGTGCAATTCCACTATTGCGTCCACTACGTGAATCTCTTGTGGGTGACAAAGTTCGCCGCATTCTTGGAATCGTTAATGGCACCACAAACTTTATTCTCACAAAGATGGATGAAGAAGGTTCTGACTACGCAGAAGTTTTGAAAGAAGCTCAAGCACTTGGTTATGCAGAAACAGATCCAACCGCCGACGTTGAAGGACATGACGCTGCTGCTAAAGCTGCGATTCTTGCCAGCCTTGCATTCCACACTCGCGTGACCATCGACGATGTTTACTGTGAAGGAATTAGCAAAGTAACTGCTTCCGACATCAAAGCTGCAAAAGATATGGGTTTTGTCGTGAAACTACTTGCAGTTGCTGAACTAAGTGATGATGAAAAAGGCGTGGTAGTGCGCGTTCATCCTGCCATGGTGCCGAAATCACATCCGCTTGCAAGTGTTCGCCTTTCTTTCAACGCAGTTTTCGTTGAAGCTGATGCAGCTGGTCAAGTTATGTTCTATGGCCGTGGAGCTGGTGGCGCACCAACTGCATCTGCAGTGCTCGGCGACCTAGTAGCGGTCTCTCGCAACAAAGTTTCTGGCCGTCGTGGCCCAGGTGAAAGTGTTTATGCCGAACTTGCTCCACTACCAATCAGTGCAGCTAAAACTCGCTACAGCATCAACTTAAAGGTTGCAGATCAACCAGGTGTCCTAGCTACGATCGCAAATACATTTGCAAAGCACGACGTGAGCATTCAAGTTGTCCGTCAAGACGGACATGGCGATGCAGCTTTCTTGCTTGTTCGCACCCACCTCGCGACAGACAAAGCACTTTCACAAACTCTTGCAGAATTGAAGTCCCTCAGCGCAGTAAGCGAAGTTGTTGGTGTGATGCGCGTTGAAGGAAGTGCCAACTAATGGCACATCAGTGGCGCGGGCTTATTCACGAATATCGCGATCGACTACCAGTAACTGACAAAACACCTGTAATCACTTTGCTCGAAGGTGGCACACCACTTGTTTATGCATGCAACATCTCTGAAAAAGTTGGCGCTGAAGTTTGGCTAAAAGTTGAAGGTGGAAACCCAACTGGTTCTTTTAAAGATCGCGGTATGACGGTCGCGATTTCAAAAGCAGCAGAAGCAGGCGCAAAGGCTGTGGTTTGTGCATCAACTGGAAATACTTCAGCAAGCGCTTCTGCATATGCAGTAAAAGCCGGCATGACTAGTGTGGTTTTGATTCCAGAAGGCAAGATCGCAATGGGCAAACTTGCCCAAGCCGTTGTTCAGGGCGCGAAAATTGTTCAAGTACAAGGAAATTTTGACGATTGTTTGAACATGGCACGCGACATGGCAGCCCATCACCCAATTGCCTTGGTAAACAGTGTGAATCCAGATCGAATTGAAGGTCAAAAGACTGCAGCATTTGAAATAGTTGATGCACTCGGTGATGCGCCAGACGTACATATGCTCCCAGTTGGAAACGCTGGCAACATCACTGCGTATTGGAAGGGCTTTGTTGAATATAAAAACGACAAGGTTTCTACCAAACTGCCACGCATGTGGGGATTTCAAGCTGAAGGTGCCGCACCGATTGTGCACGGAAAAGTTGTTGAAAATCCAGAAACTCTTGCAACCGCAATTCGTATTGGCAATCCTGCTTCTTGGCAACAAGCACTCGCTGCTCGCGATGAATCAGCTGGATTGATCGACATGGTTAGTGACGATGAGATTCTTGCGGCCTATCACTATCTTGCGACTAAAGAAGCTGTATTTGTTGAACCAGCATCAGCAGCATCAGTTGCTGGGCTATTCAAACTTCATGCTGCTGGCAAGGTGGATAAAGGTTTGAAGATTGTCTGCACTGTGACTGGAAATGGTTTGAAAGATCCACAATGGGCATTGCAAAACGCATCAGAGCCAATAATTGTGCCAGTTGATGTTGATGCAGCCGTGAAAGCGATTGGACTGTAATGGCTAGTAAAAACTCTGCACCAGTATTAACTTTTAAAGCAGCTCCAGTTCGCATTCGGGTGCCAGCAACTTCTGCAAACCTCGGACCTGGATTTGATGCAGCCGGCTTGGCTCTTGATTTGTATGATGAAATCATTGCTCAAATTCTTGACGAACCCACAATCGAAATCGACATCGCTGGCGAAGGTGCTGACGAACTTCCTCGCGATGGAAAACACTTAATCGCTAAATCAATGATGGCGGCTTTTGAAGCAATGGGCGAGAAGCCAAAAGGTCTGGCGATAGTTTCAGCAAACCAAATTCCTCACGGCCGCGGTCTTGGTTCATCATCAGCTGCAATTGTTGGCGGAATTGTTTTAGCTCGCTCGCTTGTTGTTGGTGGAGATCAAATTCTCACAAACGAAGCTGCCCTAAAACTTGCGAGCGAAATCGAAGGTCACCCTGACAATGTTGCAGCCGCACTGCTAGGTGGTTTCACAATCGCATGGGGCGGCAGTGAAGATGCACATGCAATTCGTTTGACTCCAAATCGCGATCTGCGTGCTGTTGTTTGTATTCCCGCAACTGCGGTTGCAACCAAAAAAGCACGCGGACTACTTCCAGAAGTAGTGGACCATGCCGATGCTGCATTCAATGTCGGTCGCTCAGCATTATTGGTATCCGCAATTACTGACCACCCAGAATTGTTGATGGCTGCAACCGAAGACAAACTTCATCAAGATGCTCGCAAGAGCGCGATGCCTAAGTCCCACGCACTGGTGCAAAAACTTCGTTCAAAAGGTCATGCTGCGGTTATTTCTGGTGCCGGGCCAACAGTTCTAGTCCTGACCACCGGATTTGTATCTGAAGAAATTGCCAAGATAGCAGGCGAAGGATTTGAGACTTTGCAACTCAATATTTCGACTGTTGGCGCTCACGCCACCCCACTAAACGGGTAACTGAGCCCCAAATAGCGGAATCTGGACAAACCTTTGCTAAGGTTCAACCACCGCTTGGGGAAGGCCTGCTAAAGGCTTAGACAAATTAGTCCTCAAAAAATCCAAAGATTCTCTCGAAACTTTTCGGTGCGGAAAAAATCACAAAAATAACGCGGAAGGTAAATCGCTTGAGCGAAACCACAACAGGGCTTAACGATCTGAAGTTGCCCGAACTAAAAAAACTCGCAGCGAGTTTGAAAATCGATGGCGCATCCACTTTAAAGAAGGATGAACTCGTAAAAGCAATCGGAAAAGCACAAGCCAACGAGCGTCGCGCATCGCGACCACAAGGCGCTGCTAATAATTCGGATGAACCACGCGGTGACCGCGGTGACCGTCGTGAACGCAATCGTCCACGGGACAATGCTCGCGACAACGATGGTGAATCCAACGAAACTGAATCGAACAATGATGGTGAACGTGAAGGAACAGACCGTCGACGCGGACGTTTTGACCGCAACAATCGCCGAAACAATCGCGATCGCGAAGAACTTTCAGATGATGATGTAACAATTGAAGTTGCTGGTATCTTGGACATTCTTGATTCATATGCATTCGTTCGCACAACTGGCTACCTGCCATCACCAAACGATGTTTATGTGTCACTTGGCTTAGTCAAGAAATATGCACTTCGTAAAGGTGACCAGGTAACTGGTTTGGTTCGCCAGCCAAAAGACACCGATCAAGAAGGCAAGCCACGCCAGAAGTTCAATCCACTAGTTCGAGTTGATACGGTTAACGGACAAGATCCTGAAACTGCTCGTGGTCGCCTCGACTTCAGCAAGCTAACTCCGCTATATCCACAAGAGCGTTTGCGTCTAGAAACCACTCCAAACAACTTGACCACACGCGTAATCGATTTGGTTGCTCCAATTGGTAAAGGGCAACGCGGTCTAATTGTTTCACCACCAAAAGCTGGTAAAACAATCGTCCTTCAACAGATTGCAAACGCAATCGTTGAAAACAATCCAGAAGTTCACTTGATGGTTGTTCTAGTTGACGAACGACCTGAAGAAGTAACCGACATGCAGCGCACCGTCAAGGGTGAAGTTATTGCTTCAACCTTCGACCGCCCAGCTGAAGAACACACAATTGCAGCAGAACTCGCAATCGAACGTGCAAAGCGTTTGGTTGAAATGGGTCATGACGTGGTTGTACTACTTGACTCGATGACTCGCCTGGGTCGTGCATACAACTTGTCTGCACCTCCATCTGGCCGCATCCTTTCCGGTGGTGTGGATTCAGCAGCTCTTTATCCACCTAAGAAATTCTTTGGTGCCGCTCGTAATATCGAAAATGGTGGATCACTAACAATTCTCGCAACCGCTCTTGTTGAAACTGGTAGCCGAATGGACGAAGTTATCTTCGAAGAGTTCAAGGGAACCGGTAACATGGAATTGAAGCTCGATCGTCGCATTGCCGATCGTCGTATCTTCCCAGCGGTTGACATTGAATCTTCTGGTACTCGTCGTGAAGAAATTTTGCTCGCTCCAGACGAACTCAAAGTGGTTTGGAAGTTGCGCCGCGTGCTTCACGCCCTAGACAACCAACAAGCAATCGAACTTCTGTTGAACAAACTCAAGGAAACAAAGACAAACTTTGAATTCTTGCTACAAGTTCAAAAGACAACTCCAGATCAGCCAATGGCATCAAACGATCAGGAATATTCTTAAACAACTAATAGAAATGGCCCGGAGAAATCCGGGCCATTTCTATTTTACGAATATTAATATAATTTTGCCGACAATTCGGCTTGCAAATTTTGGGCTGCGGACTAAACGTCCGCCAATCTCGCGGACCAAGCCCTTAGTGGAAGTCCCGGCAAACCGTGAAATTGAAGATAAATGAATTACCAAATCTGCAGCCATTTCCACAGGGATTGTCTGGGAAAGTGCAGTTGAGTCGGCACCTACTTTTTCTGAGAAAAGCGAACCTATATCACCTTGGATACTTAATCCAAGAGAGTCTATCTTTGAAATTTGAGCTTTTGCGTACGGAGTCATTGCCTCAATGGCCCAGGTCGGCAACCTTAATTTTTCTTCATCTTTGAATTTAGAAGGATTGTCGCTCAAAAACTTTACGAAGTTTCCGCGGACGAAGTATCTGTATTGCTCCCACTTCCATTTTTTAGGTTTACGAAGATTCACCTGGCGCAAGATTTCAACCTCAGACGCTGTCAACGAACGATTCAACCGTTTGATTTTTGCAGGTTTTAGAGTTTCGCTGGCAACTGAAATAGCATTTTCAAAGCGACGATAAAGGATTTCAGGATTTGATTCATCAGCAAGTATTACGTCAACATTGGAAGCACCAAATACTTTTGCCCAAGATTCAATAATTCCTGCATAATCGAGTAGTTGTATTTTGTCGTTGTCGCCATCCAAAATGGTGTGTAACCATTTGTCATACGTCCAAGTTTTGCCTTTTTTCAGAGTTTGTTGATATCTAGAAGGCAAAACTTTCGCGAATGGACGTAGAGTAAAAACAATTTTGATGTCCTGAATGCCCAAATCTGCTTTCACACGTTCGATCATTGTTAGATCTGCGCGAATGAAAAATTCACTTGTGATAAGTACTGTGTCACTTTCAGACTTCACATCGGAGCACAAACTCGTCCAAGCTTCTATTGGAGTTGTAGATCCACCTTTTCCGTCCCAGCCAAACATGTAATTGGTCAAGGCCCAGGCAGCGCGATGATGTGCGTTATTCCAAGGTGGATTGAAAACAATTCCCTGTGAAGCTAATTCAGACTTAGCCTGCATGAGGCTGGCTTGTAGGGCAGTAGTTCCAGACTTCGGAAACCCTGGATGAATGATTATTCTTTTCGCCACTGAGACTACTTAGCTAGTTTCTTCAAAATCTTGGTGACCAAGCTCTTAAGGAATGATGGGTCTTTGCTATTTAGGCGGCGGAAGAACTCAGCGCGAATTTGTTTTCCTGACGCA
The DNA here is from genome assembly GCA_044341215.1 of Candidatus Nanopelagicales bacterium. Taxonomy (GTDB): domain Bacteria; phylum Actinomycetota; class Actinomycetes; order S36-B12; family UBA5976; genus JAFMIT01. The sequence continues at coordinate 7,862 of JBIISC010000002.1, read as the reverse complement.
TCAAGCAAGATTGATTCCTGCTTGTGGAGCAGTAGTAATTCAGCTGCGAAATCCAGTGGCAGGGAACTTATCGGCTCATTGACACCTGTTGGAACATCTGCTTTGGCTGTTCCATCGATATCACCGATGATTGTGATTCCCATCGAATGGAGTCTTTGAATATTGCTTACAGTCAATTCTTTAGCGCGGTCAACAGCCCACTGCGGGGTTAACAATTTATGCTGCCCATCTCGCGCTGGCACATCGGTCAGGTTGCGAAAAATTCCGTTTCGAATCATAGTTGCGTATTCGCCCCACGCAAGAGTACGGTCGAACTTTTTGTTCATTTCAAGCAACAAACAAATTTCTTCCCAAGTTAGAGAACGATTTAAACCTTTTTCCTCGACTGGTTTCAACAAATCATTTGGCAAGCTCAATAATTCGCTAAAGGTTTCATAGATCAAATTTGGCTGGGTTTCATCAACAACTAACAAAGTCACATTTTCCGCACCAAAGACATCAACCCAGCGCTTTACAACATCTGGATGATCATGACGAGTCCAAAAAGTTCGCCACTGAACTTTATCTTCACCGCCATTGAAAATGCGTTGCAACCAACCTTCGTAGTTGAGACGCATCCCATACTTTAAAGATTGTATGTATTGAGAAGGCAACATCTTCACAAGTGGACGAAGTGTGAACACCACTTCAATCTTGTCGGCCTTGAGGTCTTTGCTCATTCTCTCAACGTCGTCACGGGTTAGTTCGGCTAAAAATTCAGAAGAGAAGAGTGAAGTGCCTTCAAAGTCATTTAGTTTGCCTGCTAGTTTGTCCCACACTTCAATCGGAGTAACGCTTCCCCCGCCATCTTCCCAGCCCCAGTGACGGCCTTTGAGGGCCCAGGCTGCACGATGTTGACCAGTGGATCTTGAAGAGTCAGCTGAAGATAAAGCGGGGTAAAGCACCCCATTTTCAAGAAGTTTTTTGCGATTGGCGGCAAGGCTCGATTGCAGAGCAGTAGTACCAGTTTTAAAGAACCCTGCGTGAATCACAATTCGCTTAGCCATGCGTAAATTTCCTAACCCTTAGCCTGCGCCGAGCGGAAGTCTAATGAGCGCCTATGGGTAAGGTTTGCTCCTGTTCGCACGATTTAGAGATGGGTTTTTATGAGTTCTCAGGGCATAACTGCAATCTTGCTAAACGGTGGCTTCGGCACCCGTTCAGGGGCAAGTGAGCCTAAGCAATTTCTGAACCTGAATGGCATTCCAATCCTTGCCTACAACCTTCTAGCAATGCAGAAAGTTGATGCAATCGAAAAGATCATCATCAACTACCCAGATGGGCAGCTAGATAAGGTGCGCGAAATAGTCACCGGCTATGCAATCACCAAGCCAGTGGAATACGTAGAAGCTGGTGACACCCGCCATGCGTCAGTCGCACTCATGCTCGAACACGTCACCACGTCGCGCGTCATCATCAACGAAGCAGCTCGTCCATTTGTTTCACCTGCTGACTTTCAACTTCTAATCGACTGCCCAGCTAAGAACGTTTCACTAACTTTGCCGATTCCATTCACCGTTGCACCAGTCGATCCTGCAACCGGCAAAATTACTGGCAGCCTAGAACGCGACAAACTTCGCAACATTCAACTTCCACAGAAGTTTGAAACAGCAGATCTTCGTGCAGCACACGAACATGCCAAGAAAAACAGCATCGTGTTCACTGAAGATGCAACTTTGGTTGCCGTTGCCGGATTCGATGTTGAATTCATCAACGGTCCAGAAACCAACTTCAAAATCACCACCCCATTCGATTTGAAACTAGCGAACTACATGTTCCGCAAGGAAACCGATCGCGATGAGTAAAGCTGTCCTAATCACTGGCGCTTCCCGCGGCATCGGTCTCGCAACCGCAATGGAATTTCTTGAAAATGATCCAGACACAACTGAACTCATTTTGGTTGCTCGCAAATCTTCCCACGCTGATGAAAGTTTTAAAGACCTTCAAAAGCTAAACAAGCGTGGCATCAAGATCTCTAAATACGGATACGACCTTTCAAGCGAAGAAGATGTTGAGAAATTCCTTGAAGAAATCGCAAAGAATCATCCAAACGTTGATGTGCTAATCAACAATGCCGGCTTCACCAAGCCAGAGCCAATCCAGCAAATCGACATGGCTGATTTCCGCACCACGATGCAGGTCAATCTCTATGCACCTTTCCGGATCGTGCAGGGATTACTAAGCCAAATGAAGTTCCCTAAAACCATCGTCAACGTTGCTTCCACCGCAGGTATGACCGGTCGCTCAGGCTGGCTCACCTACGGCGCGTCCAAAGCGGCAATGATCAACATGAGCCAGGTTATGAAAGAAGAGCTCGGCTTCTTCGGGACTGATGTGGTCTGCATCTCCCCAGGTCGCTGTGCAACTGATCTTCGCAAAACCCTCGCACCTGACGAAGATCCAAGCACCATCATGCAACCAAACGATGTTGCAGAAATCATTCGTCACGTCACCACTAAACCAGGGCTAGCGCTCGACACCACAAACATTGTCGTTCGCCGCTAAAGGGACGAAACAGAAAACATGTTGAGCAAACTCAATTCGATACTAGTAAATCTAGAATCAAAACTAGGTTCTAGATTTTTCTTCGGAATGGGTTTGCGAGGTGTTCTATTCATCATCATACTTTTAGGAACTTTCTTTATTTGGGAGGTTTTCCCAAACGCAGTTCTACTAGTTCTAATCCCGCAAGTTTTTGGCACACTGTATTTCCAGTTCAACTACCTCAAACGTATCTACACCTTCAACAAAGAGATTTTGTATCACTTAGAAACAAGTAGCAGCGGATCACATTCGCGAAAAGCAAAGCAAGCCTTCATCACCACGCTGTTACTTCTACTGTGTATGTACACAATCCCAGCAATCGAAATCGCGCGACTTGACCTTGGCAACTATGCGAACATAATCGCAGTTGTTTCGATCATTCCATTCTTTATTGTGAAACGTATCGTCACCTGGCTTGAAAATGTTCGTGAAGACTACGTAAGCAGCGTGATCGAAACCCTGCAGGACTACAAACCAAAATTTGCAGTTCACTTCGATGCGCCACCAGCTTCTGCCTACCAATTGAAAATGTGGCTGCCATATCTCGAACGCATTGGTGAAGACTTCGTAATCATCCTGCGTCAGCGCAACACTGATTTCCCAGAAATTAAAAAAGCCACCAAACGCCCAATCCTCACCCTCCCAGGCTTAACTCTTATCGATGAAATCACTGCCGCACTAGACAGCCTCACCACAGTTTTCTACGTCAACAACGGCCAACGAAACGGTCAGATAGTTCGCTTTGGTCAACTTCAACACGTCCAACTACTTCACGGTGAAAGCGACAAAGCTGCATCCTTCTCCAAGGTCACCCGAATGTTTGACCACATCTTCGTCGCCGGTGAAGCCGCCATCAAACGCTATGAAGACAACGGGGTAGTGGTTTCCCGCGATCAATTCCAGATTGTTGGTCGACCACAAATCGAAGGCGTTGAAATAGCCAATGGCCATATCAACAACAATCCAAACCCAACCGTTCTTTATGCACCAACCTGGACTGGAATGTTCTCCGACTCAAACTATTCATCACTCCACAAAGGTGATGAAATAGTCAAACACCTAATCAAAGCTGGCGCCCGCGTCATCTTCCGTCCTCATCCATACTCATATAAAGATGAAACCAGCACCAATGAAATCCGCAACATTCAAAGCATTCTCAACGATGCAAACAAAGATCGCCCAAAGACCGACATGCACATCTTTGGCGAAATGGCCGAAAAGAAGTGGTCACTCTTCGAATGTTTCAACAACTCGGATGCTCTCATGTCTGACGTCTCATCCGTCCCAGCCGACTACCTCTTCACAGAGAAACCAATTGCGATGTTCTGCTCACTCGATGACGAAGCTGATTTCCGCCAACAGTTCCCACTCAGCAACTACACATACCTAATCAAAAGGAACTTCTCAAACATTGCCGACCAGATGAACAATCTCATCTCTGCTGACCCAATGGCGTCAGAACGAATTGCCGGCAAGAAATATGTCCTAGGCGACTTCCCACCATCCGAATACTCAAGCATCTTCGCCACCAAAGCCCGCGCAATCGTTAATCGCTAGTGGAGGATTTATCCTCCAAAGTGTAGGGATTTCCCTACATGGAGGTTTGTAGGATTTATCCTACGAGTGTTTAGATTTTCCAAAAGATTAAGGATTTTTTGTAGGATTATGGTACGAATTGTCGCCGTATGATTATCATACATATTAGCTAAATTATTTTTTCCAACTCGTCGACTTCGCCACACATAATTAGCAAATCTCGAGCCCGTGTAAGAGCTACGTAGGTGTACTCATCCTTTAGATCTATGTTTTTCCAACCATCGACAGCCACAACTACGACCGGCCGTTCTAGACCTTTGATCGCTGAAACATGGGAATAGAAAACCTCGTCTCTTTCAAAGAAATCCTCCCAAACTAATTTCTTTTTGAAATTATGTTCTTTAAGTTTCTCTCGTTGTTCACGATGTCGATGGTTCGTAGTAATCACCAGTATGTCTTTAGGCTGCCAGCCTTCTTCAAGTAGAACTGTCACGATTTCATCTGCTCGTTCATGCGCAAAAGCTCTTTCGCAGGGGTAAAACTCGATTGGCAGGCCAGGCAAACCTCGGCTAATCATCTTCTCTTTTGAAAACTTCGTCGAGAAATCTGCAATTGGAATGCAATTACGCATATTTTTCGTCACTGTCATGGGCGGAAGATTCAGACTCTTCATACCTTCTCGATCAAAAAGTTTTTGTGCGGAATCTCCAAAAACGCAAAGAATGTTCTCTTCAACATCGTTTGAGTATGCAAGTGGAAGTACGTTCCACCAGTCCTCATTGAAGTCTTGCGCCTCATCAATTACAAATCCGTCATATCTTTCTAAGTTTGTACGAGACTGCAGAATCTTTATTGCTTCTTTAGCAGCTCCAGATTCCCAAAAAACGTCATCTTCCATTTCCGCAGGTTTTCTCACTCCCCAAGAATTCGCCAAACTATGGAAAGTGCCTACAAACTTAGGTTGTTCATTGGTTGGCCAAGCTGACACTTCTCGTTTTAAATATTGGGCCAATCCGTTTGAATAACAAATCAAGGCGATTTTTAGCCCTCCAGCACATAAACGTTTTGTCTGTTCCAGAGCCAAAAAAGTCTTGCCAGTTCCAGCTGGACCTTTGACAAGGAATTGCTTTGATTCGCTGAATAAATCAAGAACTTCAGATTGCTCATCTGTCAGACGCTTTATTTCACGCGTGCGATCTCTACTTGACAGAATGAATTCTCTTTTTTGATCCCGGCGGCCCATCAGTAAGTCGGCAAACGACTTGCAGGTGTCGGCAGTTGCGTATTGACGGTAACTAGCGTCTTTTGCAACTTCCTTTATGTATTCAGCAATATTTTTTAGTTCAGCTTTATCAACCATGCGGTTTGCTGGTAATGAAGGAGTACTTGTGTTTGCTGGCAGATTCGTTTCAGGAAATACGACAAGCCAAGGAGTTTTTAGTCCACCGTGGGACCATCTTTCTTTTACATAGTCGCGCATTGCAAACATAACGGTCTGCACTTGATCTGCCGGGTCAATTAGTTTTGTATCACCATGTCTATTTCTCGTGGTCCATTGACCTTCGTCATTTAGTTGAATCAATCCACCTTTTACTTCGATAAACACAATGCCTTGGCCGGGCCAAGCCACGATTGTGTCCACCTCGTAATCGGTTCCACCTTTACAAAGTTTTACGTTTTGTAATAAGTAGGCCTTCTCAGGCAACTGCTCCTTGAGTGCCTTCCAGACCTCAAATTCAGCATCACTTTTAAACACGGGATTTTCAGGAATTGTGATTGGCATCTGTCCCCCTAGAACATTTAATAGAGATACTCTATTAGTTAGACTTGCTACTAGATTAAGCAAATTCTGAGAGCGATTTAGGGCTAAACCCCATTATTTGGCATACTTCGCCCGCTGTCCGGTTCCCTGTAAAGCAGATCTGGAAAGGCCCCGAAAAGAAGGAGTTCTGCCGTGAAGGCTGACATTCATCCAAATTACGCTGAAACCACAGTGACTTGTTCATGTGGCAACACATTTACGACTCGTAGCACCGCAAAGAACGGCGTCATGAACGCTGATGTGTGCTCGTCATGCCACCCGTTCTACACAGGCAAGCAGAAGATTCTTGATACTGGTGGACGCGTTGCTAAATTCGAAAAGCGTTTCGGAAACCAATCTAAGTAGCGACTTTAAACGGGCGTTTGCTGTGGGCTATCCACGGCTACGCCCGTTTTGCTTTATCTTTACGTTTGAATCGAGGGTGTGATGTTCGAAAGTGTTGATGCACTAGAAGCTGAATACGCTGATGCTGAAAAGCAGATGGCTGATCCTGCAATTCATAGCGACCAAAATGCGGCCCGCAAGTTGGGCAAGCGTCATGCTGCGTTGAAGCCAATTATTGAATCTTTTCGTCGTTGGCGAGCTATTGCGGATGACATTGAGGCTGCCAAAGAGTTGGCGGCTGAAGATCCTGCTTTTGCTGAAGAAGTTGGTCGACTTGAAGTTGAGCGCCAAGAACTTGAAAACCGTTTGAATGATTTGTTGTTGCCACGAGATCCACTAGATGGATCTGATGTGATTTTGGAAATCAAATCAGGTGAAGGTGGCTCCGAGAGTGCGATTTTTGCTGGCGATTTGATGCGCATGTATTTGCGTTGGGCTGAACGCCACAACTGGAAGACCGAAATTCTTGATTCTGAAGAGTCAGATATGGGTGGCTATAAAGATGTGTCGATTGCGGTTAAAGCAAAGGGTGTGCCAGAGCCAGGAACATCTCCATACGACATGATGAAGTTTGAAGGTGGCGTGCACCGGGTGCAGCGCGTTCCGGTGACTGAAAGCCAAGGACGCATTCACACTTCAGCGGCCGGTGTTTTGGTTCTGCCTGAAACTGAAGATATTGATATTGATATCAAGGATCAGGATTTGCGAATCGACGTTTATCGCTCTTCTGGTCCAGGTGGTCAGTCGGTTAACACAACCGACTCTGCGGTTCGTATTACACATTTGCCTACTGGCGTGGTGGTGTCTTGTCAGAACGAGAAGTCGCAGCTGCAGAACAAAGAATCAGCAATGCGTATTTTGCGGGCCCGTTTGATTCAGCATGCTGAAGAAGAGCGCGACAAGGAAGCATCGGCATCTCGCAAGTTGCAGGTTAGAACTGTTGACCGTTCAGAACGGATTCGCACATATAACTATCCAGAGAATCGGATTTCGGATCACCGCGTGAACTACAAGTCACATAATTTGGATGCGGTGCTTGATGGAGACTTGGACGAAATGGTCAATGCTTTGATTGCGGCGGACAAGATTGCCCGACTAGCTAATGCAAGTGGAGCGAGTGAATAACTGATGGCGATTGTCATTCGCGATGCACTTGGTGCTGCGACAGTTCAGTTAAGTGAATCTGGAATTGAGTCGGCTCGGGTTGATGCGGAGTTGTTGCTTTGCCATGTTTTGGAATGTGATCGAACTGCTTTATTGATTCGAGATTCCATTTCTGAAGATGAGTTAGAAGAATTCATCCAGTTTGTTGCGTTCAGATCTGCTCGAGTTCCGTTGCAACATTTAACTGGCAAAGCTGCGTTTCGTCGGATTGAGATTGCGGTTGGTCCTGGAGTTTTGATTCCACGACCAGAAACCGAGTTATTGGTGGATAAAGCAATTGATTTTGTGCGAGATATTTCTGAGCCTGTGATTGTGGATTTATGTTCCGGATCGGCAGCTATGAGTGTTTCATTGGCGATTGAGATTCCGTGCA
>JBIISC010000014.1:0-30165 GCA_044341215.1 Candidatus Nanopelagicales bacterium | reverse complement strand
TTCGCGACTTAACTGAAAGTGAAACAATCTGCATGACCACTATCACCGGCATTGGCGTATCACCTGGCGTAGTCCTAGGTGAAGTTTTCACAATTTCGCACCAAGTAATCGATCATGAAGTACCAGCAACTCCTCGAGAAGTGATTGCTGCCTTGACCTCTGTAGCGACAGATTTAGAACGTCGCGCCCAAGCTGCAGATCTTGATGTTGCTAGAGATGTTTTGCAGGCACAATCAATGATTGCACAAGACCCAGCTCTTGAAGAGGCAATTGCATCTCGGTTGCCAGATGACATCAAATATCCAGACGTTCGCGCAGCAATCCATGATGCATTTTCAGGATTTAGAAATGCATTAGAGAGTCTTGGCGGGTATTTCGCGGAACGAGTCCATGATCTCGACGAAATCGCTAATCGCACTATTGCAGTATTGAGCGGTGAGGTTGCCGAGGCTATTGTTTTAGATCGGCCATCAATAATCGTTGCTGAAGATTTAACTCCAGCTGATACTGCAGCGCTTGATTTGCGCTATGCAATGGCGCTTGTTGTGAAAAAGGGTGGGCCAACTAGTCACACCGCAATCGTTGCTCGCGGTCTTGGGATTCCGGCAGTAGTTGGATGTGCTGCTGCTGATTCTCTCAATGATGGAGACAAAGTCATGGTCGATGGTCGCATGGGAATTGTAGAAATCAATCCATCCGAAGCCAATTATTTACATCACAAAACTCGAGAAGATGCTTTGCGTGCCCGCGCAGCAGCAGTCACGGGCCCAGGCCGTTTATCTGACAGCACGCCAATAAATCTTTTGGCAAATGCAGGTTCGGTTGCTGACTCGGTAACTGCAGCAAATGCTGGTGCTGAAGGTATTGGTTTGTTTCGGACTGAACTTTTGTTCTTATCGCGTGAAACCGAACCTACTGTTGAAGAACAGGTCGCACTTTATTCAGATGTATTTACTGCCCAAGCAGGGAACAAGGTTGTCGTTCGCACCTTAGATGCTGGTAGCGATAAACCAGTTCCTTTCTTAAACACCGTTGTCGAAGAAAATCCTGCACTTGGAGTTCGCGGTTGGCGTTTAACTCGCAATGGCACTGGGGTTATGAAACGCCAACTCGAAGCATTAGCAATCGCTGCCCAAAAAACTAACACCGATCTTTGGGTGATGGCTCCGATGATTGACACAGTTGCAGAAGCAGCAGACTTTGCAGCCCAAGCTCGTGGAGTAGGAATTCGTCACGTGGGTGTAATGATTGAAACTCCAGCAGCAGCTATCTTGGCTGACAAAGTTTTGGCAGAAGTAGATTTTGGAAGTCTTGGCACCAACGACCTAACCCAATATGTCATGGCGGCAGATCGTTTGGATGCGCGCCTTTCAGATTTAACAGATTCTTGGCATCCAGCAGTATTGCGGGCCATATCGTTTGCTGCGAATAGTGCCACTGCGCTTGCTCGACCGCTGGGAGTTTGTGGTGAAGCTGCTGCTGACCCATATCTTGCAGCAGTTTTAGTTGGCTTAGGAGTCACAAGTCTTTCCATGGCCCCGGTTGCATTGTCAGAAGTCAGAGGATTCTTAGCATCTGTTGATCGGGCAACCTGCATTGAAGTTTCGCAACTTGCAATTGGCGCATCAAGTGCTGAAGAAGCGAAGGCAATTGTTCGAGCTCGCTTGGACGAACTTACTAAATAATAACTTTTAACGCATTTTCGATCTGTTGAATTAGTTCAGATCTAAGCATTTGTCCGCGGACTTGAAAATCTTTTTGTCTGCGCACGTATTCAATCTTTCCTTCTGCGGTTTCGGTTTTAACCGGCTCATAACCCCATTGCGATAGATCGTATGGGGTTGCTTGCATATCGAGTTGCCGTATCTCTCTTGCCAACTCAAAAGTTTTAAACAGCAAGTCACTTGAAACTAAAGGTAGAGATTTGTATGCCCACTTATAAATATCCATATTTGCATGCAAGCATCCGCTCTGCTCATTTTCAGGCTGACCTTCACGAGTCAAAATCATATGGTTTAGTGACCGCGCTCCTGGCACAAAAAATCTAAAGGCATCAAAGTGGGTGCACTTGAGTTCCTGTGCTTCCACTACATCAGCAATTTCTTTAACGGTGAGTCGCAAAGGCAGCTGTTCATGTCTAACTTCGTTTGGCTCGAGCTTGTAAAGCATTGCCCATTCGTGAAATCCAAAACATTGAAATCTTGGTTCACGGTCACTGGTTTCTTTAAGCAGCTTTAAAGTCCATTTAAATGATTCGCTACGATCTTCAACAAATTTAGATGCAACTTTCGTTACCCCATCAACGGTTTCGTAACCACGTTGATTTAAATATTCAGGTGCATCAGAAAGCCAAACCCCAAATCCTGGATGCCATCTTTCCAACCGGGATGGGCGCAAGGTGTAGTAGTCCCACATGAAATCATCGACCGGATGCCGAGTCGAGTCGCGATGGCGTTTTCTCACATTCGCTGCGATTGGGGCGACCCTCGCAGCATGCCCTTGTGCAAGCTCTTGCCAACTAGAGCGCTCTAGGACTATTGGTTTAGACACAGGCAGATTGTGGCAAACCCTTTGAGGTGTCACAATCGCACTATGAGTGAAGACAAAAAGTCCGAAGACCTCGAGCTTTCGAAGGCAAAGATGCGGGAAGCTTTAAAAGGTATTTTGCCTACCGTCACTCAAGATGAAGTCAATTCGCACCAACCTAAAGATGATGCGCAATTTCTAGCAGATCGTCCACCACATCACGACCAGGTTTAATCAACCTGTACGACTTTGATGCCTTGGCTTTGCATCACTGCGTACTCATCGGTCAGCGGAATGCTCACCAATAGTCGAGCCCCGTAGCTATCGCTTTCACTGGTTCGTACTACTGCATCTGAAGAAATTAGCTGACTAAATTCATCAGACTGTGACCAAAGATGCAATTTGCTGCCTGGATTTATATTTCCTTGATTTTCCAAATTTACAAATACATCGACTCGATTGTTAAAACCTTTTTCTGAACTTGTTGATTCTTGATTGAGCAGCGAACCTGGTTGGATATCGATTTTTGTGTATAAACTTTGGATTGCACCCGTATCTGAAATGAATGATTCAGTTTCGAAATTAGCAATTGTGATGAGCGAGAATTGCTCGGCTTGCAGTTTCGAATTTGCAGGGATGAATTGGTTTGCGATTAATACTAAGTTTCCATTTGGAGGATTTGATGAAATCGTCCAAACTATTAATGAAAATCCAAGGGCAAGGAGTATTTTGCGATAGCGCAAAATAAATAGATTAATTTGTTGGATATCGATTTTCGGCATTTCGCAATTATGAATATATTTTAGAAATCAAAAGATTTCCACAGGACTAGTCCGAAGAAGAACTACTTGGTCGATTATCGTTTCGGTAAAAACCTGAACCTTTGAAAACCACTCCAGCAGATGAGAAGAGTTTGCGAAGTTCACCGCCACACTTAGGGCAAACCGTCAACGGATCGTCGGAAAAGTTCTGCACAACTTCCTGCAGCTCTTCGCACGAATTACACGTGTATTGGTAGGTTGGCATTGGTCTCCTGTGAGTAGGGGCGCATTTTGCCACGCATTGCCTCTGCCATTGTCATCTGCGCATGGGGTAGCCTCAGGCGTATCAAACAAAGGGGACATCTGTGATCGTGCAAGCTCAAGGATTGGCAAAATCCTTCGGTTCAAAACTAGCGGTGGATGACCTTTCATTCACGCTAAAACCCGGGTCAGTTACTGGCTTTCTCGGGCCAAATGGCTCGGGTAAATCCACCACCTTGCGCCTAATGATGGGCCTCGATCATGGCTCCGGACAAACTCTCTACGACGGTAAGCCGCTTTCAAACTACAAGCAAGTGACAAAAGTTGTGGGCACTCATCTTGATGCAAAACTCTTCCATCCTAATCGCACCGCATATGATCACTTGAAAATGTTGGCCTGCGAATCTGGCACCTCAAAAAAGCGTGTAGACGAAGTTCTTGAACTTATGGGTTTGCAAGACGTAGCAAAGAAACGACCAAAAGGTTTCTCCCTTGGTATGGCTCAGCGCTTAGGTCTTGCTGGTGCAGTTCTAGCCGAACCACAAGTTTTATTTCTAGATGAACCTGCAAATGGTTTAGATCCTGCCACCATCCATTGGTTGCGCGATTTCATTAAAAAATATGCAGAGCAAGATCGGACAGTGCTCGTCTCATCTCATTTACTAAGTGAGATGGAATTGATGGCGGACGATTTGATTGTTATTGCAAAAGGCAAATTGATTGCAAATGAATCTATGGAAACTTTTATCAAGAAAAATTCTGGAAGTCGGATCATTGTCCGGGTGGACAAAACCGAAAGTCTGCTCAAAGTTTTGCAAGCTAAAGGTTTTAGCGCGAACCAGGATGGGACCACAATCCAGGTTTCGTCGGATGATACCGACACTATCGGGCACATTGCTTTTGAAAATGGGATTCGCGTACTTGAACTAAGTGAAAACCGCGATAGCCTCGAAACTACTTTCTTGAGACTTACTGAAGATGGCCAAGAGTATGAAACTGGTGGTCACAAATGATTCGATTGTTTAAATATGAATTCCTTCGTATTACATCCCTTCGCTCTTCATGGGTGCTAACGATTCTCGGCACTTTGATGACTGCAGGTATTACCTACCTTCCACTCTCAATGGATAACTTAACTGGTGACGCACAAGGTTTATCGCTTTCAAATCTAACCCCCGCATTTGTTCCACTTTGGGGTGTTTGGGCAGCAACAATTGCTTCACAAGCCTTCGGACATGATTATCGACACGGAACTATTCGAATTACGCTTTCGACTTTCCCAAATCGTTTGGCGGTTTATTTCGTTCGAGTTTTTACGATCTTAATATGGTGTGCAGTCTGGTTAGCAATTACTTTTGCAATTGTTATTGCAGAGGTAAACATGCTCATAGACGGCGGAGTTAACTGGGAGCTTTCAACCGGAGCAATCGGCCGAGTAACAATTTTCTTCTTGTTATTTATTTTGTCTGCAATTGCAATCGTGATGATTACTCGAGTTATGGCTCTAGGCACAGTCATTCCTTTAATGATGGCAAGTGTGGTTGAGGGTTTGGTTGCGCTATTCATTCCAGAAAGCCTTAGATGGACAGCCGAGTATTACCCATTCTCACGCGCTTCGTCTTGGACAATGCCATGGAATGTTGATGGTCCGGAAAATGCTTATCCACTAGCTGTTTTAACTGTCATCTTGTTGGTTATGGCAGGAGTTATGTTCTCAAAGCGAGATGCATAAGTGAAAGCAGTTCCTGCTGTTGCGATTGGTGCAGTAATTGGCGCTGGACTGCGATATGGAGTTACAAACTCTACGACTGATGTGGTTTGGTCCACGCTTGTTGTAAACCTTATCGGTTGCTTTGCACTCGGATTCGTACTCGTTCATGGCGAGAGATATCTCAAGGGTGCGCCTAGTCTGCAAGTTGTTTGGCGGCCTTTTCTAGCAACGGGTTTGCTAGGTGGATTTACGACCACATCAGCGTTCGCTGTTCAATCTGTAGATCTACTTCAGCAAAATGAAAGTGCCAAATTCTTGGTGCTTTTTGCTGCAAGTCTTCTGGGTGGGTTGCTAGCATTTCATGTAGCTCAATCATTAGCAGTTAAGAGCTTGCATAAATGAACTTAATCATTTTTTCAGTAGCCGCTGCCGTTGGCGCAGTATTGCGTTATCAATTCGAAAAAGTTAGCACAGCAAAATTAGGAGAACGCTTTCCATACGGAACTCTGTTCGCCAATGTGATTGGCTCATTCCTTCTTGGCTACTCAATCAGCCGTGCGGGTTGGACAGAGGAAATGCTTCTGTTTTTCGCATCATTTTGCGGATCTTTCACAACCTTCGGCGGCTTTATCGGCCAAACCCATCACCGACTTCGTCACAAAGCCGAGCGGCCGATTGCGATTATTTATATCGTGTTAACGATTGGGTTATCTTTATTTGCAGCTTGGCTGGGATTGAATTTTTAGTTAACAGACTTTAAGTCAAGAAATATATAGATTAGAACTTAACCAACTAAGACTGCATCAACATATTGATCAAAGTCAGCCATTGGTATTTGACCATCTGGAAGTAATCCAGCCATATCAATTACTGCAACTCGAAGTGGCCCACCATCTTTATGCGCAGGAACTTGTGACAGTGCCCGGTCGTAATAACCAGCACCACGACCTAGTCGGCTGCCATCATTTGAAGCAGCTAGTGCAGGAATAAAGAGAAGTGCACAATCGTTAAGTGATCCAACTTCTTGATTTAGTGGGGCTGCAATTCCTAATTCGTCTACGCCCCATTCTCCGTCGTATCGATACCAAGTGATGGTTTTATCTTCATGGGAGTTAGGTAGTAGAACTTTGTAGCCGTATTCACTCAGGGTTGAAATAAGTAAATCTGTAGGTGGCTCGAAACCAAGGGAAGCGAAAGCGCCAATGAAGTCACCGGGCTGACAGAATTTTCGAACCATTTCCATGCCGTGAATTGCCACTGCTGATGCGCGGGTATCGGTTGCACCAGTTTGTAGCGAATTTCTGCGGGCCTGAACAACCTTGCGAATTTCATTTTTCGCATCATCAATCGGAGTGGTCACACCCCGACTATGCCATCTTTACTTAGGCTTAGCATCTACAGTGAAAGAGTTCAGGCAATGAATATCGAAACCAAAACAGTTGAAGAGTATCTTTCAGATGTTCTCTCAGCTGTGGAGCCACTTGAAGCGTTTCATATTCCGCTTTTTGAAGCCCGAGGTTGCGTCAGCGCTGAAGATGTAACAGCTCCTTGGCCATTGCCGGCCTTCGACTCATCGGCGGTTGATGGGTTTGCCGTATTGGCAGCTGACGTGAGTGCTGCCGCTGCAGACAATCCTGTGACGCTTCAAGTATTAGAAATTGTCCAGTCTGGTTCACATGCTTCGCGTTCAATCCAACGCGGCGGTGCAATTCGAGTAAATGCAGGTGGTCCGCTTCCCGAGAATTCGGATGCGGTTATTCCGCTAGAACATACCGACGGGAATTCGGCTCAAGTGCAAGTCATTCAGTCTGCAGTTTTTGGTCAGTTCATTCGGCGGGCTGCCGAAGATGTTGAACTTGGCGAAGTTGTGCTCGAAGAAGGCACAAAAATTGATGCACGTCATTTAGGTTTACTGGCTTCGGTTGGCCGAGGATCAGTGCTCTCTCGTCCGCGTCCGCGTGTGGTGATTATTTCTGTTGGCGATGAACTGGTTGAACCTGGAGCTAAATTAGAACCAGGCAAGTTAATTGATTCAAACGGCTTGATGTTGGCTGCTGCAATTGCTGATGCTGGTTGTATTGCTTATCGGGTTGGTCCGATTCCAACAGATCACGAGAATTTGCAGCGAGTTATTGAAGATCAATTAGTGCGAGCAGACTTTGTGGTGACAACTGGCGGCACCAATGCAGATTCATATGATGCATTGGCTGCAGTTGCTTCCGAAATTGGTGAACTCAATTTCACCCGAGTTGCAATGCAACCTGGGTCGGCTCAAGGTTTTGGTTGGGTTGGTGATGATCGGATTCCGCTAATGACAATTCCTGGTAATCCAGTGGCCGCGTATATTTCATTTGAAGTGTTTATTCGACCAGTTTTGCATCGCTTACTTGGCCGCAAGGATTCGAGTTTGAAACTGCAATCTGCCTACAGCGCGAGTGCTTTCACATCCCCTGGCGGAAAACGACATTACATTCGCGCCTTACGTGAAACAGATCCATCAGGCAATCACATTGTTCGCGCAATAGAAGGCCAAGGGGTTCATCTAATTGGAAGCCTTGCGAAAACTCAGTGTCTAATTGTGGTGCCAGATTCTGTGCAAGAAGTAAGAGTGGGCGACAAGATTGACGTCTTACTTCTCGACGAAATCTCTATGTGGTGATCGTGGCAATCGACTGGCCATTAACTCTTTGCGCCAATGGAGTTGTTTTGCGACCGTTGAAGAGGTCCGATAGACATCACTGGGCTGAAATCAAATCTAGAAACAATTCTTGGCTAAATCCCTGGGAAGCCACTAGTCCAGATGGCGTGCCGGTCAATCCAGATTTCAAAGACATCTATCGGTTATCCAAACGAGCTGCCAAGTCAAGAAACACATTTATGTTTGCAATAGAGGTCGATGGTCACCTAGTTGGGCAAATCACATTAGGGAATGTGATTTGGGGGAGCTTACGAGAGGCATACATCGGATATTGGATCGATGAGACCTATGCCAATCGCGGAATCATGACCACCTCATTGGCCCTTTTGACGGATTATGCCTTGACTGAAGCGGGTTTACATCGAATCGAAGTGTCCATCAGACCAGAAAATGCTGCATCTTTGCGTGTGGTGGAGAAGTTGGGATTCATTAAAGAAGGTTTACGCCCTAGATTTTTACATATTGATGGCGACTGGCGTGACCATTTCATTTTTGTTTTGACATCGGAGAACATCAATTCATCAAAGATTGCGAAAATCCTTCGATAATTATCAAATTGCGACACGCAACAAATTTCACCCATCAATGTGTGTGTAACCGATAATTTTTGTCCGTGGGTTCAGGAGTGGTTCTAGCTGTAATCGTCGGCATTTGGGCGATATTTCTTCTTCCTGTCTTACTTCGCAAACATGATGCAACTGGAAAACTTCAAGACGTTGATAAATTTCGCGAAGCGATGGGGCAATTAGGTTCCACATTAAACATCCCACAACAACCAAAGAATCCCAAAATCGAAGTTAAACGCGAAATTCGTGCTGGACATCCTGACCCACAAATCAGTTTGCAAGTTCGAAAACGTCGCAAATTATTTTTAGCCATCACAACCTCCATTCCAATTTTTGTATTTGGAATTGTTTTCGGTTATTTATCAATATTTTTTGCAGTCGTTCCTGTCGCAATGTTTGCTGGGTATTTGACTTGGGTTCGAATGACAATTAAACCAAGAGTTGCAGAAGTAATTGATGAAAATGCCCCTCATCAAAAATATGTTCACCGAAGGGATCGAAACCACCGGTTTGCAGCACTTGCTCAACTTCGCAAAGCGGCAGCAAAACGGTTAACTGAAGTTGAAGCGGAATTAGACACTTCAAAAACGAGTTCTTGGCAAACTGCGAAGCCATTACTCGGCGCTGAATTTGAAACTCCAAAAACAGTTTTGCCAAGTTTTGTTGATTCACCAGCAGCAACCGAAGTACCACGAGTTTTGGATCGTGAAAGCGGCGGCTGGAATGCTGATGCGATGATTCAGGCTGCAGCTCGTCAACGTCGCGAAGAACTAGCCAAGCTAGTTGCTGATGATGTTGACGAAATTATTTTCTCACCAATTGAAGATGAAGATGGCACCAACGAGTTGCCACGCGTAATCGGCGCCTAAATCCAACTGCCAAACCACATATGAATCTGCCAGTACCACTTTGGTATTAGTTCGCTTGTCCAAATCGGATAGAAGAAAGCGCTGAGCAGAACAGTTGAAGTCACATAAACCCCAACCAGTAATGCACGTTTAGCTCTTGTTTTACCAGTGTTTACAACTGGTCCAAGAATTTGCCCGCAAACGCTTGCCAAAGCCAAAACCATGTATGGCAACATAACTATCGCATAAAAACTAAAGACGGTTCTTTGCTGGAACAACAGCCAAGGAGCCCAAGCTGCTAGAAACATAACAACAATTGCAAGCGCTCGACCATCGCGTTTTGTGAACCAAAGCCAAATCTGCTGCAAGATAGCCAAGGTAGCGGCCCACCAAATAAGTGGATTTCCCAAAGCCACAACTTCTTCGGCACATTTTTCAGATCCGCATCCGCGCACTCCCTGGGCAAATTCTTCGTAATAAAAAGATGTGGGGCGTAAATTCAAAGGCCAAGACCACGGGTTGGATTGATACGAGTGGGTAGTGGTCAGGTTTGTATGAAATGCAAATGCAGTCTGGTGGTAGTGAATCAAACTTCGAAAGACTTCTGGAAGAAATTGCAATCCTTCTTTTGGATTAGCCGCAGCCCAGTTTCGATTGTATGCAACATCCGAAATAATCCAGCCATACCAAGTTGCGGTATAAACAGTTATAAGTAGAACAACCACGATTGGCAATAGTTTCAATGCACTTGCGAGAGAACTATTTACTGGAAATGTTTTCCCTAAACCGATACGAGTTCTTACTTCGAAGAAAATTACCAGTAAGCCAATTCCAATTACAAACCAAACTCCAGACCATTTGGTTGCACAGGCAAGAGCGAGCAAAATGGCTGCAAGATAAATCCATGGGCGATAGAAGGAGTTGAATCTATTTTGTTCCAGTCTCTGTTTTACAAAGTCTCGGTCCATAACAATCGCAACGAATGCAGCCAAAGTTAAAAACATCAAAGTTTGATCTAGCAATGCAGTGCGACTGTGAACGATCGCCATTCCGTCTATGGCCATGAATAGACCGGCTAGGAAAGCGGTCAAGTTGTGATTGAAGAGCCGCAGTGCTACCCGGTGCACCAAAATCACGGCTCCAACACCTAAAACTGCCATCATGAAGCGCCAGCCAAATGGATTCCATCCAAACATTTGCTCCCCAGCGGCGATTACCCACTTTCCAAAAGGTGGGTGGACCACATATGAAGGATTACCAGTGAAGACATCAGTCATGCCAGCAAGGATTTTTTCGTTCGCATCTTTGACGGTGTCGACTTCATAGCCGTATTTCAATAGCGACCAAGCATCTTTGGCGTAATAAGTTTCATCAAAGACGAGGGCATGGGGAGTGCCAAGATTGTGGAGTCGCAAAATTCCAGCGAGGAATGCCAAAGCTGAAGTAACCCACCAATTGCGTGCCAAAGTCGCTTTCATAGCCACATTGTGCCGAACCCTTAGCAATGCATGAAACAATGTCACTATGTCTACGCTCAAACCTGGGGTGCTCTATGTGGCGGCCACTCCAATTGGCAACATTCAAGATGCGTCCCAGCATCTGATTAGTGCTCTGCGAGATGCGGATGTAATTGCCTGCGAAGACACTCGAAAGACAAAATTCTTGCTAAATGCGCTTGAAATTTCCACCCAAGCAAAGCTGATGTCGCATCACGAACACAATGAACGTGAAAGAATCCCACAAATCCTCCAAATGATTCAACAAGATAAAACTGTTGTGGTTGTTAGTGATGCTGGAATGCCGGCAGTAAGCGATCCTGGTTTTCCACTTGTGCAAGCAGCAGTCGCAGCCAATATTCCAATCTCAGTAATTCCAGGTGCTTCGGCAGTTACTACGGCTTTAGTACTAAGTGGTCTGCCAACGGATCGGTTTGTGTTCGAGGGATTTTTGCCAAGAAAATCTGGCGAACGTAAAAAGCAGTTGCAGTCTTTGGCTCAAGAACATCGCACTATTGTGGTTTTTGAATCCGGCCATCGGATTAAAGATTCTTTAGAAAATATGATGGAAATTTTTGGTGGAAACCGAAAAGCAGCACTTTGCCGGGAACTCACTAAAACCTATGAAGAAGTGATTCGGGGAAGTTTGGCCGAGCTAGTCTTGAGAGCACAGGAAGAGATCCTCGGAGAGATCACTTTGGTGATTGCTGGAGCTGAGCCGAGCACTGCCACCGAAGCCGATATTCGCCAAGAACTAGAGCGCTTAGCAATGGCTGGCACAGGCAAAAAAGAGGCTATTTCAGAGGTTTGCAGCCGGCTTTCAGTGTCCAAGCGTAAGGTCTTCGATATCGCGCTTAGCGTAGATTTCAAGCCCCTTTCTGGAGCCTAAACTTAGGGCTATGGCCAAGGACAAAGCTTTCTACTTAACCACCCCGATTTACTACGTAAACGATGCTCCGCATATCGGTCATGCCTACACAACGACCGCTGGAGATGTGCTCACCCGTTGGCATCGCCAACGCGGCGAAGCAGTCTGGTATTTGACCGGAACTGATGAGCACGGCCAAAAGGTGATGCGCACAGCAGAGGCCAATGGCGTAGCACCACAGGTTTGGGCCGACAAATTGGTTGAATCTGCTTGGTTGCCCGTCCTTGAAACTATCGATGTTAAAAATGATGATTTCATTCGTACCACGGAAGAACGTCACATTGAACGCGTGCAAAGATTTATACAACGCCTAAAAGATGCTGGTCATATTTATGCCGGCCCATATGAAGGTCCATATTGCGTTGGGTGTGAAGAATTCAAATTAGCTGGCGACCTCATTGATGGCGAAGGCGAATACAAGGGTCAGAAGTGTTGCCCGATTCATTCAAAGCCAGTTGAAATTGTTAGCGAAACAAATTGGTTTTTCAAATTGTCTGAATACGGCGACAAGTTACTCAAACATTACGAAGAAAATCCAAATGCAATTCGTCCGCAGTCTGCATATAACGAGGTCATTTCCTTCTTAAAAACTGGTTTGACTGATCTTTCAATTTCACGCAGTACTTTTGACTGGGGAATTCCAGTTCCATGGGATCCAAGCCAAGTTGTTTATGTTTGGTTTGATGCACTTCTTAACTATGCAACCGCAGTCGGACTAGACGACGAACCTGGTAGCGAAGGTGCAGAGAAGTTTGCTGCAACTTGGCCGGCAGATGTGCATTTAGTTGGCAAAGATATTTTGCGCTTCCACGCAGTGATTTGGCCAGCAATGCTGATGGCAGCCGAAGTTGCACTTCCAAAATGCGTTTATGCGCATGGTTGGCTGTTGGTTGGTGGCGAAAAAATGTCCAAATCCAAATTGACAGGCATTGCACCATCTCAAATTGTTGACCATTTTGGATCCGATGCATTTCGCTATTACTTTATGAAGGCCATTCAATTCGGACAAGATGGTTCTTTCTCTTGGGAAGATATGTCTGCCCGCTACACCGCAGATCTTGCAAATGGTCTTGGAAATCTAGCTTCTCGATTATCTGCAATGATTGCAAAATACTGTGACGAAAAGCTTCCGAATCCTGGAACTGACACGGATGCAGAAATTGCTCTAAGAGAATTACTGGCCAAAACAGTCTCAACCGCAGACACAGCTATTTTGGATTTAGATTTCGCGACTGGAATCAATGCCGTGAAGGAATTCATTGATGCAGTGAATCTTTATGTGACGAACCAAGAACCTTGGAAAGTTGCAAAGAGCGAAGATGCAGCGAGCGTTGAACGTTTGCACACAATTCTTTACACAATAGCTGATGCCTTGCGTGCGATTGCAGTTTTGTATCAGCCAGTAATGCCAAAGGCCACAGCGGAACTTTGGCGTCAACTTGGGGCTGACAAATCTGTTGGCGAAATAGAAGTCCAAACAATTCAAGCAGCGGCAAACTGGCGCGCGCTACCAGTTGGTTCTCATGTGACCAAAGGCGCAGTTCTCTTCCCACGTCTAGAAGAAGAAACAGTTTCCTAAGTGTCTACTGAACCATTGCGTCAACGCTCAGACTGGGATCCCAACGCGAAACGGGAAATGGAATTACCGCCATCACCCGAGGCTTTGCCAATATCTGTTGTGGACACACATTGTCATTTAGATATTGAAGATGGAGATTTGTATTTAACCCCAGCACAAGCGCTTGAACGTGCAACTTCTGTTGGCGTTGATCGAATCGTGCAAGTAGGCGTAGATGTGAAGAGCTCACGTTGGGGAGTGGAACTTGCTGCAAAAACAGATCGAATTCTTGCAACAGTTGCCATTCATCCAAATGAAGCACCGCGAATATTCGCAGAGCATGGTCGAGCAGCACTCGATTCAGCATTGGCAGAGATTGCCGAGCTGGCTAAACATCCTCGCGTTAGAGCGATTGGCGAAACTGGTTTAGATTTCTTTCGCACGGAAGCTGATTTATTAGCGGTCCAAGAAGAATCGTTTAGGGCTCATATTCAAATCGCGAAAGACAATGACAAAGCGCTCATCATTCATGACCGTGATGCACATGAAGATGTAGTGAGAGTTTTACAATCCGCAGGCGCACCTAAGAAAGTTGTTTTCCACTGTTTTTCTGGTGATGAATCCCTAGCAAGAATTGCAGCGGAAAACGGCTGGTATTGCTCATTCTCCGGCACATTAACTTTCAAGAACTCGCATAATTTGAGATCCGCATTAACAGTACTTCCTCCTGAATTGATTCTGATTGAAACTGACGCACCATTTTTAACGCCAACTCCTTTTCGTGGCCGACCTAATGCAAGTTATCTAATTCCAATTACTGCTCGGTTCATGGCCGATGTTCGGGGAATGGAACTTGCGAGTTTGTGCAGATATCTTTCAGACAATGCCGAATCGGTGTTTGGAAATTTCAGCAATGTCTGAACTTCTTGGAGCCAGTGAGATCCGGTCATTAGCAGCAAGCATCGACTTGAAGCCAACCAAAATTTGGGGCCAAAACTTTGTTATTGATGCAAACACGGTTCGATTCATTGTTAAGCATTCGGGAATTACAGAATTTGACGATGTATTAGAAGTGGGACCTGGACTTGGTTCCCTCACACTTGGGCTGTTGCCAGCTAGTAAATCACTAACTGTTATTGAAATCGATCCGAAACTTGCAGACCTATTGCCTATAACTGTTAGCAAAAAGGCGGTTGAATTTTCTGGGATATTGACAGTCTTGCAAACCGATGCCTTGACAATTAAAGAGCTAGCAGTGTCACCTACTGCGCTTGTTGCAAACCTGCCTTATAACGTCTCAGTTCCAGTAATCATTCATCTGTTGACGCAATTTCCATCCATCAACCGAGTGCTTGTTATGGTGCAATCGGAAGTGGCAGATCGACTTGCCGCTGGCCCGGGTTCAAAGATTTATGGTGTGCCGAGTGTTAAGGCGCGATGGTTCGGCAAAGTTCAAAAGGTAGCGACGATTGGGAAGAATGTTTTTTGGCCAGCGCCAAATATTGAAAGCGCATTGATTTTAATTGAACGTCATCAAACTCCTCTAGCAGATATCGCACAGTCAGAGTTGTTTGCTGCCATTGATGCAGCATTTGGTCAGCGTCGCAAAATGTTGCGCTCGGCACTGAATAGTTGGGCTAATGGCAAAGCCGAACAAATTCTTATTCATGCTGGAATTGACCCCACGTTACGTGGCGAAGAATTAGATGTGCTGGACTTTGTGAAGATTGCCAAAGCCAAGCGTGAGATTGGGGGAGTTTGATGGCACGCATTAAGTCTGTTGAGGTCAAGGCTCCTGCCAAAGTAAATCTAGCTCTAAAAGTTGGCGGGATTGGGGATGATGGTTTTCATCCAATCGAAACCTTGTTTCATGCTGTTGGAATCTACGACACAATCGTTGCCACCCCGAGCGATGTATTAGGACTTGAATTTTCGGGAGAAGGCGCCGAGTCGCTGCCGCTAAACAATTCAAACTTAGCTTGGCAAGCTGCGCAATTAATTGCTGACTTTGCGGGTGTGGAACCAAATGTGCATTTAAGTGTTCATAAAAACATTCCAATAGCTGGTGGTATGGCAGGTGGCAGTGCTGATGCAGCTGGAACTTTGATTGCCTGTGATGCTCTTTGGCAATTGAACTTATCGCGTGAAGAACTCATGAATCTCGCTGCTCAACTAGGCAGTGATATTTCATTCCCACTCGTTGGTGGGACAGCAATTGGTCGTGGTCGCGGCGAGGATGTGACATCCTTATTGACCCGCGGTGAGATTCATTGGGTGTTTGCAGTATCGGCTGAAGGCCTATCCACACCGAAGATCTATAAAGTATTTGATGAATTGAATCCGAACCCTGCTAAACCTGAAGTTCCAAACGATCTAGTAGCTGCCTTAACTAGTGGCGATATTAAGGTTGCGGCAAAACTGATGGTTAATGACTTGCAGGTTCCTGCAATCTCACAAAGACCAGTACTGGCGAAAATCTTGCAAGCAGGTGCACACGCAAGTGCACTAAACGGAATTGTTAGTGGCAGTGGTCCAACCTGTGCATTCATCGCACGTTCTTATGAAGACGCAGTTCATATCGCCCACGAGTTGCAGATTTCTGGAGTGGTTCAACGAACCCTTCTAGGTGTTGGCCCTGTGAAAGCGGCTCATGTAACCGAGATTACTTACTTTTAAAGTCCAGCAATCACAATCTCTGAAAGTTCTTTACGTTCGCGATTTCCCGATTCCCGTTTCAATATTTCTTGTGGCAAATCGGTATCTGGTGAATATTTGCCAACTGCAATCAACACTACTGGTTGTAAATTCTCTGGTGATCCAAGTGCAACAAGAAGTGCATCCTTATCGAAACCACCAATTTGGTGAGTATGAAGTTCAATTGCTTGAGCCTGCAAAACCAATTGACCAACCGCTAAACCAGTATCGAATGGTGCAGAGGTGCGCACGTCGCCTTTTTCGTCTGTTTTTTCATACATCACGGCAATAAGTGCAGAAGCATTCGGTGCCCAAGATTTGTTGAAGCCGGCAAGTGTCTCGGTGTATTTCGCAAAAAGTTCGTCACCACGAGTAGCGACAGCGAATCTCCAAGGTTGGAAGTTATTTGCTGATGCAGCCCAACGTGCTGCTTCCAACATTGTCACCATCTCTTGCTCTGAGATTTCGTATTCAGCATCGAAAGCACGAGTGCTCCAACGCTCCAAAATAATTGGGTGTAGTTCGGCTGTGGTTTGGGCTTTTCTCATTTTTTCCTACTTCGATAGTTTCAGTGCTTTTCCAGCTAAAGATCGCTGGCTATTTTTTAATAGTTGGTCAACAATTTCATTCATCACAATTACTGACGGTGCTTCTGGATTCGATATTGGAAGTGGTAGTCCATTATCGCCACCTTCGCGAATTCTTACATCAAATGGAATCTTGCCAAGTAGTGGTACTTCTTTGTTCGTGGATTTAGAAAGTTCTTCAGAAACCTTCAAACCACCGCCAGCGCCAAACAATTCCATTTCTTCACCACATTTTGCACAGGTAACTGCGCTCATATTTTCAATTACGCCAGCAATCTTCTGTGAAATAAGTGTGGCCATCATGCCGGCACGAATTGCAACTTCAGCGGCAGCGATTTGTGGCGTGGTAACAACAATCAGTTCCGCATTTGGCAACAATTGAGCGGTTGAGATGGCAATATCACCTGTGCCTGGTGGTAAATCCAATAACAGTATGTCTAAGTCGCCCCAATAAAAATCTGCAAGGAATTGTTCAAGCATCTTGCCAAGCATTGGGCCACGCAAAGCAACTGGGCGATAAGTGTCTCCACCTTTCATTCCGAGCACAGAAAGGGCTTTAACGCCATGCGCACTAGGTGGAATTCTTAAATCCGGATCAATCTGAGTTTGCTCGGCACTAAGTC
Organism: Candidatus Nanopelagicales bacterium; assembly: GCA_044341215.1. Lineage (GTDB taxonomy): Bacteria > Actinomycetota > Actinomycetes > S36-B12 > UBA5976 > JAFMIT01. The sequence goes on along the minus strand of JBIISC010000014.1, from coordinate 12,908 downwards.
CAAGAATTCTTGGAATCGAGTGACCGTAAATATCCGCATCAATGATGCCAACACTCAAACCTTTTTGGGCGAATGCAACCGCCAAATTGACGGTTAATGAAGATTTTCCAACGCCGCCTTTGCCAGATGCAATTGCGAACACTCTTGTCTTTGAGTCGGGGCGGACAAATGGAATCTCACGCTCTGGTCCACGTAACTGCAATTTCAACTTAGTACGTTGTTCGTCACTCATAACATCGAGTTCAACAATTACTTTTGAAACACCCTCGATTTTGGAAACTGCATTTTCAACTCTGGAAACAATTGATTCGCGCATCGGGCAGGCTTTGATTGTGAGGAAGACTGCGACTGTAACTTCTGATCCATTTATCGAAATTGACTTCACCATGCCAAGCTCAGTAATTGGCTTATGGATTTCTGGATCTTCTACAGTTTCTAGAGATTTAAGTACGTTCGCTTCAGTCAGCACTTGCAGAGCCTAAATCTTTAGGCTTCTGGGCGCTCATCGAGTTCTTCGCTAACTGCTCTTGTGCGAATTTCAACCTCATCAACCAATTCATCAAGTTCACCACGGATGAAATCACGAGTTGCAACTTCGCCAAGCGCGATACGAATTGCAGCAATTTCGCGGCTCAAGAATTCTGTCTCTGCTATCAATCGTTCAGTGCGTGATCGATCATCTGCGGAAGTTACGCGATCTCTATCCGCCTGCCGATTTTGCGCCAACAAAATAAGTGGTGCGGCATAAGAAGCTTGTAATGACAATAGAAAAGTTAGGAATATGAATGGGTATGCGTCAGGACGCAAACCTGCTGGTGAAAAAACATTCCACAAAACCCAACCGATAATAAATACCGTCATGTAAACAATAAAGCGCCAAGAACCAATAAAACGTGCAATGCGTTCGGACAGTTTGCCGAAAGTTTCTGGATCGTAAGTTGGTTTAAGGCTACGACGCTGTTCTAGTGGTGCATCAAGGCGTGGACCACGCACAACCCGGCGTTCTTCTTCACGAGCCATCAGACACCTCCTCATCATCTCTATCTCGCCAATTTTCTGGCAACATATGGTCGACCAAGTCGTCCACTGTTACCGCCCCTAGTAATCGACCGGTTTCGTCGACCACGGGCAAAGCCACCAAGTTATATGTCGCAAAATAGCGAGCAACAGTTGTCAATGGTGACTCCGGGCCAATTGGCTCTAAGTCTTTATCAATCACCGCCGATACCAAAGATGAAGGCGGTTCGCGTAAAAGTTTTTGGAAATGTGCAACCCCAAGATATTTACCAGTTGGAGTTTCAAATGGTGAGCGCACAACATAAACCTGTGCAGCAATAGCTGGTGATAATGCTGGATTGCGCACTCGTGCCAAAGCATCAGCAACAGTTGCATCTGGTGGCAAAATCACAGGTTCGGTTGTCATCATGCCGCCAGCGGTGTAGTCGCCATAAGAAATCAAACGCTTTAGGTCTTCAGCATCTTCAGGTTCAAGAGCTTCAATAATTTCTTGCGCTTGTTCGTTTGGAAGTTCTTTCAACAAGTCGGCAGCGTCGTCTGGATCCATCTCTTCGATTGCATCAACAACTCGATCCAAACCAAGTTTTGAAACCAACTCAACTCGGTCATCTTCTGGAAGTTCTTCTAAAACGTCGGCAAGCCGTTCATCATCAAGTTCCTGCACAACTGCAAGTCGACGGCTTTCTGGCAAATCGCGAAGAGCAGAAGCAAGGTCGGCAGCGCGCATTCCAGAAAGTTGTTCTAGCAAGATATCAACAAGCTGTTCTGGTTGGTCGCCACCAAGGCCACTCAATTCATTCCATTCAACTGTTACGCCATCGCCAAGCCGGCGAAACCCCGAACCTAGTTTGCGAACAAAGACTCGCGTGATAGTCCAATCACGTGTGCGTGCATCCCACTCAAAGGCTAAATCGCCGATCACAACTTCTTCATTGCCAGCAAGTAACTTAACTTTGCTATCTATAAGTTGTGCAACCATCAAAGTTTCATTGTTGCGCTGAGCAAAGCGACGCAAATCAACTTTGCCGGTAGTGATGACTTGACCAGGCTCAATTGAAGTTACGCGGGTAATTGGGATAAAAATCCGACGACGAGGCTGAACTTCAATCACAAGACCTGTGACATTTGGCACCTTGCCCGCCCGAATAGTGACTACGACGTCGCGCACCTTGCCGACTGAGTCGCCCTGAGGGTCAAAAACTGCAGTGTCGGCCAGGCGTCCTACATAGATGCGAGTCTGGGTTTTCACGGGGCAAGGGTAATCGCGCCCAAGAGAGCAAATGACCATGATTTAACTGTCTTTGTGCGTCTACTAGTACCCTGCACGCGTGGCTGAACTGCTCGACCTTCGATTCCTAGGCTCTGTGATTGTGACTCTTACCGTCATCATGGATCCGCCCGGAGTTGTACCGATTTTCCTCGGGCTGGCAGGAAAGCGTCCAGTTCGCGAACGGGCCCGGCTGGCATTCCAAGCAACTATGACCTCTTTTGGGGTAATTGTTTTGTTTGCAGTTCTAGGCCAACAGGTTTTGTCGTATTTGAAGATTTCACTGCCTGCTCTACAAGGCGCTGGTGGATTATTGCTTTTGCTAGTCTCGTTAGAACTTTTAACTGGTCAAGGTGAAAAAGAAACTGCTGAAAAAGATGTGAATGTGGCATTAGTTCCGCTTGGCACGCCGCTACTTGCAGGACCTGGCGCAATTGTTGCCACAATTTTGTTTGCGAATAAAGCTGAAGGCACACCACAGTATTTATCACTTGCTCTTGGCGTGGTAGTTGTTCATATTTTGATTTGGGTTGCAATGAGGTTTAGTGGCGGTATCGCCCGATTACTAGGCGATGCTGGCATCACTATCGTGGCACGAATAGCTGGTTTGCTACTCGCAGCAATTGGTGTGCAACTAATTGCTGATTCAATTTTCGGATTCATTCAAGCGAGTACGTAATGACAAGAATTATTGCTATCGTGAATCAAAAAGGTGGGGTAGCTAAAACCACCACAACCGCATCCCTAGGCGCGGCATTAGCTGAACTCGGCGAAAAAGTTTTATTAGTTGATTTAGACCCACAAGCAAGTCTGACATTTTCACTTGGAATTGATCCTGAAGATATTGATCTATCAATTCGCGATATTTTGCTCGGCACAACATCAGCGTTCGAAACCATGATTGACACAGATGATTTTGTGGATCTGATTCCAGCAACCCTCGAATTAACCGCAACCGAAGCGCAACTAGTTACTGCAGCTGGTCGCGAATACGTTTTACGAGAAGCATTGAAAACGGTTTCTGATCTTTATGACTGGGTACTTCTAGATTGTTCACCAAGCCTGGGCATAGTGACGCTAAATGCACTCACTACTGCTACTGATGTGATTGTGCCAATGCATTGTGAAACGTTAAGTCACCGTGGACTGGGGCAATTGCTAGAAACCATTAAAGAAGTGCAGCAATATACAAATCCAGAACTCAAAGTTCTTGGCGTATTGCCCGTTATGTTCGACGGTCAACACGAACACGAACGAGCCATCTTGAATGATGTTAAACGCACATATGGTTTACGGGTCTGGGCTCCAGTGCCTCGATCGATTCGATTTGCTGAAGCACCAGCTCGAGGCCGCTCTATTTTGGCTACTGATCCAAACTCAAATGGCGCAAAGGCCTATCGCGAGTTAGCTCGTTCGCTACTTACTGCTTAAACGTCTTTGCGTTCAACCCTAATACGTTTACGTGCTACCGGTTGATCGGTTTTAGCACGTGGTTCTTGTTTTTCATTAGTCTTTTGTGAGCTAGTTTCTTGGCCACTCGATTTATGCTCAGTCGATTTTTGACCGCTATTTCTAGATTCACTGTTTCGTTGCCCACGCGGATTCGAACCTTTTTTGTCTCGAGATTCACGACTTTCTTTTGGTGCAGCAGGTTTTTCCGGAACCAAACGTCCTCTGGTGCCCTCTGGAATCTTCAAACCAGTGAAAACATGTGGTGAATTTGAATAAGTCTCCAATGGGTCGTGGAATGCCAAACCTAGAGTTTTGTTAATCATTTGCCAACGAGTTAGCTCGCTCCAGTCAACCAAAGTGATTGCAACTCCATCAGCACCAGCTCGGCCAGTTCGGCCAATCCGGTGAACGTAAGTTTTATCGTCTTCTGGACATTCGTAGTTGATTACGTGAGTGATGCCATCGATATCGAGACCACGAGCCGCTACGTCTGTTGCTACTAATACATCAACTTTGCCAGCCCGAAGTTGCTTGAGGGCATTTTCACGAGCACCTTGTCCCATGTCTCCATGGATTGCACCAGCCTTGAAGCCTCGTTCAATCAAGTCTTCAAATACTTTTTGGGCATTGCGCTTAGTTTTGCAGAAAATAATTACAAGATTTCTGCCTTCAGCTTGCAAGATGCGACCGATAAGTTCAGTTTTATCCATCGGATGCGCTCGCCACACATGTTGTTCGATTGCATCAACCAATGAAGACTCATCATTAGGGTCGGTGGCATTCAAATGTGTTGGATTATTCATATGGGAACGAGCCAAACTAATAATCTGACCCGGCATCGTTGCGCTAAACAACATCATTTGTTTTGAGCTTGGCAGATTCTTCAAAATCTTTTCGACATCAGGCAAAAACCCCATGTCGAGCATTTCATCTGCTTCGTCTAATACCAACATTCGAACTTCATTTAGTTTCAAGATCTTCTGGTTCATCAAGTCAATTAAACGGCCTGGTGTTCCAACCACGATGTCAACTCCAGAATTCAATTCTGCTACTTGTGGCTCATATGCCTTACCGCCATAAAAAACCGACACTTTTAAATCGGTTTTGGATGCAGCGATGCTTAGATCGCTCGCAACCTGGGTGGCAAGTTCGCGAGTTGGCACAACTACAAGGGCTTTGGGCAGTTTGGTTTTTTCAGTTACGTTCAAAACGTTTTGAATAAGTGGTAAACCAAAGCCAAGGGTTTTGCCGGTGCCGGTTTTTGCTTGACCAATAATGTCGTTGCCACCTAAGGCAATCGGCAAGGTCAAAGTTTGAATTGGAAATGGTTCTTTAATGCCCACTGCAGAAAGTGCATCAACTAGGCGTGCATCTAAATTAAAATCAGCGAAAGTTTGCGTCAAGATAAATTCTTAGAATCCGACTTTGCGCACGTCAGATGCGGCAATATCTACATAAGCCAATACGCCTGCCGGCACAATCACTGTGCGACCTTTTTCATCTTCCAAAACTAATGCTTCTGGTTTTGCAAGTGCACTGTCGACAAGTTTGCGAACTTCAGTTGCTGAAATATTTGATTCAAGCACGATTTCGCGGTTTGAATGTTGAACACCAATACGGATTTCCATTTATTTTCCTATTTCTAATCAGTCTCAGGTAGAGCATGTGATGCGCGCGGCACACCAGAGATTCCGCGCCATGCGAGTCGGCTTACAAGATTTACTGCCATACGTTTTGGAACTCGACTTCCTTCACGCAACCAACGGCGGGCAGCGGTTTCTGCCATTCCAGTTAGTCCCATTGCAAGAATCATTGCTTCTTCGGCAGATAGTCCTGTGTCTTCTGCAATAACTTGGCTAACAAGCACTGCACATTCATCTTCGTAGAATTCGATTTTTTCTCGAACTACTGGATCATTCGAGAGATCAGATTCAAAAACTAGTCGGTATGCAGCATCTGGATCTTCGATGAAATCAAAGTATGCCGAGATGGTGGCAGCCACCCGCTGACGGTTATCTGCGGTTGAGGCCAGAGCCTCTTGTAGTTTTGAAATCAGATTCTTACCAGTGATGTCGACCAGCGCTAGGTAAAGCGACAGCTTGCCATCTTCGAAATGTTGGTAGAGGACCGGCTTTGAAACCCCTGCCCGCTCAGCAATTTCGTCCATGGACGCTGAGTGGTAGCCGTAGGCCACGAAAACCTCACGAGCAGCGCTGATTAAGAGCGCCCGACGCTCATTCTTCGATAAACGCACCCCACGACTAGGTTCGGGCATATTGGTCATGGGCCAAGACTAGTCCGAGGGCTGATTTTGAGAGCGCCTGAGAGCAAGTTGGCCTGTTAGTAAGTAGTGCTGTTAGCGGTTGGCCTGTTAGTAAGTTGGCTTTTCAGGCTCAACTTGATTAACCCAAGCCAGCACACCGCCAGCAACGTGAGTTGCATCGGCAAATCCCGCTCCCTTGAGTGCAGCCAAACATTCAGCAGATCGAACCCCACTCTTGCAGTGCAAGATGATTGGTTTGTCATGCGGCATTTCTGCCAGTGCACTACCGTCGAGAATCCGACCCTTTGGAATCAAAATCGCACCAGGAATATTCACAATTTCGTATTCACCTGGCTCGCGAACATCAACTAGCAAGAAGTCACGTTTACCTGCAGCCCGTTCATCAAGCTTTTGTTTTAGGTCGGTTGCTGTGATGGTGCTTCCAGCTGCAGCATCAGCTGCTTCAACACTAATGGAACCGCAGAAAGCTTCGTAATCAATTAATTCTGTAACTGTTGGATTCGGTCCACAAAGTGCACAGTTTGGATCTTTACGAATCTTTAATGTGCGGTAGCTCATTTCCAATGCGTCATATGTCATTAAGCGACCAACTAGTGGATCACCAATTCCAGTTAAAACTTTAATCGCTTCGGTTACTTGAATTGATCCAATGGAGGCGCAAAGCACACCAAGTACGCCACCTTCTGCACAAGAAGGAACCATTCCTGGAGGTGGTGGTTCTGGATATAAGCAGCGGTAGCAAGGGCCGTATTCAGACCAAAACACTGATGCTTGACCTTCGAAGCGATAAATCGAACCCCAGATGTATGGCTTTCCAAGTAGCACTGCTGCATCGTTAACTAAATAACGAGTTGCAAAGTTGTCAGTGCCATCAACAATTAAATCATAATGTGAAAACAAGTCCATTACATTTGAAGAATCCAAACGAACTTCGTGAAGGTTCACATTGATTAGCGGATTAATTTCGCGAACAGTTTCGCGAGCACTCTCGGCTTTTGATTTTCCGATATCGCTTTGACCGTGAATGATTTGACGTTGTAGATTTGAAACATCAACTGTGTCGAATTCCACAATCCCTAAAGTTCCAACACCAGCTGCAGCTAAATACATCAAAGCTGGCGAGCCAAGTCCACCTGCACCAACACACAAAACCTTTGCGTTCTTCAAACGCTTTTGTCCAGCCATTCCGTATTCAGGAATGATCAAGTGGCGGCTATAGCGAACTACTTCCTCAACAGTTAAAGATTCTGCTGGTTCAACTAGTGGTGGCAAACTCACAAATACTCCTTATTCACATCAAAACTGATGCAGGGGTTAAGTTTATTGAACTTTCAATTACAGCAATTCCCGCTTAATTAGCTGGCGGAAGGCCAGCCATCCTGGGATAGCTGGCAGCCAAAATGAGAGTAGCCGGTAAAGCAAAACTGCTGAGAGGGCGATTCCAGCATCCACCCCAGCGGCAACTAGACCTGCGGTCATTACGGTTTCCATTGCACCGATGCCGCCCGGGGTAGGTGCAGCCATACCGATTGTGGAACCTGCGAGATAGACCAGCGAGATTGCTGCCCAACTGCCAGAGCCATCAAAGGCACGAACTGCAGCGACCAATGCAATGCAAAGCGAAACGTTCATGATGATCATGCCTGAAATTCCAACTACAAGTTTCGAAGGACGTTGACCAAGTGTGACAAATCTTGGCAACACTTCACTGATGCGTGGGCGAGCAAAGTCAACAATGTATTTTCGAACAAAAGGCAGTGGCAAAACAATTATTCCAATTAGCGCAAACACACCAAATGCGATCACAGCTTCTCGTGGCGGTTCGAAAATAAAGTTTTGTTCAGAACCTGCAGCAACACCAGCTGCAAACAATAAAAAGATATGGACAATGAATGCCAGAACTTGGGAGACTGCAATTGTTGCACCAGTAGCAGCCGAGCTAAGCCCACTGCGTTGCAAATAACGGCCATTTACTGCAACGCTGCCCAAAGCAGGTGGCGAAACAAGAGTCACGAATGCACCAGCAATTTGCACTTGGAGAGTTCTGCTGAATGGCAATTTTTCAAGCACAAAGCCATCAAGTGTCATTGCCGATCCAACAAACATCACAAACACTGAAATTGCAACTACTGCAACCCATTGCCAATTCGCACTTGCAAAAATCTCAACCAGGTTCACATTTGCAAGTTGCCCGAGTAATAAATATCCAGCCACGAAGGCCGCTGCAATTGTGAATGCTTTGCGCGGCTGCATTCTTTCGATTTCAACCTGAGCGATTTCTTCGCCAGGTGAAAGAGCTGCGATTTCTTCCCGAACAGCGCTAAGAGTTTCTTTGCTCTTGCGAAGCGCCTTGCGATTTTCTTGGCTCAACGCAAACTTTTGCAGCGCCGGTAGGGCAGACATCATTGCGTTCTTTCCTAAGACCTTCGCACCAATGCGAATTGCATCTGCAGGAGTTGAAAGTCCAGCCAATGCAATGGCCATATCTGCAATATCAATTCGGGCCTGCAAATCACTCATTGCAACTGTGCCACTGGTGATGTGAACCATCGTTACATCACCATTTTTGCCGATTAACAAATGCTCAGCTGAAATTCCACGGTGGGCAATTCCTGAATCATGCAATTGTTTAATTTCAGACCAAGCAGCTTTAAGGGTTTTGTCACTAACTTTTTTGCCTTGAGCATTTAAGTCAGAACCTGAAACCCCATCCACCCATTCATATACCAATACAGATGCATCGTCACCGATTCGTCGAACAAGATGTAGTTCCGGAACTTTCGCACCGGCATTTGTCGCAGCAAAAGCCATTAATGAAGAACGTTCAACCGCTTCACGCATTGTCCATCCGCCGAGAGCTTCACTGTCGCGCAATCGAAGAGATCGCCACCAGCGCGGCAAAATTCCAGCGCCTTCAAGGTCGCGGTCAAATACAACTACAAAAAGTCGCATCCCATCTTGGGTTGTTGCTTGGTAGCGGCGACCATGTTTTGTTGAATCAACCGCGCGCAACATACTGAGGTGAATACCTGCTTCGCCTAAAGCCTTTGCAATTTCCAATCCCTTTGGCCGAACGGTTGGAGTTCCAATGGCGTAACGAAACGCTAAACCAACTGCGTAACCCGATAGCAAAGAGACCACAAGCGCAGTCACGGTAAATCCGCCTGAGACGCTATCTGCAATCAAAGTGCTTGCCAATATAAATGTTGAGAAAGTGCTTAGTTGTCCGCGAAGTCTGGCAACTGTTACAAATGCAACTACGCCAGCGAATAATGGTTGCAATGGAACTGCACTTCTATCTAAAGTTCCAGAAATTGCATACCAAAAATCTTGCGAACCTAAATCTCGAGCGAGATTAATCATTAAAGTGATGACAAGAGTTGCTGCTACGAACGCAGCGATTGACTCGCCAAGTAGACGTGCACGTTTTGCATTTAATAGCGAGAAAGAAATCACCAATGGCAGAGCGAACTGCCCAAAACCAGAGATGGTGCTTAAAGAAAGTGCAATGATGGCTGGCAGTTTTGCCGCAGAGCTAGCAACGTCTTGATCAATGCCACTGAAGGTGGAAAGGGCAATGGTGGCGACTGCTAAAACTGATGCGATACCGGCAAGGGCTGCGACAAACCTAAATAGGTCTACCGGCCTTCGCACTCTGCGGGTGATCACCCCGTCTTCGATCACCAGGGTGTGCTGTGCCTCTTTGCTCACGGGCAGATACTCCCATTAGGCCTCGGGCCACGCCTAATACAGACGGATTTTGTGCGTGGGAATCGGTTCAAGGGTCAGGTAGGGCAGTTAGTTTCGCGCTGTGAATTCACCAATTAGCCACATCCAGCCTGCAAAGCCCACTGCTAAGTGGGTGCTCGAGCGCAAAGCGCCAGAGCCAGCAGTGGCTAAAGATCTAGACGAATTTCAAGAAGTAGTTGCCAACCATCGCCATGGCGCGCTTTTAGTGCTTGCCGGACCTGGAACTGGAAAAACTGCCACTCTCACCGAAACAGTTGTTCGCATCATCAATGAAGGCGAAATTCAGGCTAGTGAGATTTTGGTTTTAACTTTTGCACGCCAAGCAGCCGAAGAGATCCGAGATCGAATTGTGGCTCGAGTTGGATCGGGAAAACTACCCGCAGTTAGCACTTTGCATGCACTAGCACTTTCAATTGTCCGAGAGTTTTCTGATGACGACATCACAGAACTAAAACTAATGAGTGCACCAGAGCAAGAGCTTGTAGTTAGAGAACTGGTGCAAGCAAATATCGATGAGTCACTTGACGAAAATTCAATCGGTTGGCCAGCAGTTTTAGATCAGGCAATTAAAACTAGAGCAATGAGTGTTGAACTTCGAAACGCAATGGCTCGCGCCCGATCACTCAATCTTGACCAACACGATCTTGCAAAGCTAGCTGTTGGAAATGAAGAGTGGACTGCAGTTGCAAAATTGCTCGACAAATATCTTGGCAATCTTGACGAACTAGTTCTAACTGATTACAACGAATTAATTGTCAAAGCGTTAGAAATTACTAAAACCCAAACCGCAGCAGCTGCACTCCAAAAACGCTACCGGGTTGTTGTGGTGGATGAATATCAAGATACAGACCCACTCCAAGTTGAAATTCTGCAGAACCTAATTGCTTCAGATTCCTGCTTAATAGCAGTAGGTGACCCAGATCAATCTATTTACGGCTTTCGGGGAGCTGATTCGCGTGCAGTTTTAAACTTCACAAAAGATTTTGGCTTTATGAACACATTTGCAGAACCAAAGGTCGTGCCATTACTTGTCACTCGCAGATTTGGCGAAACCATTCGCGCTGCCGCCGCTCAACTAATTAAACGAAACAACTCCACTGAAATTCCAGGAATAGATAAACAGGCCCACCGAGAATTAATCACCAAGAATTCAGTAGCTGGAACAATCGCTATTACTAATTATGAATCTGCCGAATCCGAAGCCGAAGATGTTGCCGAAAGAATCCGAGCATTAGTTACCACTGAAGATTTACTGTGGAGCGATGTATCTGTGCTAGTTAGATCTGGCAGTGTTTCAATTCCAATTCTCGAACGAGCGCTGATTCGCGCTGGCATTCCGGTTGACGTCACTTTTGATGAACTGCCACTTGCAAAAGAGCCCGCAGTTCAGGTTTTACTAACCGCTCTAGAAGTTGCGGCTAAACCACACGAACTGGTGAAGAATCCAAACACCGCAAGTTTCTTACTAACAAGTGGTCTTGGCGGATTAGATAGTGCAGACCTAAGACACCTGGGCCGGCAATTGCGCGATGCAACTCGAGGCCATGAAAGCCAAACCTGGAGTGAAGAACTTATTGCCCGCGCACTTATGGATGTAGAACTAGTGAATCTAATTGATCCAAAAGTTGGCGGTCTCGCATTAACCAAATTGATTCGCTTGCGTGATCTATTATTCAAAGCCAGTGACTTAGTTCTTTCCAATAAAACAGTCGATGTAGTGCTTTGGCATATTTGGCACAATTCCTCTTGGAAAGATTCACTTCGAGCCAAAGCACTTTCGGGAGATGTTCAATCAACTCAAGCAGGCCACGACTTAGACGCAGTAATCACATTGATGGAACTTTCAAAAGCTCAAAGCAAAATTCCAGGCAAAGCTCGCGGTATTTCTACCTTTGTTGCAGAAGTAAAAGACCTCTTAGTCCCAGCCCAACCAACTCTGCGCGCATTCGAACCTGACGCAGTGGCTCTAATGACCGCTCACCGCGCAAAAGGTTTAGAGTGGAAAGCAGTTTTCATTTGCAGCGCCGATGAAGAAACTTGGCCTGATGTGCGCCGGCGAAACTCAATACTCGAACCTGAGCGATTAACTCGAGATGAAATTGCCAAACAGATTGAGCGACATGTAATCGTTGAAGAAGAACGCAGACTGTTTTATGTTGCAATAACACGTGCAAAAGAGAAACTGTTTGTCTCCTCAACAGCAGCCGACCCCGAACAAGGTCGGGTTGCATCTCGCTTCATCTCCAACATGATTGATGAAAAGATATCAAATGACGTTCAAGTTCAAAATGAAGTACCAGTAGCAATAAGGTCGCGCGAGATTCTCAACGAATCCAGATACTCAATGCAAGGCCTTGTCGCCCAATTGAGGCGCATCGCTGCGACCGAAAATTCCGACGTAGTCACTCCAGAATTGCGTGAAGCAGCTGAAGCACGTTTAGCCCACCTTGCAAACCTAAAGACTTCCAAAGGTGAAAGTTATGTACCGAGTGCGAATCCAGACAGTTGGTGGGGAACAGTAGAACTAACTGAAAATGACAAAGCAATTGATCGAGTTGATGGCCCGGTCTATGTTCGAGGATCGTCATTGCAGAAAATCCATGACTGCTCACTAAGTTGGTTTATGCAAGATCGAGCGTTTGCTCAGGAATCAACTTCAACCGCAATGAACTTCGGTTCAATCGTTCACGCTTTGGCTGAGGGAGTGTTCAACAAAGAAATTGAAGACTCACTCGAAACTATTGCCGCTCGAATTGATCAGATATGGGACAAAGTTAAATTTGGTTCTGAGTTTGATGCTGCTCGTGAGAAGAAGAACGCGGTTGAATGTATTCGCAGGTTCTTGCATTGGCGAGAAAACACTAGCCGCAAGTTCGTTGCAGCTGAAATTGATTTTGATGACCATCTAGAACTAACTAACGCAGCTGGTGTGACTGAAAAATTCCGCATCAAAGGTCAAATCGACATTGTGGAGATTAGCAATGACAACGGTGTCTACATCGCGGATATTAAGACTGTCGGAACTGCACCCAATGCGAATAAGACTTTAGAAAATATGCAGTTGGCTTTATATCAATACGCCGTGCAAAAGGGTTTTGTCGAACATCATCAATTAATTGAACTAGAAAAACCAATTAA
>JBIISC010000081.1:0-8618 GCA_044341215.1 Candidatus Nanopelagicales bacterium | reverse complement strand
AGAATTTCTTCGTCATCAACCATGTCGCACTTGTTCAATGCAACAACGATTGCTGGTACGCCTACCTGTCGAGCCAAAAGAACGTGTTCTTTTGTCTGTGGCATTGGGCCGTCAGTAGCAGCAACAACAAGAATTGCACCGTCCATCTGAGCTGCACCAGTAATCATGTTCTTGATGTAGTCAGCGTGGCCTGGGCAGTCAACGTGTGCATAGTGACGTGCTTCGGTCTGATATTCGACGTGTGCGATAGAAATAGTGATACCGCGTTGGCGTTCTTCAGGCGCCTTGTCGATCTGATCGAATGGGGTGAATGGATTGACGTCTGGGAATGCGTCATGCAACACCTTGGTAATTGCCGCGGTAAGAGTTGTCTTACCGTGGTCAATGTGACCGATGGTGCCGATATTTACGTGCGGCTTAGTCCGCTCGAATTTGGCTTTTGCCACTTGGTCCTCCAAGACCTACTTGATGTTTACAGCCCGGGCGCTGTAAATCTGGGTTTCTTCCTTTGGGGGCATGGGCGTTTTCACGCCCGCGCGTCATTCGCCCCGTGACTTCGCGATGATTTCAGTCGCTACGTTTGACGGGACCTGCGCGTAAGAGTCGAAGACCATCGAATAGTTGGCTCGACCCTGGGTCTTACTACGAAGATCGCCGACGTAGCCGAACATCTCCGATAGTGGAACCAGCGCTTTGACGACGCGAGCGCCAGCTCTTTCGTCCATGGCCTGGATTTGGCCACGACGAGAGTTAAGGTCGCCGATCACGTCGCCCATGAACTCCTCTGGAGTGATAACTTCAACAGCCATCATTGGTTCCAGAAGGACAGGGTTCGCACGACGAGCAGCTTCCTTGAAAGCCATCGATCCTGCGATTTTGAACGCTAATTCAGATGAGTCCACGTCGTGGTACTTACCGTCTTGTAGCGTAACTTTGACGTCAACCAATGGGTATCCGGCCAAGATGCCGTATTCCATTGCATCCTTGCAACCTGCATCCACTGATGGGATGTATTCGCGAGGAATGCGGCCACCTGTGACGCCATTAGCGAATTCATATCCGCCAGGGCCGCCAACAGCTGGGCCAGTTGGTTCAATATCAATGATGACTGCTGCGAACTGACCTGAACCACCTGATTGTTTCTTGTGGGTGTATTCGACCTTTTCAACTTTCTTGGTGATGGTTTCGCGGTAAGCAACTTGTGGCTTACCAACGTTAGCTTCAACCTTGAATTCACGACGCATGCGGTCTACAAGAATTTCAAGGTGAAGTTCGCCCATACCAGCGATGATGGTCTGTCCGGTTTCTTCATCAGTGAAAACTTTAAATGTTGGATCTTCTTCAGCAAGACGTTGGATTGCAATACCAAGTTTTTCTTGGTCACCCTTTGTCTTAGGTTCAATTGCAACCTGAATAACTGGTGCTGGGAAGCTCATTGATTCAAGCACGATTGGCTTGCTTGGATCACAAAGTGTTTCACCGGTTGTGGTGTCTTTCAGACCCATAACAGCGATGATGTCGCCAGCGCCAACGCTTGCAATTTCTTCACGCTTGTTTGCGTGCATTCGGTAAATTTTGCCGATGCGCTCTTTGCGATCTTTTGTTGAGTTAAGAACTTGTGATCCAGCATCAAGACGACCTGAGTAGATACGAACGTAAGTCAATTTACCCAAGTGTGGATCTGAAGCAATTTTGAATGCAAGTGCAGATAGTGGCTCGTCATCTGAAGGATGGCGTTCTAGCTTTACTTCTTCGTTGTCTGGCTTGAAGCCCCAAGTTGAACTTACGTCAAGTGGTGATGGCAAGTAATCAACAACTGCATCCAACATTGGTTGAACACCCTTGTTCTTAAATGCAGAACCAGTTAGAACTGGTGTGATCTTGTCAGCAAGTGTTGAGCGACGGATTGCATCTTTAACATCTTGGGTTGTGAATTTTTCATCCAAGAAAAGTTCTGCGAAAATATCGTCAGCATCTGCAATAACTTCGAGCAATGCTTGGTGGTATTCATCAGCTTTTGCTTTTAGGTCCGCAGGAATTTCTTCTACGTTGTAGTCCTCACCTTTTTTGGTGTCTTCTGGCCAAACAAGTGCGCGCATTTCAACTAGGTCAACTACACCTTTGAAATCCAACTCGGAACCAATTGGAATTTGGATTACGGCGGCGGTTGCGCCAAGGCGAGTGCGAATAGTGTCAACGCACATG
The DNA here is from genome assembly GCA_044341215.1 of Candidatus Nanopelagicales bacterium. Lineage (GTDB taxonomy): Bacteria > Actinomycetota > Actinomycetes > S36-B12 > UBA5976 > JAFMIT01. The sequence goes on along the minus strand of JBIISC010000081.1, from coordinate 6,413 downwards.
TAGAAATCTGCACCAGTACGGTCTAGCTTGTTTACGAAGCAAATACGTGGAACGTTGTACTTGTCAGCTTGACGCCAAACAGTTTCGGATTGTGGTTCAACACCAGCAACACCGTCGAAAACTGCAACCGCACCATCGAGAACCCGCAACGAACGTTCTACTTCAACTGTGAAGTCAACGTGGCCAGGTGTGTCAATGATGTTGATTGTGTGGTTATCCCAAATACATGTGGTTGCTGCAGAAGTAATAGTGATGCCGCGCTCTTGTTCCTGTTCCATCCAGTCCATGGTGGCTGCGCCATCGTGAACTTCACCGATCTTGTAGTTGATACCGGTGTAAAAAAGGATGCGCTCAGTCGTGGTGGTCTTACCCGCGTCGATGTGCGCCATAATCCCGATGTTTCGGGTCAAGGCGAGGTCGGCTGACACTTCTATAGCTCCGTTACTTCTCGTGTGTGTTTTCGTTTACCAGCGGTAATGTGCAAAAGCCTTGTTAGCTTCTGCCATTTTGTGGGTGTCTTCGCGCTTCTTTACAGCTGCGCCAAGTCCGTTTGATGCATCAAGAATTTCATTCATCAAACGTTCGGTCATTGTCTTTTCGCGACGTGCGCGTGAGTATGTAAGCAACCAACGAAGTGAAAGTGTTACTGCGCGAGCAGGCTTAACTTCAACTGGAACTTGGTAAGTAGCGCCACCAACACGACGGCTACGAACTTCAAGAGTTGGTTTGATGTTGTCTAGTGCTTTTTTCAAAGTAAGAACTGGATCAATACCAGATTTTTCGCGGCAACCTTCAAGAGCACCGTAAACGATTGCTTCTGCAGTTGACTTCTTACCATCTAGCAAAACTTTGTTGACCAATTGAGTCACAAGTTGTGATGCATAAACTGGATCTACAACTAGTGGACGTTTTGGAGCTGGACCTTTACGTGGCATTAGCCCTTCACCTTCTTTGCACCATAACGGCTACGTGATTGTTTACGATTCTTAACACCTTGTGTATCTAGTGATCCACGAACGATTTTGTAACGAACACCTGGAAGATCTTTTACACGACCGCCACGAACAAGCACAATGCTGTGTTCTTGCAAGTTGTGACCTTCACCTGGAATGTAAGCAGTAACTTCCATACCTGAGGTCAAACGAACGCGTGCAACTTTGCGCAATGCAGAGTTTGGTTTCTTTGGTGTAGTCGTGTACACACGTGTACACACACCACGGCGTTGAGGTGAACCCTTCAATGCAGGTGTCTTGCTTTTTACAACTTTACTCTGGCGACCTTTACGGACCAGCTGTTGAATTGTTGGCACTCACGTACTCCATGTCTTGGTGGTGAAAATATTTTTTTATTCTCACCGTGTTGGTTTTGTTCTTTGCACTTCTCCCACCCACGCGGTCGGGTGTGTTGCAATCTCATCAGAGATTCGCACACACATTTATGCGTGAAATGTCTTGGCCTGGCATACGCACAGACAAGACCCGGTAGGAGCCGGGCTCAGGCGGTGAAAGTAGTGGATGAGGCTTGTGAATTGCAAAACGAGTTATCCGGCCCAAAACCAGGAAGGTCCGCGTAGCGGAATGCCGTGGCGGCAGATTAGGCAAACAGACCCAAATCCGACCTCATTTCCAGCCCCGACACGCCGATAACTGCCCTGCCCGGGGTCAACTTTTGCCTTGGATCGGGAGGTTTAGCCATCAAATTGGCCAGATTTTGCCAGATTGGGCTTTGCACTCATGTGGGTGAAAACACACTTATATATGGAGAAAACTCCTATATATAGGAAAGAGCTGCTGGACTATTTATCTGGGGCTCCTTGTAAAAAGAAGGCCCCCGGTTTCCCGGGGGCCGTCTAGGTTGGTTTTTAGTAGTAATCGCGTGAGTTGGTCAGACGAAGGTCGTCCAGAGGAATCGCTTCTCCTGAGCCTTGGCCGAAGCCACCGTCGCCGTAATCATCTGCGTAGGAGCTGCGGCTTGCATACATCGCAGCCTTTGCTTCTTCAGTTGGTTCAACAACAACATCGCGGTAGTTGGCCAAGCCAGTACCAGCTGGGATCAAGTTACCCAAGATTACGTTTTCCTTCAGACCAAGCAAATTGTCAGTGCGTTGCTTAAGTGCTGCAGTTGTAAGAACCTTTGTGGTTTCTTGGAAGGAAGCAGCTGACAACCATGAGTTGGTTGCAAGTGATGCCTTTGTGATACCCATAAGTTCGTTACGACCTGATGCAGTCTTCTTACCTTCGGCACGAAGTTCTTCGTTAACCAAACGCAATTCAAGTGAATCAACGTAATCACCTTCGAGGTAGTTGCTGTCACCTTGATCGGTGATAACAACACGGCGCAACATTTGGCGCACGATTACTTCGATGTGCTTGTCGTGGATGCTCTGACCCTGACCGCGGTAAACATCTTGAACCTGATCGATTAAGAAGTCTTGGGTGTCACGTGAGTTGAAGTATGCAAGTACATCCTTCGCATCGCGGATTCCCTTAGTCAATTGCTGACCGGTTGAAACATGTTCGCCATCTTGAACAAGAATCTTGCCATCGAAGTCACGCTTAAGAATCTTGTGCTTCAAAGGCTTCTTATCAGTTTCGTAATCCGGAACGATTGAAAGAATATTTACTTTCTCGCCATATTCGATCTTTACGACGCCATCGAAATCGCTAAGGAATGCTTTACCTTTTGGATCGCGAGCTTCGAAAAGTTCAACAACGCGTGGCAGACCGTGAGTAATGTCACGAGTACCACCGGCACCAACCACACCACCGGTGTGGAAAGTACGCATTGTTAGCTGAGTTCCTGGTTCACCAATTGATTGTGCAGCGATGATGCCGACTGCTTCACCAATTTCAACTGGACGGTTTGTAGCAAGGCTCTTTCCGTAGCACATTCCGCAAACGCTTAACTTGCTGCGGCATGTAAGTACTGAACGAACTTTGATTTCAAGTACGCCGGCTGCAACAAAACTGTCAAGAGTTTCAACAGTCACGTATTCATTTGCGTTAGCAATTACGTTACCGCTTGCATCTTTAACTGCTTCAGCCAATGTGCGAGAAACAACTGCTGCTTCTGCGTTCTTGTGCTTTGAAACTTTACCGTCTTTATCAGTACCAATGGTCTTGATAACTCCGCTTTCAGTTTCGCAATCGAATTCACGAATGATTACATCTTGGGAAACGTCAACTAGACGACGTGTTAGGTAACCAGCATCTGCGGTACGAAGTGCGGTGTCTGCAAGACCCTTACGTGCACCGTAAGAAGAAATGAAGTACTCCAACATCGAAAGACCTTCACGGAAGTTCGACTTAATCGGACGCGGAATAATTTCACCCTTGGTGTTTGTCACCAAACCACGCATACCTGCAAGCTGACGAACCTGAAGCATGTTGCCTCGAGCGCCGGATGCAGCCATCTGCCAAACTGGATTTGTTGAACCTGTGAAGTTCGCTTCCATCTTGTCAGCAATATCGTCTGTTGCTTTGGTCCAGATCGCTACCAATTGTTCGCGACGTTCTGATTCAGAAATGATGCCACGTTCGAAGTTTGAGTCTGCCTTGGCAGCCTTAATTTCAGCTTCGGCTAGTAATTCTGCCTTTTCGATTGGCACGATTACGTCTTCGATACCGACTGATACTCCAGAACGAGTTGCCCAGTAGAAACCAAGATCCTTTAGTGAATCTAGGGTTCCAGCAACTGCAACCTTTGGATAGCGCTCAGCCAAATCGTTAATGATTTCGCTCAACTTCTTTTTGTCAACCACTGTGTTTACGAACTTGTAGTCCGCAGGAAGTGCATCGTTGAACAATGCGCGACCAATTGTGGTTTCAACAATTACTGATTCACCATAAGCAGTTCCGTCAACAACTACGTTGTTCAAACGAATCTTTACAAGTGATTGCAATCCAAGTTCATTTAGATCGAATGCCATAACAGCTTCAGCAACGCCTGTGAATGCGCGGCCTTCGCCAACGCCTTTATCAGCGTGACCAGTTAGGTGGTAGATACCAAGAACCATGTCCTGTGTAGGAGTGGTGATTGGCTTACCGCTTGCTGGCGACAAGATGTTGTTTGAAGAAAGCATCAAGATGCGGGCTTCAGCTTGTGCTTCGGCACTAAGTGGAACGTGGACAGCCATCTGGTCACCGTCGAAGTCTGCGTTGAATGCAGTACATACAAGTGGGTGAATCTGGATTGCTTTTCCTTCGATCAACTTAGGTTCGAAAGCTTGAATACCTAAACGGTGCAAAGTTGGTGCGCGGTTTAGTAATACTGGATGTTCAGTAATTACTTCTTCCAAAACGTCCCAAACAATTGAGGTTGCGGTGTTCGAACGTTCAACCATGCGCTTTGCGCTCTTGATATTTTGTGCGTGGCTTAGGTCAACAAGGCGCTTCATAACGAATGGTTTAAACAATTCAAGTGCCATTTGTTTTGGTAGGCCACATTGGTGAAGTTTCAGCTGTGGACCAACCACGATAACTGAACGACCTGAGTAGTCAACGCGCTTTCCGAGCAAGTTCTGACGGAAACGACCTTGCTTACCTTTAAGCAAGTCAGACAAAGACTTAAGCGGGCGATTTCCACCAGTGCCGGTTACTGCGCGACCGCGGCGACCATTAGCAAACAATGCGTCAACAGATTCTTGAAGCATACGCTTTTCGTTATTAACGATAATTTCTGGTGCATTCAAATCAAGCAAACGCTTCAAACGAATGTTGCGGTTGATGACGCGGCGGTAAAGATCGTTTAGATCTGAAGTCGCAAAGCGTCCACCATCTAGTTGCACCATTGGACGTAGGTCTGGTGGCATAACTGGAACCGCTTCAAGAACCATTGACTTAGGTTCGTTTGTGGTTTGAGTAAATGATTGAACAATTGCAATTCGCTTCAATGCACGAATCTTCTTTGCACCCTTAGCAGTTGTAACGATTTCTTTTAGCTTCGCTTCTTCTGCATCAAGGTCGAAAGTTTCTAGGCGCTTTTGGATTGCTGCAGCACCCATGCTGCCTTCAAACCAATTACCGTATTCGGTACGCATTGAACGGTATAGCTTGTCGTCACCTTCAAGGTCTTGGACCTTAAGATTCTTAAAGCGATCGAAAATCTTTTGAATTCGATCGATTTCGGTGTCGTAGTTTTTGCGAGTGGCAGCCATGTCGCGTTCGCCACCTTCGCGAACTTTGCGCTTGACGTCGCTCTTTGCGCCTTCGGCTTCGAGTTCAGCTAAGTCTGCTTCCATCTTTTCACTACGAGCAGCGATTTCAACGTCACGCTTTTCAGCTAAACGCTTTGTGCGCTTGCCAAGTTCTGATTCAAGACGTGGAAGATGTTCGTGGCGACCATCAACGTCTACATGTGTAACCATGTAAGCGGCGAAGTAGATAACTTTTTCTAGGTCTTTTGGTGCAACATCAAGCAAGTAACCAAGACGGCTAGGAACACCCTTGAAGTACCAGATGTGAGTTACAGGTGCTGCAAGTTCGATGTGACCCATGCGATCGCGACGAACTTTTGAACGGGTAACTTCAACACCACAGCGTTCACAAACGATACCTTTGAAGCGTACGCGCTTGTACTTACCGCAGTTACATTCCCAGTCTTTGGTAGGACCGAAGATCTTTTCGCAGAACAAGCCGTCTTTCTCTGGCTTGAGTGTGCGGTAGTTAATGGTCTCTGGTTTCTTAACTTCACCGTGTGACCATTTACGAATGTTCTCAACACTTGCAAGACTAATTACAACCTTGCTTGCGCCATCATCTCTGTCGTCAACCATGTCAATAACCTCTAAATCTCTTCTACACTGCTTGGTTCTGGACGCGAAAGATTGATTCCAAGAGTTTCACCGAGAGCATCGATGTCTTCTGTGGTTTCGCGCATTTCAATGGCTTCGCCTGCTTTAGACAGAACTTCAACATTGAGGCAAAGACTGTGCATTTCCTTGATGAGCACGCGGAATGATTCTGGAATGCGTGGTTCAGGAATGTTTTCGCCCTTAACAATTGCTTCGTAAACTTTTACGCGACCTTGGACGTCGTCAGACTTGATAGTCAACAATTCCTGAAGTGCGTATGAAGCTCCATAAGCTTCAAGAGCCCAAACTTCCATTTCACCAAAGCGCTGTCCACCGAACTGTGCCTTACCGCCAAGTGGTTGTTGTGTAACCATTGAGTAAGGGCCGGTTGAACGTGCGTGCATCTTGTCGTCGACCAAGTGGTGCAACTTCAAGACGTACTTGTAGCCAACAGTGATTTGACCTGGGAATGGTTCGCCACTTCGTCCGTCGAATAAACGTGCCTTACCTGCTTCATTGATAAGACGTTCGCCGTTTGCAGACTTACGAGTTGATTTCAGCAAACCAGTTACTTCAGATTCGCGTGCACCATCGAATACCGGTGTTGCAAGCTTCGAACCTG
>JBIISC010000013.1:0-30698 GCA_044341215.1 Candidatus Nanopelagicales bacterium | reverse complement strand
CTTGTGAAACAACTTCGCGATCACGTGGCCAAAGAAATTGGACCAATTGCCAAGCCTCGCCAAATCATGGTTGTGGCAGAACTTCCAAAGACTCGTTCTGGAAAAATCATGCGCCGGTTGCTCAGAGATGTTGCTGAAAACCGTTCAATGGGTGACGCCACAACTTTGGCTGACCCGACTGTCATGAACCTAATTTCGCAGGGTCTTGCAAGTGGCAAGAGCGAAGAATAGAAAAAATCAGTTTCGGACTAACCTTGCCTTGTAGGAGGCATTATGACCAGCCCAATTGACGACCAGAACGACCAAACGCCAAAGCGCTTTGGCGAACTTGTCGCCCAATCAATTGCAGATATTCAAACTTTGGTTCGAAATCAGATTGATTTAGCTGTAGCGGAACTAAAAGAGTCCGGTCGGCGAGCACTTCGCTCTTCCATCTTTTTGGTGACCGCACTTGGATTCTTTTCAATATCAGGCTTGCTGCTAGTAATCGCGCTTGCTTTCGGTTTGGCAGAATTTGGAATTCCAACCTGGTTGGCTTTTGTCATTGACGCCGGAATCTTCATGTTGATTGCAGTTGTCTTGCTGTTCCTTGCTAAAGGAAATGCCAAGAAAGTCAAAGCACCAACGAAATCAGCTGACAGCATTGAAAAATCAATCAATAGCATCACTGCAGCTGTGACTCGCACCGACTTGGATCAGAATTCTTGATACTCCCCGCAACAGATGCTGTAATCCGTGCAGACGGTCCTTGGGAGCATAGAGATATAGCCGCCAACACTGCACGCTTTCATATTGTTGAAGCTGGTGATGGACCACTTGTAATTTTGTTACACGGCTTTCCAATGTTTTGGTGGACATGGCGAAAAATCATTCCGCAATTTAGTGAAAATGGTTTTCGAGTAGTTGCAATGGATTTACGCGGCTATGGTGGCAGTGACCACACTCCGCATGGATATGACCCAATGACTATTGCGGCAGATATTCGCGGATTGATTTATTCTCTCGGTGAAACCAAAGCAATTTTGGTTGGTCACGACTGGGGTGCAATTAGTGCTTGGACTGTTGCAGCGATCTATCCAGATGTAGTTGCTGGTTTAGTCTCAGTATCTATGCCACACCCTAAAAGATTGCGCCGCCAAATCTTGATGGACACTGTGCAGCGAAATGCCCTTACATATATTTACGCTTTTCAACTTCCCTTCTACGCAGAATACAAATTGACAAAGAATGATGGCGAGGAAGTAGAAAAGATTTTGCGCAAGTGGTCTGGTTCAAGTTGGCCTGACCAGCAGACAGCTGCGGTTTACCGCGCGGCACTACTGGGCCAAGCCAGTGCACACTGTGCTTTGGAATATCACCGTTGGGCTTTGCGGTCTATCCCTAGAAAAGATGGTCGGGTTTATCAAACCAAAATGGAAAACCTAATCAAAGTTCCAGTCCTACAAATTCATGGTGAACTCGATGGTGCAATAACTCCTCGCACCGCCGAACGAGACAACGAATACATCCAAGGACCGTACGATTACTACCTAATGCCAAAAGTTGGACATTTCCCACATGAAGAAAATCCTGATGAATTTGCAAACATAATTTTCGAATGGATTAAAACTGTTCCAGGATGGACTGGGTTAACTCACGAATAACGTGGATCTAAATCCACGATTGCTTTTTTGTCCCATTCGGTTTCAAATTCATAAACAGCTAACAATCTATCTAGCAAGCCACCGGTAAATCCCCAAATGACTAAATCACGGACGTTGAACGCTGGTCCAACAAATCCAGAACTGTGACGAACATTTACCCGGTTGTCTGGATTGGTCAGTTCGCTAAGCGGAATTCTTTCCACTCTTTCAACTTCACCCACATCGTTTGGGAAAACATCATGCGGTGAATGCCAATGCGCCAAAACTGGCGTCACTTGAATCTGACTGACCGGCACAAACAAGTTTGGCAGCGTTGCCAAAATGCTCACCGAAGTTTGATCTAGAGCAATTTCTTCTTCTGCTTCGCGCAATGCAGTCGCAATTTCATCTGCGTCCGTCTCTTCCATCATTCCACCTGGAAATGCGACTTGCCCTGGGTGATGACGAAGGCCGGCTGAACGTTGAATAAAAGTTAAGTCAAGTCCACTCTCTGACTCGCCAATCAACAAGAGAATCGCACTTTTGCGCGCTACCAAATCTTTTGGTGGCTGATATTGGCTTAGATCGGAAGCCGAAAGCTGATTTGATTTGCTTACGATGTGTTTGATGTGCGAATTCATGCACGACCTTCAGTTTTAACTAGTTTTAATGCATTTGCGCTGTCGGTGGGTCCTTCGCCAAAAGCTGGACATAGCTTTGCGATCGGACATGCGCCACATGCAGGTTTGCGAGCATGGCAATAACGCCGGCCATGCCAAATCAACATATGTGAAAGGTCTGTCCACTCTTTGGCCTTAAAGATTTCCATGATTTCAAATTCCACTTTGACTGGGTCAGTTGCAATCGTCCAACCAAATCTGCGCGATAAGCGACCAAAATGTGTGTCAACGGTGATGCCTGGCACATCAAACGCATTTCCTAAAACCACATTTGCAGTTTTTCGACCAACTCCTGGTAATTTCACTAAATCTTCTAAAGTGTTCGGCACCTCTCCACCAAATTCATCACAGACTTTTGCCGCCATACCAAGAATCGAATTGGCTTTTGCGCGAAAGAATCCCGTTGACATAATTATGTTTTCGAGTTCAGCTCGATCTGCAGCAGCTAGTGCTTTTGCGGTCGGATACTTTTTGAATAGTGCAGGAGTTACCGCGTTAACCCGGCGATCTGTGCATTGTGCTGACAAAATTGTGGCGACAGTTAACTCAAGTGGATTGCGAAAATCTAATTCGCATTTCGCATCTGGATAGGTCTTTTTGAGTATCCGCAAAATGGCGGCGGAATTACTTGTGTCAACCTTTGGTTTCTTAGCCGCCATAAGGGCTACTTAACTAGAGCGTCGCTGGATTCGCTCAAGGTCAACAATTGTGACAGAGCGTTGTTCGACCCGCATCCACCCACGATTAACAAACTCAGCTAAAGCTTTGTTCACTGTTTCGCGAGATGCACCAACAAGTTGTGCTAACTCTTCTTGAGTCATATCGTGTTCGATAAACAATTCGCCATCTTTAAAAACACCGAACTTGTCGGAAAGTGATAGCAATGCTTTTGCAACCCGACCAGGAACGTCTGAGAAAACTAAATCTGCCATTGCGTCTTCTGTGCGACGCAGGCGTTGAGCTAAAGCTTGCAGTAGTTTCAAAGAGACTTCAGGACGACCAGTGAGCCAAGGTCGAAGCGAATCACTTGAAAGTCCAAGCAGTTTTACATCGGTCAAAGCAACTGCGGTTGCGGTTCGAGTACCTGGATCAAACAAACTCAGTTCGCCAAACATTTCGCCAGGTCCAAGAACTCCAAGCAAAGTTTCACGACCATCTTTAGCTTTGTGGCCAAGGGTCACCTTGCCAGTTGTGATTACATAAAGTCGATCCCCTGGTTCGCCTTCTTCGAAGATGAGTGCGCCTTTTTTGGCTTTAACTTCCACCATTGATGACCGAAGTGCAGCAGCAGCTTCAGCGTCTAGTGCAGCAAAGAGCGGTGCACTATTTACAGGGGTGTTCATTTCTTCTCCTTGTATTCATTTCTGCAGTATTCATTTTGTAGGTTATTCACTTTTGTAGCGTCAGACTAGGTGAGACTAACCGACTTCCGCATGAGGCGTTATGCCCGAACCTGGACAACTAATTCGACTTCAGTAGGAGCGCCAAGCGGAAGAGCTGACATTCCAACCGATGAGCGTGCGTGAACACCTGCATCACCGAAAATCTCCTGGAATAACTCACTCGCACCATTCATGATGGCTGAGTGATTTGTGAAATCTGAGCGGCAAGCGATAAAACCAGTAACTTTCACAATCCGTACAACGTTGTCAAGCGTGCCAATCACACTTTTGACCGCAGCTAAAGCATTAATGCCGCTTTGGGCAGCACATTTCTTCGCGGTTTCAACGTCAATGTCCCCGGCAAGGTCACCGACTATTCCCTGAGCAAGCAATTTGCCATCAACCATTGGGAGTTGACCTGAAGTGAAGACAAATTCACCTACTTTTACTGCCGGAACGTAGGCGGCAATTGGGGCTGGCACAGTGGGAATAACTAAACCCATTTGTGAGATTTTGGCTTCAAACATCGCACTCCTTTTAATGGTCTAAGCCTAAGTTAACTAGCACCTTACTAATAATCTGACAAAGATTTAGGCTGAACCCGTGCGCGAGGTATATACGAGGGTGATTGCAGTCATCACCATTATGAGTGTGGCCATGGGCGTAATGCTTTCTGGTGCGCTTTTGCCAGTTCTCGCAGCGGTTGGTGTAGTTGCAAACGGTTCATTCAACGGCTACAACGGAATCCCATCCACTTTGACCAAACCACCCCTTCCTCAGCGAACTGTGATTTTGGCTTCAGATGGAACAAAAATTGCAACGCTTTATTATCAAGACCGCATTGAAGTTCCGATTACTGAAATCTCACAGGTAATGCAGGATGCAATTATTGCGATTGAAGATTCTCGATTCTATTCTCATCACGGTTTTGATTTGCGCGGCACACTTCGAGCACTTGTCAGCAATGCAACAGGTAGTGACGTGCAGGGTGGTTCCACAATCACACAACAGTATGTGAAAAATATTTTGTTAGGTTCAGCGAATTCAGATCAAGCAATAGCTGCTGCTACTGAACGCTCTTACGCTCGCAAACTCCAAGAACTTCGATATGCCCTCGCAATTGAAAAGCAAATGACTAAGAAGCAAATTCTTGAAGGTTACTTAAACATTGCATACTTTGGCAGCGGTGCTTACGGCGTGGAAGCTGCGGCTCGACGTTATTTCTCTAAGTCTGCTTCTCGACTAACTTTGGCCGAGAGTTCTTTGTTAGCTGGTCTAGTTCAACAACCTTATGGCTACGACCCAATTCGCCATCCAGAAGCTGCCATTAATCGACGTAGCATTGTCTTAAATCGTATGGCTGAGCTTGGGTACACGACACAAGAGCAAGCTGACGCCACAAAAAATCGTCCACTTTCTGACATTTTGAATCCGACCACCAACTCAAATGGTTGCACATCTTCTATCGCGCCATTTTTCTGTGACTATGTACTAAAGGTTGTTAGAAGCAGTCAAGCATTCGGTGCCACTTTGGCTGAACGTGATGCATTGCTGCGCAAAGGTGGCTTGACTATCACCACCACCCTTGATGTGAATGCGCAGACCGGTGCCCAAAAGGCAGTAAATAAATATATTCCGCCAAAAGACAAGAGCAACAAAGCTGCAGCAATCTCAATGATTCGACCAGGAACTGGCGATGTTGTTGCAATGGCACAAAACCGTTTATGGGGAACAACCGGCCGTGGAAAAACTACCTACAACTACAACACCGACCGTGGCATGGGTGGAACCATCGGTATGCAGGCAGGTTCAACATTTAAAATCTTTGTGCTTGCTGCCGCAATTGAAATGGGATTTAGTGCTTTTGAAGAAATCAAAGCGCCAAAAGAAAGTACATACGAAAACTTTTACAACTGTGCGGGAACAGATCTATTCCCTCCATACACCGCAAAGAATTTTCGCGGTGGTGGTTTTTACAACATGTTCACCGGAACTGCGTATTCTGTAAACAACTACTACGTAGCACTAGAAGAAAAAACTGGAATTTGCCGACCTGCCGAAATCGCAGAATCAATGGGGGTTAGAACTGGAAGTGGCGCATCTCTAGCTCGCGTTCCATCCTTCGTGCTTGGTGCAAACGAAGTCACGCCGCTATCCGTTGCAACTGCTTACGCAGCATTTGCTGCACATGGTTTGTATTGCAAGCCAAGAGTGATTTTGTCGGTAGTTGACCGCGACGGAAACGTACTGCCAATTGGCACAAGCCAATGCACACAAGTCATTGATCCAGAAGTTGCCGATGGTGTAACCAAAATTTTGCGCGGTGTGATTTCCGGATTTCCAGGTAGTACTGGTGCTGGCTTAGCTATCGGACGCGACGCCGCCGGGAAGACCGGCACGACAAACGACTCCGCTGCCGTTTGGTTCAGTGGATACACCCCAGATCTTGAAGCAACAGTTTGGGTTGGCGATCCACGTGGTGGTTACCGCTTCCCAATGCAGAACCTTGAAATCAATGGCCGTTTTTATGAAGACGTTTTTGGTTCAACATTGCCAGGTCCAATCTGGCGACAATCAATGATCAATGCATTGAAAGACGTTCCACGTCACAAATTTAAATTAAAACTACCAGCAAATGTTGTTGGCGATGAAATTATTGAACCAACTGCCACACCAACTGAAACTGAAACTGAAACGCCTTAAAGAATATTGATGTTAAATTTGAAAGCTTTACTTAAGAAAACCCTTACTTAAGAAAAACTTTAATTAAGAAACGTCTGTGATGTGGAAGTTTTGGTAAGAACGGCTCGGGGTTGGACCGCGCTGATTTTGGTAACGGGAACCATAAACACTTGCACCGTATGGATGTTCAGACGGGCTTGACATTTTGATGTAGCAAAGTTGACCGATCTTCATTCCTGGCCAAAGTGTTACTGGAAGATTAGATACGTTGCTCAATTCCAAAGTGATGTGGCCGGAAAAACCTGGATCTACGAAACCCGCTGTTGCGTGTGTTAGCAGGCCGAGTCGACCAAGTGAAGACTTACCTTCAACGCGAGCTGCGATGTCATCTGGAAGTGTGACGACTTCGAATGTGCTACCAAGGACGAATTCGCCAGGATGCAAAACAAAAGCTTCATCTGGTGATACTTCAACGCTACGAGTCATGTCTTCTTGATTTTGACGTGGATCGATGAACTGGTAGCGATGGTTTTCAAAAGTACGAAAGAAGCGGTCTAGCCGAATGTCAACGCTGGCTGGTTGAACCATTGATTCGTCATATGGTTCTAATTTGATACGGCCAGCAGCTACTTCGGCCTTGATGTCGCGGTCAGATAAAAGCACGGGCGAAGGTTACTGAAGGCGAAAGTCTGTCCCGCATGAGCCGCACTCAGTTTGGCCATTTGCCACTCGATTTCCGCACACGGGGCACGGACGGCTGTTCAATCGGCTAGTTGCCCAAGCGCTGGCACGAAACGGAATGCCAATTAGCCAGAAGAATCCAAAGACAATCAAGCCTGAAAGTCCATTTCCGGTGCTACCCCAGATTGAAAGTGAAAGCATTGTGGCGACAAATATGTAAATGTCATAGAACGTAATTTTGCGTCTCATTTATCCCCCTAGTCTTAATAACTTGTCAGCAAAGTATTGGCTGGTTCTGACAACCCTAACCCTCGTGAAGGGCTCTTTGAATAGCTTGCACGAAGAGTTCGGTGGATTCTGCTCCTGCGACCGCAACTCTTTGATTAAACACAAAGAATGGCACGCCACGAATTTCTAGGGAATCAGCTAGCTCCTTATCTGATTGCAAGATATCTTTATAAAGATCCGAAGAGGCAAGATTCTGCAATTCTTCAAATTTGATACCTACAGATTCGGCAAAGGGACGTAAATCTTCAACTGAGAAAATCTTTTCAGCTTTTTCGAAGTACGCATTGAACAGTTTGAACAAAAGGTCGTGGTGCACCCCACGTTCAGCGGCCATCATCAATAAACGGTGAGTGAGTTGGGTGTTGGCGCCGTAAGTTTTGTCGAGTTGGTAATGCAAACCCTCAGATTCGGCAATTGATGAAACGTTGCCCATCATTTCAATTGCCCCTTCAACTGGAATTCCGTATTTTTCCGCCAAGTTCTCAACTGCAAGATATGGCTCTTCGTTTGCTTCTTTATCTAGTTGATAGGCATGAAGGTACAACTCAACTTCGACATCAAGTTGATCAATGGCCTTTTCTAAGCGGACAAAACCGATGTAACACCAAGGGCAAACAACATCGGACCAAACATCAATACGCATAAGAGAAACTTAACTCACTTCTTATTTTGTTGCCGTAAGTGTTAGCAAGGTTGCTTCTGGTCGGCAAGCAAATCTAACCGGGGTATATGGATTGGTGCCAAGTCCTGCAGAAATGTGCATCCAAGATTCGTTGTATCTGTGTAATCCTTTTGCGCGACGAGTGTCGAGGTCGCAGTTAGTTACAAGTGCACCAAAGAAAGGCAAACATAGTTGGCCGCCATGGGTGTGGCCCGCGAGAATTAATGGCACCTCATCTGCCGACATTGCATCAAGGATTCGCAAGTAAGGAGCATGCGTAACTCCAATTGCAAAGGAGTTTCCATCTGGCCGTCCCGCTACTGTTGAATAGTCGTCATAACCTAGATGCGGATCGTCCACACCACGAAATTCAATTCGAGTATTGGCAATTGTTAGTTCTGCGCGTCGATGAGTTAAATCAACCCAACCCAATTCTTCGAGTCCGGTTTTCAAGTCTTGCCAAGGAAGTTCAACTCCGCCGATTAACTTTCCATCCGGTTTGAACAAATATCTTGCAGGATTTCTCAGACTTGGGGCGAAGTAGTCATTCGAACCAAAGACAAAAACTCCAGGAATATCTGCAAACGCACTGAATGCGCCAAGCACAGATGGGACTGAATTCATATGAGCGAGAAAATCACCAGTGACAACCACTAAATCTGGTTTCAATTCAGCTAGCTTAGAAATCCACTCTTGTTTTTTGAATTGTCTTGGCGTCATATGTAGATCACTTAGATGTAAAATCTTGAAGCTTTGTGACCCAGTAGGTAGGACGGGAACTGTTTTTTCGCGCAGTGTGTAGGCGCGCACTTCATAGCCGGCGCTGTACGCGAGCCCTGCGCCAGCAGTTATTCCAGCTCCCGTGAGCCAGGAGGAAATCGGTTCCATGTGCCTATCGTGGCAGGATGTCCTTATGAGCCAACTAAAAGCCACACTTCAAGCCGATTTAACCATTGCAACCAAGGCCGCCGACAAGGTGACTTTGGGAACTCTTCGCATGGCACTCGCAGCCATAACCAATGAAGAAGTTTCTGGCAAAGAGGCCCGCGAACTTAGTGACGGCGATGTCATTTCAGTACTTAGCAAAGAAGCAAAAAAGCGCCGCGAATCAATTGAGGCATATCAACAAGCTAGTCGCCAAGATCTTGCAGACATTGAAGCTGCTGAATTAGTTGTTCTCGAAAAATACTTACCTGCACAATTATCTGATGCAGAAGTTGCCGACATCATTGCTAAAGCAGTTGCTGAAGTAGCAGCTACTGGAGCAGAAGGCATGAAGGCCATGGGTGGAGTTATGAAGATTGTTACTCCACAAGTTTCTGGTCGCGCTGATGGCGGACAGGTTGCGGCAGCTGTAAAGAAAGCGTTAGGCGCATAAGCAATGTCTACCGAACCGATTTGGCGTGGGAGTATTGAAAACAAGTTACTGCGCTACGGAATTACACCACTCCTCGCAATAATTTTTGCATTTACATATGTTTTAAATGATTCAGCTTCTGCTGAGAAACAAATAATTGGTTGGGGATGGTTTTATTTCGGATCTGTAATGTTGTTTGCTTACGCCGCCGTAATAACATTTAGCAAACTAAACGTTGAGGTACGCGATAGCGGATTCTTTATTCGATATGGCTATTGGATTTACCCAGTGCAAAAGATCGACTGGAATAACGTTGCAAGTGTTCGTTTGCTGCAAGTCGAACCAACCGAATGGGGCGGCTGGGGTTTTCGCTGGGTGCCTTGGAAAAAAGCAACGGCAGCTGTAATGCGCAGAGGCCCTGGTCTTCGTTTTGATTTTGCAAATGGAAAAGTTTTCGTCATCACAATTGATGATGCAGATAAGGCACTGGCGGCAATCCGATCAGTTCTTGATCGAATGCCGCCAGCCTGATTCAGGGACTTACAAGCTTTTTGCTACTAACTCTGCAATTTGAACTGCGTTTAATGCAGCGCCTTTGCGAAGGTTGTCGCTACTGATGAACATCACAAGTCCGTGACCTTCTTTGACGGAGAGGTCTGGTCGCAAACGTCCAACGAAGGATTCATCTTTTCCAGCAGCAATCAGTGGAGTTGGAACATCCACCACTTCAACGCCAGGTGCACTCTTTAACAGTGCAGTTGCTTCTGCAACTGAGATTGGGTTTTCAAATTCTGCATTTATTGATAACGAGTGACCTGAGAAAACTGGTACTCGAACACAAGTGCCAGAAACTGGAAGCTCGGGAATATCTAGAATCTTGCGTGTTTCAAATCGTAATTTTTTTTCTTCATCTGTTTCATTCAAGCCATCATCGACAATCGAGCCAGCTAATGGCAAAACATTGAACGCGATCGGTGCAATGTATTTAGCAGGAGCTGGAAGCTTCACCGCATCGCCATTTAATGCAAGACCCGCCATGTTTTGTTCAACACCAGCACGAATCTGACCTTCTAGTTCTTCCACCCCAGCAAGACCTGAGCCAGAAACTGCTTGATAAGAAGAGACCACCAAACGCTTAAGTACGGCTTTGTCGTGAAGTGGTTTAAGCACTGGCATAGCAGCCATTGTGGTGCAGTTGGGATTTGCGATGATGCCGATTTTTGCATCCTTAATCGCTTCTGGATTTACTTCACTGACAACCAATGGCACATCCGGGTTCATTCGCCAGGCAGACGAGTTATCAATGACGATTGCACCAGCTGCTGCAAATTTTGGCGCAAGTGCTTTTGAAGTTGCGCCGCCAGCCGAAAAGATTGCAATGTCGATGCCACTTAAATCTGCGGTTGCTGCATCCTCAATCACAATTTCTTGCCCGCGCCACGGCAATGTTTTGCCGGCGGATCGAGCGGAAGCAAGAAAACGGATTTTGGTCAACGGGAATTTACGTTGATCTAAAAGTTCGCGCATTACTTTGCCCACCTGGCCGGTGGCGCCAACTACTGCAACAGTGATTTCGCGGGACATATCTATCGACCAGTTCCGCCGTAAACAACAGCTTCGTTGTTTGAGTCGTCTAATCCGAATGCGCTGTGAATAGAACGAACCGCATTGTCCAAGTCTTTTTCTCGGACAATCACACTGAGTCTGATTTCTGAAGTGGTAATCATTTCAATATTAACGTTTGCTTCAGCAAGGGCTGCGAAAAAGGTTGCAGAAACTCCTGGGTGGGAGCGCATACCAGCACCAACTAGAGAAACCTTGCCGATGGTG
This sequence comes from Candidatus Nanopelagicales bacterium, assembly GCA_044341215.1. Lineage (GTDB taxonomy): Bacteria > Actinomycetota > Actinomycetes > S36-B12 > UBA5976 > JAFMIT01. The sequence continues at coordinate 19,515 of JBIISC010000013.1, read as the reverse complement.
TCGTCAAATAACAGGCTCTGGAATCCAATTTCCTTTTGCACACGTTGCAAAGCATTGGTTGCATCTTTACCTTCGGCTTTTGGCAAAGTAAATGAGATGTCGGTTAAACCAGTGGCAGCAGCAGATACGTTTTGCACAATCATGTCGATGTTGATTTGTGCATCTGCAATTGTTTGGAAGATTGCGGCTGCAACACCTGGTCGGTCAGGCACGCCTACGACTGTGATTTTTGCTTCGCTGCGATCGTGTGCAACGCCTGCGATGATTGCTTGTTCCATTTCGTCTCCTACGGGACGTTCCTTGATTACCCAAGTACCTTGATTGTTTGAAAATGATGACCGGACGTGAATTGGTAAATCGAATCTGCGTGCATATTCCACGCAGCGAAGATGTAAAACTTTTGCACCGCTTGCAGCCATCTCCAACATTTCTTCATATGAGATAGCAGCGAGTTTGCGCGCACTAGGAACGATGCGTGGATCTGCAGAGAACACTCCATCAACATCTGTATAAATTTCACAAACATCAGCTTCAAGCGCAGCGGCTAACGCAACTGCAGTCGTGTCAGAACCACCACGACCTAAAGTTGTAATGTCTTTTGAGTTTTGGCTTACTCCTTGAAAACCTGCGACGATTGCGATTGCACCTTCGTCGATTGCAGATTTAATCCGGCCAGGGGTCACGTCGATGATTCGAGCTTTTCCGTGAACCGAGTCGGTAATCACTCCAGCTTGTGAACCAGTAAACGAACGAGCTTCAAATCCAAGTTGGCCAACTGCCATTGCTACTAAAGCCATTGAGATTCGTTCGCCTGCGGTTAACAACATATCTAATTCGCGTGGAGCTGGAAGTGGTGAAACTTGGTTTGCAAGATCGATTAGTTCATCGGTGGTGTCGCCCATCGCGGATACGACTACGACCACTTGGTTGCCAGCCTTCTTGGTCTCAACAATGCGCTGCGCCACCCGCTTGATAGATGCGGCGTCAGCGACTGAAGAGCCGCCATATTTCTGGACTACTAATCCCATTTGAACCCTTAAAACTCAAAAACGAATTGGTTAGGGACCAAGTTTGGCATTAGAAAAGATGAAAAGGTAGATTATTCCAAATACTGAGACGCATAAAAATCTCAGATTATGAGATTCCACCCTGACTGATGATTCTTCGACCCGAAAGCGCCCTTCCAATGGTCACTTCATCGGCATATTCAAGGTCGCCACCCATCTGCAGGCCGGTCGCAATTCGCGACACAGTTACGCCTAACGGACCTAGGTGGCGAGCTAGGTATGTGGAGGTAGCTTCACCTTCCATATCGGGATCAGTGGCAATGATGACTTCCTGCACTGCCCCATCTTGAAGTCTTGTAATCAGTTCCTTAATTCGCAGTTGACCTGGTCCTATGTCCTGCGATGGATTAATCGAGCCACCAAGTACGTGATAACGACCATTGAATTCGCGACTTCGTTCAATCGCAATGACATCCTTTGATTCTTCAACTACACAAATTTGTGAAACATCGCGACGCGGGTCGCGGCAAATGCGACATTGCGCTTCTTCAGAAACTGTTCCGCACATCTCACAGAAATTCACTCGGTCTTGCAAAATCAATAACAGTTCCGCAAGCTTCTTTGGCGTTTCTGGATCGGATTGCAAAATATGGACAGCGATTCGTTGAGCCATCTTTGGACCAACCCCAGGAAGTTTTCCAAGTTCATCAATTAGATCTTGAAGAATACCTTCGTACATCAGCGCTTTTTCTTCTCGTCATATTCATCAATGACTTTCCCACCGAACATTTTTTGCAAAAGTTCAGTTCCCGTTGCTAAATCCAAAACCGGATCATCATCTGATTCGTCAGGCGATTCAGCTGCGCCAGCTGGTTTTGGTTCTACTTCAACAGGTTGTGCTTTAGCTACTGGTTTTGGCGAAATATCTGGTGCACTGGTTTTTGGTTCAGGTGCCGCAAAGCCTTCAACGTGTTCAAGCACAATTGAAACTTTTGCACTGAAAACTTGTTGGATCGCAGTCGCTAGCAACTTATCAACCCCACGCTTATTTGCAATATCGATAGGACCCACGTTGCCGAAAGTTATAGTGACTTGATTTCCGACAACTGCGGTTGGAAAACCTGCAACCGCAACCGACCAAGCAACCCGGCCACCGCCTTCCATGTCCCGAAGAGTGTTTAGGACTGTTGTCCAAAGACCTTTGAGGGATTCGAGAGAAACATCTCCAGCAGCGGCTGGTGTTGTTTCAGGAGTTGTTTGCAATTCTTCTTTCGCTACTTTTTGTTTTGTTTCTTTGACTGATTCTTGTTTTGCAATTTCTTTTACTTTTTCCGCCACTACTTCTGGCTCTGCAGAATCTTGTGCAGTTGAATCAGTTGATGCGGACACAGTTGATACGGATTCAGCCAATTCGGATTCCTGAACTACTGACTCCTGCGGTGAAGTTTTCTTGGCAGTTGCTTTTGTGGCTGGAGCAACGTCAGAGAGTTTTGGTGGTGGAGAGGCTTTAGGAGCAGGGGCTGGCATGACACTTGGTGCATTTGAAGCAGCGACCGCAATTCCTTGTGAAACTTTGCGTTCTAGTCCATCGAGTCGAGCCAAGATTGCAGCGCTATCTGATTCACGTGAATTAACTAGCAATCTAGATGCAAGTAATTCCAAATGCAATCTGGGAGTTGTTGCACCTCTTAAAGCAGTTATGCCATTTGAAACAATTTCGGCAGCCCTAGTTAAAGCTGGTCCTCCAAGTGAATTGGCTTGTTGTTTCAAAGTTTCGATTCGGTCAGGTGCTTGGTGAATTAATCCGTGTTCAGCAGCTTCTGGTGCAGCATTCAAAATAATCAAATCTCGCAAACGCTCAAGTACATCTGTCGCGAATCGGCGTGGATCGTGGCCGCTTGAGACCACGTTATCGATTACTTTAAAAAGAGTGGCTCCATCTTCATTTAGAAGGGCATTAAAAACATCATCAATTAATGCATCAGAAGTGAAACCAAGTTGAGTAACAGCGTCTTCATACGTGATGCCATCTTTACCGGCGCCACCAACTAATTGCCCGAGCACGCTCAATGCATCGCGGACCGAACCGGCTCCGGCTTTTGCAGCTAAAGCTAACGCATTCGGATCTGCCGCAACATTTTCTGCTGCACAAACTTTTGCAAGGTGTTCTTGCAAAATTGATGTTGGCACAAGGCGGAATGGATAGTGGTGGGTGCGCGAACGAATTGTGGCCAGAAGTTTTTCTGGTTCCGTAGTTGCAAAAATAAAGCGCAAATGTGCTGGTGGTTCTTCAACAAGTTTCAAAAGTGCGTTTGCAGCTTCAGTTGTTAATTGATGTGCTTCGTCAATGATGTAAATGCGAAAGCGAGAACCAGCTGGTGCATACATCGCTTGTTCGCGCAATTCACGTGCTTGGTCAATTCCGCGATTTGAAGCCGCATCCAATTCGATTACGTCGAGTGAACCATTTCCGTTGGGCGCGAGATCAATGCAAGATGGGCAAGTCTCACAAGGCTCAGCAGTTGGTCCATTTGCGCAGTTCAATGATCGCGCAAGAATGCGCGCGCTAGAAGTCTTGCCACATCCGCGTGGACCTGAAAACAAATATGCGTGATGAGTTCGATCGCTGGCAAGGGCCCGTTTCAAAGGTTCAGTTACGTGATCTTGACCAATAACGTCAGCAAATTTGCCCGGTCTGTATGTTCTGTAAAGCGCTAATGACACGTGGTGAACCTAATCCTGTTTTATGACTTATCGAGGCTTTTTATTGGGACCCCCCGCACACCCAACAGAGCTTGCTTGCCCTTGCTGCCTTCCGGCCCTGGGGGAGTTGGGCGAGGTGTCGTCGCACGAGGGGTCTGAGTCAAGTCTAAGAACTCTTCGCCCGCTTTGATAGTCCGCATCTAGCGTGGAAATCGCGTCTCAATTGCGTCACTATCCTTCGCCACGGAGGTTTCGCCTAGTGGCCTATGGCGCACGCTTGGAAAGCGTGTTGGGTTAACGCCCTCGCGGGTTCGAATCCCGCATCCTCCGCCACCAGAAAGTAGGGTGAAATGCCAGAGATAAGTTTTCGCGGTAAGCGCCTCGAACGACGTAAGCGCTATGCACAAGTGTCTGCAGTTGTGCTCGGCGTTTTTATTATTGGTTTCGGTACTGGTTGGTTGAGTCACGTCCCAAAAAATGTTCTGGTTGAGGGTGGAGAACCAGCTTCTTGTATTACGTTGGCGGTTTTCCCTAAGGATTATGTGCCAGCCAAAAAATCTTTCACAATAAATGTTTATAACGGATCACATCGGGTTGGTATGGCCGGCATAACAGCCGAAGTTCTTGATGTTCGCGGATTTAATATTGGTGATGTTGGTAACTACGACCAACGTGAAATTTCTATTACCGCTGAGATTCACTACGGTAATAGCGGAAAGAATGCTGCTGCTTTCGTAGCGGCATACATAAACAATTCAAAGCTTGTACTTGATGACCGTACAGATAATTCGATAGATGTTCTGGTGGGTCAAGGATTCGAAGAAATCCGTTCCAACCGCGACGCAAATGAAGAACTTGCTCGCCCAGAGGCTTCTCCAAGCGGACCAGGCTGTTAATTCCAGTTACCTAATGCCCTGTTCACGATGACTGACTCGTATTAAAATTAATTATGACTACAAAGAGAAAAATAGCAATCGCAGCATCAACAATTGCAGTATTGCTATTATCGTCTTTTAGCCCAGTTGTCGCCGCTGACGAGACGATTCCAAGTTTGCCTTTAAACGTGCAAATTGCTGAGTATAAAACCACCGCAAAAGTTATGTGGTCTTTACCCCTATCTGATGGCGGCTTCCCTATTACCGGTTACACCGTGGCTACAAATATTGGTGGTTTTAGCTGTTCAACAACCACCGAGCTTGAATGCATCATCAAAAATCTGGAACCAACTGTTACCTATGTTTTTATGGTGTTAGCTAACAATCAATTAGGTCAAAGCGAGCCAGGCCTTTCTGTACCTACCAAAATTAATTCAACTCAATACGATCTTGTGCACTTTGGATATCGCTCATCAAACTTGAACAATCATGCAAAAGTTGTCTTGCGAAAACTAGCTCAAACAATTCACGATGGCGAGATCGTTCGATTGCTGGGCTTTACCCAAACAGCAGCATCTTGGACTGACTACATCTTTAACAACAACATGATTTTGGCTCGACATCGTGCTGAAGCTGTCCGACATTTCTTGAAGAAACGTGGAGTAATCGCTGATTTCCACCTAAAGATTCTTGGTCCAACCCGTCACATCAGTTGGACGCACCAAGAGCTAAATCGACGTGTAGTTATTTTTGTGAAACACGTGCCACAGAGTTAACGTTTTTAAATTTGGCGGTTGATCGGTGGAAGCCGTAAGTTGCTTCGCAACTTCCTCCCAAATCCCTCGCACTTTCTTTACCAAATAAATAAACCCCACAATGGGGATTCTTCATTTGGCGGTGACGGTGGGATTTGAACCCACGGTAGGGATGAACCTACACACGCTTTCGAGACGCGCACCTTCGGCCACTCGGACACGTCACCGTGTAGAACTTTAGTCGTTTCGTTTATCGGCAAAAAAGCTGCGTAGAAGTTGTGCTGATTCTTCAGCAAGGACACCCGCAATTACTTCAGGTTGATGGGTAAGCCTGCGATCGCGAATTACATCAAACAATGAACCAACGGCACCTGTCTTTGGTTCATCAGCGCCAAAAATAACTTGCTTCATTCGCGAGTTAACAATTGCGCCAGCACACATAGTGCAAGGTTCGAGGGTCACAATAAGTGTGCAATTATCAAGTCGCCAGTTTCCAAGATTTTCTGCGGCATTTTGCAATGCCTGAATTTCCGCATGAGCCAAAGGGTTATTTAGTTCTTCACGTTGATTTCGGCCAATCCCGACAGTTTTTCCATTCTCATCCGCAACAATGGCACCAACTGGAACATCGTTAGTGGCTAAACATTTTGTGGCTTGCTCAAGTGCCTGAGTCATCCACTGAATTTGCTTCTCAGTTGGGTTCATAGGGCTAGTTTGCCCAATAGAGTTGATTTATGAAGAATTTGAATCGTGCGGGTTTAGGAATGGGGATATTTCTAACATTCACAGGTATTGGCCATTTCATTTTTCCAAATGGCCTTGATGAAATCGTTCCTAGCTTCATTCCAGGCGATCCACGCTTTTGGACCTATTTCAGTGGAGTAGCCGAACTTTCAATTGCCCTCGGATTGTTACTACCTGCTTCTATTAAATTCTTTAACAGATCAGTTAATTACTGGTCAGCATTGTCTGCACTTTGGCTATTCATATTGGTTTTCCCAGCTAACATAAACATGGCTGTCATGTGGTGGGATCGCCCAATGCCAGAGCCACTTATCGCAATAGCGCGCTTGCCGCTGCAATTACTATTGTTTCTTTGGGCATTGAAGTTAATGAAGAAATTTAAGGTGGCTAGTTAATGCAGATTTTTGAAAGCAATTCTCCAGTAATCGATTCCGGTCTTCTAGTAATAAGAGATCGTCAAGAAGGAATTGTTAATTTTCGTAAAGCAGTAAACAGCATGTCAATTTCATTAAGTGGCGAAGCTACCAAAAGTATTTCTGATTCGAGCGATGTAATCGCAATCCCGATTTTACGTGCAGGACTTGGTTTATTGGCAGGGTTCCTTGAAGCCGCTCCAGCTGCTGAAGTTGGTTTTCTTGGAATGAAACGGGATGAAGAAACTCTTTTGCCAGAAACCTACATGGAACGAATCCCTGATGATTTGTCGGCTAAGAAAGTTTTCGTACTCGAACCAATGTTGGCAACCGGTGGTTCTTTGTCAGATGCATTAAAACTTATTTTTTCTCGAGGAGCAAAATCCGTCACCTTGATTTCGCTTTTAGTGGCTCCTGAAGGAATCGCAAGGTTAGAGAAAGATTTTCCAGGTAAGAACATTGATCTTTATTGCGCAAAAATTGATGAAGGTTTAGACGCGGTTGGTTATATCGTGCCAGGTATTGGTGATGCAGGCGATCGCTTGTTCGGCATTTCATAAATTGGCATAAACACGCTTAAACATAAACACGCTTAAACATAAACACGCTTAAACATAAACACGCTTAAACAAATGAGCCCGGATTTCTCCGGGCTCATTTGTTTTATTCTAATGTTTAGATTGATTACAGCGTCTTCAGAGCAGCTACTACTTTGGTCAGCGTTTCTTTCGCGTCACCGAAAAGCAGTGTGGTCTTTGGATCAAACAGCAATTCGTTTTCGATACCAGCAAAACCTGGTCGCATTGAGCGCTTTAGGAAAACGATTTGTTGAGCATGATCAACATCAAGAATTGGCATTCCGTAAATCGGTGCTGTCTTATCTTCACGGGCAGCTGGGTTAACCACGTCGTTAGCGCCAACCACTAGAGCTACTTCAGCAGATGGGAATTCTGGATTGATTTCATCCATTTCCTTCAACTGCTCGTAAGGAACTTGTGCTTCAGCCATCAACACGTTCATGTGACCTGGCATACGACCTGCCACAGGGTGAATCGCATAGTCAACTTCAATACCTTTAGCGGTAAGCAAATCAGCAAGTTCGCGCAATGTTGATTGAGCTTGGGCAACTGCAAGACCGTAACCTGGAACGAAAATAACTTTGCGGGCATAAGCCAACATAATTGCGATGTCCTGTGGTGAACCACTCTTAACTGGTCGAGTTTCTGTGCCGCTTGCACTCGCTGCAGATTTAACTGCGTTAAATGCACCAAACAATGTATTAGTGATTGGTCGACCCATTGCTTGCGCCATCATTTGGGTTAGCAAAGTTCCTGAAGCTCCAACAAGTGTTCCAGCCACAATGAGCAGAACGTTATGGAGAACGTAACCTGATGCTGCTACGGAAAGACCAGTGAAGGCATTCAATAGTGAAATAACGATTGGCACGTCTGCGCCACCAACTGGAAGCACGAACAAAATACCTAGCAAAAGTGAAAGTCCAAGCAAGATGAAAAGCGTGATTTGTTGTGGATCTACAATCAACAAAACAGCAGATGCAATTGCACCGATTCCAACGAGTGAAGTTATGTACTTACCAAGTGGAATCACGACTGGACGGGATGTCATCAGTTCTTGCAGTTTCATAAAGGTAATTAACGAACCGGTGAATGAAACCGAACCAATCAGCACAGTAAACACGGTTGCACCGAGTGCAATCTTGTCGATTGCAGTTCCCGATGAACTCATATTCAGAAATTCGATTACTGAAACTAGAGCGGCAGCGCCACCACCAACACCGTTGAACAAAGCAACCATTTGTGGCATCTGAGTCATTTGCACGCGCTTGGCAGCTGGCCAACCGATTGCAAAACCAACCGCAATGGCACCAACAATGATTGGCACATTCTTCATATCTGAAATTGTGAAGAAGATTGCACCAGTTGCAACCGTGGCTGCAAGGGCACCGATTAGATTACCGTTTCGAGCAGTCTTAGGTGCAGACAAGCCTTTAAGCGCCAGGATAAAGCCGACTGCGGTTAGCAGTTCGAGAATTCGGGCGAAGTTTGGATTTAACATTTCACTCACCCTTCTTCTTTGGCTTAAACATTTCAAGCATTCGGTCTGTTACGACGAAACCACCAACCATGTTGATGGTTGCCAAGATGATTGCTGCGACACCTAATCCGGTTTCAAGTGATGTATCTGCTTGACCGGTTACCACGATCGCACCAATTAGCACGATGCCGTGGATTGCATTTGCACCCGACATAAGTGGAGTGTGCAAAACGGCAGACACTTTTGAGATAACTTCAATACCAACAAAGATTGAAAGTACGAAAATTGTTAATAGTGAAATCGAATCGACCACACTGGTTGATTCAGCAGTTGCCAACAAGATACTCATTTAAGCAACATCCTTTCTGATTTCACCTTTAAGAACTACTGCGCAGCCATCGATGATTTCATCTTCGACATCTGGAGCGCCTTGTCCTTCTTTAACGAACAACTGCAGGAGTGCATGAACATTCGCACTATATAAACGCGATGCGTGGACTGGAAGTTGTGATGGAACATCTTGCCCACCCCATTGGCGAATGAATCCGCCATCGACTGGAACTTCAACAATCACACCTGGTTTTGAACCTTCAACGTTGCCGCCAGTTTCAGCTGCTAAGTCAATTACGATCGATCCGGCTTTCATTGCTTTAACCATTTCTGCAGTCATCAGCATTGGCGCTTTGCGCCCTGGAACTGCAGCTGTTGTGATCACAACATCAGCTTTAGCAATAAACGGTGTTAGTAGTTCGCGTTGGCGAGCAGCGCGATCTTCAGTCATTTCCTTTGCATATCCGCCAGCTCCATCAAGGGCTTCTAATTCAAGTTGAATAAAAGTTGCACCCATTGATTTAACTTCGTCTGCTGATGCAGGGCGAACGTCATACGCGGAAACGCGTGCACCTAAACGTTTGGCAGTTGCAATTGCTTGCAAGCCAGCAACACCAGCACCTAAAACAACCACGTTTGCAGGTTGCACGGTTCCAGCAGCAGTCATCAGCATTGGGAAAAACTTAGGTAGAAGTTCCGCACCCACAAGTGCTGCTCGATAGCCAGCACATAGCGCTTGCGAAGTCAGGGCATCCATAGATTGGGCGCGAGAAATACGTGGCACTAATTCAAATGAAAGTGACGTGGCTCCGGCTGCTGATAGTCCGCGAATTGCTTCGCCATCAGTAGTTGGTGCCAAGAAGGACAAAGTTACTGCGCCTTTCTTCAACAACTTAGATTGCCCAGGGTTTAGTGGCCGCACGCTCGCCACGATGTCTGCATCTTTAAGTGCAGAAGAAATGTCTTTAGTGACAGTGACTCCAGCTGCAGAATAAAGCGAATCAGAAGCTCCAGATTTTTCTCCGGCTCCAGATTCAATAATAATTTCAAGTCCTAATGCTGTTATCTTTCCCACTAAATCTGGGACTAAGGCAACACGATTTTCTCCAGCCCGCGTTTCGCAAGGCACTACTAACTTCATGAACCTAACTCTCGTCCTTATTCCCCGTAATTACGTAGCAGCCTTGTCAAATGTTTGTCGAAGATTTCTCGCATTTCACGGCCACCAGCCGTAGAAACAACTTGGACCGGTTGGCCAAATGATTCTGCTTGTTGCATTGCGACGCGTTCTGGAATTGATGGGCTCAAAATCGCACTACGTCCGTGGATGCGAGCCATTTCCTTTTGGCGGTATTCGTGTTCTTCGACTGTGCTGCGTACTCGGTTAATTACAACACCTGCGAAATCTAGTTTTGGATTGTGGTTGCGCTTCATGTCTTTAATTGTTTCAACAGCGCGATCAACACCTTGCGCACCAAAGAATGATGGTGTGGTGACAACAATTGCTGCATCTGAAACAGCAAGTGCTTCACGAACCAATGTTCCGTGTGAAGGTGGGCAGTCAAATAGAACTAAGTCATAGCCCTGCAAATACTTGAATGCTTTTGCTAATCGTGGTCGGAAAGCTCCTGGCACATATGCGTCATGCACAACTAGTTCGGGAGTTGAAGGCAAAACGTCAACTTCACCTGGTTCAATTTCCCAATCACAAATTGTTAGAGCGCGCTCTAACATTTCGACTGACGGATCGTCGATTACATCTGCAACTGTGGCTTTTGGCTTTTTTGCTGCCAAGATTGAAGTTGCATTTCCTTGTGGGTCGAGATCGACTACTAAAGTCGCAAGGCCACGCAAAGTTGCGGCGCCAGCAAGACCCAAAGTGACGGAAGTTTTACCAACGCCACCCTTTAATCCCATAACACTGAAAGTAAGCATGAGCGGAGTTTGCCAGCGAATTGGGGCAATTGACCAACTGCCAAAGTCCCTAATCTTGAGGTGGACGGCTAGTCTGCGAGCATGAACGTCTTGGCTAAGGGCAAACTTCACACGGTTCACACACAAAAACGCCGTGTGGACTTCTGGGTGCCTGACAATTGCAACGCTCCGCACCCAGTCTTGGTTATGCATGATGGGCAGAATCTGTTCCAACCCCAGGAAAGCTTCGGTGGGAAAACTTGGCAGGTGGCAGAAACCCTGTCCGATATGCCCGAATTTGCTGGGAAGTTGCCGGTAGTAATAGGACCATGGAATTCAGGTGTTACTCGGGCCGCGGAGTATGCGCCACAAGATGCTATTGAAAGTTGTGGCGAACCATTTGAATTTGTTGGCGCACAAACTAGTGACACACTTTTTGGAAACTCGTATCAATTAGAACTGATCGAAGAAATTATTCCCGCGGTTGCGGCTTTGGTCTCACTCAGTAGAGAACGTAAAGAAATCGCTATCGCTGGTTCAAGCATGGGTGGACTTGCTTCTCTTTACGCAATTGCAAAATACCCAGACAAATATGGCACCGCACTTTCTCTCTCCACACACTTTCCAATTTCTTCATTGAATTTCGTTAAAACTTTTATGTCCAAGATGCCATCGCCTGAGTCAGGTAATCGATTGTGGTTAGATCATGGAACGACCGAACTTGATGCAACGTATGCACAGCATCACGATGTTGCCATAAAAGCATTACATGAGCTTGGATATAAACATCCTCAACTTGAATCACATATTTATCCTGGCACAGGACATAACGAAACTGACTGGTCTTTACGATTGAAATCTATTTTGCAATGGTGGTTAACTACCGCTACTAAAGAAGGAAACTAAATGCGTTCATACACCCATCCACAATTACCACATCAGGAATTGCCGCTAATCGGTGTTGGGGCAATGCCCTTTAGCCATGAAGGTAAAAAGAGTGAAAATGCAATAGCAGTTTGGCATCATGCTTTCGATCTAGGAATGAACTTAATCAATACTGCCGACTGCTATGCGCCATCGGCACAAGAGTTTGGTCACAATGAAAGACTTGTTGGCAAAGCAGTCCACGAATATTCACGTGGACGCGAATCAGTTTTCGTAGTAACAAAGAATGGTATTCAGCGCAAAGGCAGTGACTGGCCGCGAGACAACAGCCCAGAGTATTTATTACGTGCAGCTGAGGAATCAAATGAAAGACTTGGTTTTATGCCGGACGCAATTTTGATTCACCGTCTAAACCGGGAACAATCTTTAGCAGCAGCGATCGAAGCAATGTGTGAGGTCCGCGAACGCGGGTTAGCCAAATACATCGGAGTATCTAATGTGAACCGTGCAGAACTTGAATTGGCATGGGAAGCAAGCGATGGCACTATCGCAATCGTTGAAAACGAACGATCACCGCGTTACCGTGAATTTGCAGACGTGCTCGACTTCTGCAACGAAAAAGGCTTGGCATATTTGGCCTGGTCACCACTAGGTGGCGGAAATGACGCCGCCAAACTTGGCGAGCTATATCCAGTGTTTGCCGAAGTTGGCCTTGCCCATGATTCAACCGCACAAGAAATTGCGCTTGCTTGGCTACTGACTCAAGGTTCAGCAATGTTGCCAATTCCAGCATTTACCCGAAAAGAAACTGCAGATTCAACAGTTAAATCAATATCTATAAACCTAAGTGATGCTGAAATTGATTTGTTAACCGCCAGCCACACTGGCAACGGTTCGCTATATCCAGACTAATTTTTTGGCTCTAGGCCAATTAGGTAGTCAACGTAAGCATCATTGAAGAGCACAACTTCTGATCTTTTATCGCGCAGAAGTTTGATTGCATCTTCAGCCGAATAATCAGCCCGCATCAAAACAAGTGCAGACACCAGGCCTGATCGGTTCATTCCAGCTTGACATCGAATTAAAACTCTTTTGCCTTCTTTCCAGCGGTCGTGTGCCCATTCAGCTAGTCGATGCAGACGTACTTCATCAATGTGTGACATTTTGGCATCAGCAAATCCATAGCGAAGTTCTTCAATCCCCCACGGCATTGGTTGTGCCCATGAATAAAGAGTCACAACCGCATCAAACGGAATTCCATGTTCAAAAGTTGAAAGTGGTTTTGCATACTCAATGGTGTCATCTTCAGCGGTTCCACCCATAAACAATCCTGGCAATATTTCGGTGTGTAATTCTTTTGGTTCTTGATCAGCAGACACCCATTGAGGTGCATATAGATCTCCGCGCTTTGAAACCAAAGTTCTCACCTTTCTTCGGTTCTAATTATCAAGGATAAAGATGACGCTTGATTAAAGCGTTGCTGCTCCAAAGATTAAGCCAACAACTGAAGTAACTGCCATTGCCATTGATCCGCCGATAACAACGCGAAGAGTGGGGCGGAAAAGTCCACACCCTGCTGCTTTTGCAGACAGGAACCCAGTTAAGAAAAGTCCCAGAATTGTCACTCCAACAATTGAGTAGACCTTTTCTTGAATTGGAATCAAAATTCCGATGAAAGGAATTAGCGCACCAAAAACAAATGAAACTGCAGATGCAATTGCTGCTTGACCTGGCCGTGCTTTACTTGTTTCATGATGACCAAGTTCTTCGCGTAGATGTGCACCGAGTGCATCGTGATCGGTAAGTGCTTGTGCAGTTTGACGAGCCAAGTCATGAGAAAGACCACGCGCAACATATATCTGGGTAAGTTCTTCAAGCTCTCCATCGGGATCGTGTGCAAGCTGCGCCAATTCCATCTTGGTGTCGGCAACTTCAACATCTGTCTGAGCCGCCACGGAAACAAACTCACCGGCAGCCATACTCATAGCGCCGGCAGCAATACCAGCTATTCCTGCAGTGATTACTGGGGCTAAATCATGAGTGTTGATTAGAGCTGAAGCCACACCAACCATGAGTGCAGACGTAGAAACCAGACCATCATTCGCGCCTAAGACGGCAGCTCTTAGCCAGCCAGCGCGGTGGGCCCTGTGTTGCATATTTGCAACTTTGGTTTCTTCAATTCCCATGGGCGGAGTATCCCACGCACCTCTAAATAACTGGTAGAGCAAATACCCCCTTATGCTAAAACCACTTAAGAAAGAGGAAATATGTGCAGTCCAGCCTTATGCGACACATGCAAAAAGGTGACCTGGTCCGGTTGTGGCGAACACAAGGAACAGGTTCTTGCGATGTTCACACCTGAAGAACGTTGTACTTGCAACTAACTTGTTTTATTAAAAAACTATTGCGAACTTAGTTTTCTAAGTCCGCAATAGTTTTAGGGAAGAAATCTATTTAAGATTACTCTGCGATTAATTGAGCTTCAATAAGTACTGCTTGAATTGAATCGTAATAAGTTTTTGCGGTATATGTCGCACTAGTTAGCGCACCAAGATTTTCTGACCAAGTCCAGGTAGAAAGATCTGAACCAAAAGATTGAATGTAAGTTTCAACTTGATTTACAAACGAAGTATTGACCTGAGCTGCAGTTTTTGAACTGCCACCAGGCACCAATCCATCTGTGATGTCATCAAGCGGCCAAAGAGAAATGAAATCATTTTGTGAAGTTTCACGATCAGCCTCTAAAACCATTGATTCATCTATGCTGTAGCAAAGATCTACAACTTTCCCGCCTTTAACAAAAATGCGAGTTGAGTATTCACCCCAAGTTAAGTCAGTTTCTCTCGTTGATTCAAAGACCGGAGTTCCAGTAACAGTTGCTTTGAATTGAGTAACGGTTGCGGCAGTGGTTGCAGTTGCAAGTGCTGCGTTTCGCTTGCCTATTGCTTTGGTGAGGTTTTTCTGGGCTGCTGTCTTTGCTTTGCCTTTTTTGCCCTTAAGAGCCTTCTGTGAATTCTTAACTGCTGCTACCAATTGCTTATATTTACTGCCACCTTTGTAATTGCTAATTGCAGCAGTGTTGTAAGAAGCAACTGCAGAATTCGAAACAACATCAGTTTGAGTCGCATCACAAGTTGGAAGTGCTGGCGCAGCAGCAGATGCTGGAGATATAAACAGTGGATTAAGTGAGTTTGCAGCAAGTGTTGCAACACCAGTTGCAAGCCAAGTTACTTTCTTAGTTCTATTCATCGTGTGTCCTTAAATTCCAGCAGCTGTAAGGGCTGCTTGTAGTGAGGTTTTGAATGCTGTCCAAGTTGCAGATGCGCCGGAGACGTTTGAAATTGCTGATGATTGTGCAGCGATTGCTTTGGTGCAGAAGGTTGGAATTGCACTCCGGTTAATCGAACCTGAGTCACTAGAGGTTGGGTATGTTGCCCAGCAACCTGTGATCCGGCGATCTGTGACTGCAATAGTGACTTGAATCTGACCATACGTAGTCAAACCACGTTTATCAGCAACGGAAGGTCCCTGGTAAGGACTTGCTGAGACTGTTGTTGAAGCTGGCGAATCAACAGTTCCATCAGTTGCAATTACATAATATGACTTCAATGTTGCAAGTGCGGCCGAAGTTGGTGTGTAGTTTGTTGCAGTCGAAGTTCCAATTTGAACATCGTTGCGGAAGATTTTATATGAAGTCGCACCAGCCACTGCAGTCCAACTTAACCGAAATTCTCCTGTATTTAGCGAAGTAGAAGTACCGGCCTTTAGATTTGTTGGTGCACCAAGGACTACTGGGTCAACAGGAGCCGTTGGATCGACAGGGACAGTTGGAGGTGGATCTACCGGAACCGTCGGGGTTGGATCCACTATTCCACAATCTGAATTAAACCGACTGCGGATGGAGCTTTCTGTGGTTGATTTTAGTTCGGTGTAAGTTGCAAGTTTTGTATTGTATGTTGAAAGTGTTGACGCAGTTTTAACTACTGCAGCGTTATAAGTGGCTTGAGCTTTTGCCACCGAAGATAAATGTTTCTTTCCAGTTTTAAGTTTTGCTGAATTCAACTTGATTAAGGAAGATGTCTCTGATCTAGCGGCAGATTCGTATGCCTTTTCGGCTCTTTGCATTGCATTTTTAGCTGCATCTATAGCTGGGCTACGACGCAGTTCCTTTTTGACTGCATCGTTGAAGTCAGTTGGACTCGTGCAGATGTTGATTACGACTTCGTGTTCGTCATCATCGTCATCATCCTCATCTTCATGGTCTGAGGCAAAAGCTGTGCCTCCGATAGACAACATCGCGAACAAAGTAGCTGCCGAGACTGTTGCGCTGTATCTAACTAATGACTTTTTCATTTGGTTGCTCCTTGAATTTGAGAGAAGTTTGGATCGAATGCAGGTCCGAAGAAATGCGATTGTTCGTCTTTTATTAAAAAGACTGACCAGTCTGGAAGGTCAGCAAACCACTTTGCGCCTTCTTCACCGGCAATAACTAACGCAGTTGCAAGGGCATCAGCCATTCCACCATCGGGTCCGACAACGGTTGCGGAAGTAAGTTGAACTTCGCGCTTGCCAGTTAGCGGATTGAGAATGTGCTTGCCACGTTCATATTCGCCTGAAGTTGCGATTGCACCATTAAGAACCGAAGTAGAGCGCACAACTTGCATTGCATGTTCTGGGTGGCGAATGCCAACTACCCATGGCATATCTGGGGATTGGAAACCACGGCAGGTTACATCGCCTGCAGCATTGACTGAAACATTTGGGTAGCCAGCTGCAACAATTATGTCCGCTGCAATATCTGCGGCCCAACCTTTTACATAGCCCGAAGGATCAACTCCACCTTCAACTGCCCACGGGTCGAATACGCCGCCAGTAAGTTCTTTCAAATACATACAATTATCTAAAACTTGTTGAACTATTTCTGGCATATGCTCAAATGACCGCAATCCATTACGAAGAGCGGTTATTGGTGAGTCGACGCGGTATGTGGAAAACCATTCATCAACTTGATGTAGAAAGCTAACCGCATCTGCGATTGCAGTCTTAATCTCGTCATCAAATTCTTCGCCGCGTACGTCAAACGTAACAACAGTTCCCCAAACTTCCTCAAGATGGGTAACGCGCTTCCAGCCTTCTAGGCTTGCGAAAGTTACTTTTGGCTCGTTCATAAACCAGCCGCCGTAAGTGCTGCATTTAAAGATGTTTTGAATGCGCGGGTCGTCCAAGATGCGCCAGAAATATTTGAAACATTTGCTGACTGCGCATTCAAAGCTTGTTGACGAAGTTGTGGAAGTGCACGATTGCTTAGATCTACTGATTTACGGTCACGTTGTGGGTATGAAAGAAATGAGATATCGGTTAGTTGCCCGCCGCTAACAGTGATTTGCACTTGTACGGAACCAAAATTCAACGCCTTGGCACTTGCACCTGTGTATGTGCCATCAGCTGGGCCATTTTGGCTTGGTGTGGTTTCGGTAGCAGCAGGAGTTGAAGTATTACCACCGGTGTTATTTTTCTTAGGTTTCTTAACCGTTTTAGTTTTTGATGAATTCTTAGTTGCTTTAGGAGTTGGAGTAGAAGAGTTATTCGTCTTTATCTCATTCTTACTCGAATTCTTCTTATTGCTAGCAGTAGGAGTGCTTGAGCCAGAATTGATAGGGGCGCTTTGAGCAGGAGCTGCAACTAAATCATTTAGCGCAGAGCCGCCTTGTTGTGGAAATAGCGCAGCCTGGGCTCCGAAGGCAACAGTCGTTGAGACACCTGCAAGGGTGCCACCAATCACCAGTGCTGCTCGAGTCGATGACTTACGCATTTTCTTCTCCTAATTCGCCGTTTTGGCTCTCAAGAGAGGAGGTTATGTGAGCAAATAGGGGTGAGCCACCACTTTGGCTACCTCTTGGATGTTCCTTGGATTACTCAGTTCCTTTTCTTACATCTACTGGCAGAAAATTCACTTATTCTGAGGAAAACCGAGGTTAATCCCGCCGGCTGTGCTCTGTGCAGGATCTACCCAGCGACTAGTTATTGCCTTGCCGCGGGTGAAGAAATGCACACCTTCAGCTCCATGCGCTTTAGTGTCTCCAAACAATGAAGCTTTCCAGCCGCCAAATGAGTAATAAGCCATTGGGACTGGGATAGGTACGTTGATACCAATCATTCCGACTTGAACATCGCGCTCAAACTTTCGTGCTGCACCACCATTGTTTGTGAAAATTGCAGTGCCATTGCCGTAGCGATTTGAATTAATCAATTCCACACCTTCAGCAAAAGTTTTCACGCGGATAACTGAAAGTATTGGGCCAAAGATTTCATCAGTGTAAGCAGAAGATGTTGGTTTCAATTTGTCAATCAATGTTGGTCCAAGCCAAAAACCATTTTCATCGCCATCCACTTTTACGCCACGACCATCTACTACAACATCGCAACCATCTTTAATTGCAATCTCAATATAAGAAGCAACTTTGTCGCGATGTTGTGAAGTAATTAGTGGACCCATGTCGCAAGCACGACGTCCATCACCAGTTTTGATTTTTTCTATTCTTTCTTTAATTTTTGCAATCAGAGGGTCTGCAACTGGTTCAACAGCAACCAAAACTGAAATCGCCATACAGCGTTCTCCAGCCGAACCGAAACCGGCATTAACTGCTGCATCTGCAGTGAAATCAAGATCTGCATCAGGCAGAACCAGCATGTGGTTTTTAGCGCCACCAAGAGCCTGAACGCGCTTTCCATTTGCGGTACCTGTTTCATAAACATATTTAGCAATAGGAGTTGAACCTACAAATGAAATTGCTGCGACATTCGGGTTTGTTAGCAGTTCGTCGACAGCGACTTTGTCACCATTGATGACATTGAAGACGCCGTCTGGAAGTCCAGCTTCTTTTAGAAGTTGTGCAATCCAAATTGCTGCAGATGGATTTTTCTCACTTGGTTTTAGAACGACTGTGTTTCCCGCAGCGATTGCGATCGGAAAAAACCACATTGGCACCATTGCTGGAAAATTGAATGGGCTGATGATGCCAACCACACCTACTGCTTCACGAGTTGAATGAACATCAACTCCAGTTGACGCATTTACCGTGTGATCACCTTTTAGCAAATGCGCAATACCACAAGCGAATTCAACTACTTCCAGGCCACGAGTAACTTCGCCTAAAGCATCTGAAACTACTTTGCCATGTTCACCTGTAATGATTTCAGCTAGTTCACCTTTGCGAGCATTTAGTAATTCGCGAAAACTAAACATGACTTGTTGGCGAACCGCTAAAGGTGTGTTCGACCAGGATGTGAAGGCGGTTTTGGCAGCACCTATAGCTACCTGCACTTCTTCAACAGATGCAAATACAACTTGCTTTGTGACCACACCTAATGCTGGGTCATAAACATCGCCAAATCTCTTCGATGACGACTTATGGGCTTTGCCCGAAATCCAATGCTCTACTAGAGCCATAAATATTCTCCACGCTCGAATGTTGGCAGTACCGTACTCCCCATGCGAACAAAAGTTGAAGGGCGAACCCACCCTACTAAGGCCAAACTGCTAAATAGCTTTGTTGAATTACTAGATAGCCACCCAATTGAAGATATCACTCTAGAAATGGTTCTTGACATCTCGCAGGTCTCCAAGGGCTCGATGTACCATCATTTCGCAGACTTTGACGATCTAATTGAGAGCGCCAAGATTCAGCGATTTTCAGCATACGTGGATCTGAGCATCCATAAACTTTCTCAAGCAGCCATGCAAGCAAATTCAGTCGCCGAATTTCGTCAACAATTACACAAAGTTACGGTGGCAACACAAAATCCTGATTTAACAGTCCTTCGGATGAACAGA
>JBIISC010000038.1:0-8795 GCA_044341215.1 Candidatus Nanopelagicales bacterium | reverse complement strand
ATAACGTAAAACCCGTTAGCCACCCGCTTGGTTCATAAACTAAGCGGGTGGCTAAACGTTTATTGATTCATGCTGGGTTCCTCAAGACCGGGACTACCGCCTTGCAGGCGAGTATGAACTTGAAGCAATATGCATTGTTAAAACAAGGTGTCTTTTATCCGCGAGTGGTTGACCCACGGTTAGCGGCTGAAACAGACCACCACTTTGCAGCACTTGCATTAATCGGCAAACCCGAAGGTTGGCGAGCTGAAGAATCAGAAAACGATTTTGAGCCAATTGAAACTTGGAATGATTTACGCAATCAACTAAATGGTTATAAAGGCACATCCATTTTCAGTTCAGAAATGTTGTGTGAACTGCTTGTTCCACAAATTCAAAAAGTAAAAGATGAAACCAAGGCTCTTGAGAAAGATGTCATCTTCACTATTAGACCGCTTGTGAAAATATTGCCGTCCGCATACCAACAGAAGATTAAGTTTGGTCAAATAAAAGTTTCCTACGAAACTTGGCTGCAACAAGTCTTCGATCCGAAACGCGAAACCAGTGCCGCTAAACAATTTTGGCTTCGCCATGATTACCCGGCAGTTTTGCAGCGTTGGATTGACGTCTTTACAAATGAACATGTTGGCTTGGTTGTGGCAGACGAAAATAATCGTGATTTCATTTTTGAGACTTTTAATCAATTGCTAAAGCTCGAAAAAGGCACCCTGCGCCAATTTAAGAATGTTGGCACGAATCGCTCTTTGACTATGGATGAAGGCGCATTATTAAAGGAAATTAATCGTCTATACCGACGCGACCGCGATTGGACAGACTTCAAAATCTTTATTCGCGAGGGCGCTGCGAAGTTCTTGACTGATTCAGAAAGTAAGAATCCAGATGCAAAAAGACTTCTGACACCACAATGGGCCATCGACGCAGCAAATGAAACTACTAAACGCCATATCGCAGAGATAAAGAATCTAAATCTTTCTATAAGTGGTGATTTGGATTCCTTGGCTGGTTCAAGCGTGCCTGCTGGCGAAAACGAAATCCCTGAAATGATTCCGGTCAAAACTGCGGCTCGAATGTTTCTTGCCTACTCCAGGGAAGATATAGTCAAACGACTACCTAATGATCTGTTATTTGCGGAAGTGAAAATTCGTATCAAAGAGATATTAAATCCTCGCAGGTTTAAACCGAGGCGGTAAGTTCTAACTCAATTTGTATTTGTTCGCCGACTTCAAGTTTCTCACCAAAGCGGACTGCCTTTTTTATTGGTACTAAGTATCGGCCATCTTTTGTGAATATTGCGGTCTCCCAAATAGATCCACCAATTTTCACTTCAACAGCTATTGCTCCCCAGCCATATGAAAAGGATGCGGCAAGCAATTTGATTTCGTCACTAATTTCGACTGGTAAAAACACAAAATAATGTGGAGCTGGGCCGCGCCAATTGAACATCTCTTCTGAGAATGAATACTTCATTAGACGTTGAAGCGGAATTCAACTACGTCGCCATCTGCCATTACGTAGTCCTTGCCTTCCATCCGCGCTTTTCCTTTAGAACGGGCTTCTGCAACTGAGCCGGTCTCGACTAAATCGGCAAATGAAACAACTTCAGCTTTGATAAATCCTTTTTGAAAATCAGTATGGATCACGCCAGCAGCTTCTGGAGCAGTTGCGCCTTGCGGAATTGTCCAAGCCCGAGATTCTTTTGGACCAGCAGTTAAATAAGTTTGTAATCCAAGAGTGCTGAAACCTACTCTGGCAAGAATTGCTAGCCCACTTTCTGATTGCCCAACTGATTGCAAAAGCTCTAATGCTTCTGCGTCGTCGAGTTCGGCTAGATCAGCTTCAAGTTTTGCATTCAAGAAAACCGCATCGGCAGGTTCAACCAACTTGCGCATTTCGTTTTTAAACGGTTCGTCAACGAGTTCGGCTTCATCCACGTTGAATACATAAATGAATGGCTTTGCAGTGAGCAAGAAGAGTTCGCGAAGTGGTTCAATATCCATGCCCGAAGCAAAGATTGTTACACCGCGGTCAAGATGATTCTTAGCAATTTCAATCGCATCAAGAACCGAAGCCTTTGATTTGTCGATCTTCGCCTCTTTTTGCAAGCGTGGGACAACCTTTTCAATTGTCTGCAAGTCGGCCATCATTAATTCAATGTTTATAGTTTCGATGTCGTCTTTCGGAGACACTTTTCCATCAACGTGAACGACATCAGGATCTTTGAAAGCGCGAATAACTTGGCAGATGCCGTCTGATTCGCGGATATTTGCCAAGAACTTGTTGCCCATTCCCTGGCCTTCGCTTGCCCCGCGGACGATGCCAGCGATATCTACGAAAGTCACAGTGGCAGGCAATATGCGTTCCGAACCAAAGATTTCTGCAAGCTTGCCTAGCCGGCTGTCTGGAACTCCCACTACGCCCGTATTCGGCTCAATAGTCGCAAATGGGTAATTAGCTGCTAGCACGTTATTTTTCGTAAGAGCATTGAATAAGGTGGATTTACCCACGTTTGGAAGTCCCACAATGCCAATTGTTAGCGCCATAGCGGCGAAGCCTAGTCCGCAGAGTCAGGTTCCCATTCCACAATGGCCCTATGGAAAATTTTGTAATCATCATCGCAGTTATTGCTGGGCTAATTGTTGGATTCGTATTCGGCAAAAAATCCACCGGGACCGATACTTCGCAATACGAAAATCGCATCAATGACTTGAATTCCAAGATTGAATTACTCAATTCTCACAATGCTGACCTGCAAAAAAAGGTTAGTGATCAAGCGGAACTTGAAATTACGTTGAAACCATTGCAACAACAAGTGCAAGAACTTCAGCGGCTTGCAAATGAGTCCAACAAATCCCGGACTGAAGCTGAAGCAAAGATTCAGACCAATATTGAAAATATCCAGACTTCCTATTTATCACTTTCCACTGAAACGCAGCGTCTGTCTACTGCTCTAACTCGCTCGCAAGATCGTGGCGCATGGGGACAAGTGCAACTCGAAAAATTGCTGGAGGATTCTGGGCTCATCAAAGGTGTGAATTTCATTGCCCAACACAGATTCCAAACTGACGATGGTGTATTGATTCCAGATATCACAATCGAACTTCCCGGACATGGTCACTTAGTTATTGATTCCAAATTTCCTTTTGAGGCTTACTGGCAATCAATTACTGAAACTGATCCAAACAAGAAAATTGAACTACAGAAAAAGCATGCTGCTGATGTATTGAAGCATGCAAAAGATCTCAATAGTAAGAATTATTCATCTGCGACAAGAGGTCCAAAGTTTGTAATCATGTGGCTACCTTATGAATCAATATTGTCTGCTGCAGTTGAAGCAGATCCTTCTCTGCTCGAACAATGCAATCAATTGAAAGTCTCGCTAGCATCACCAACAATTATGTATAGCTTGAGTACAACAATTGCATTTACATGGCAGCAAAATAAATTGGCAGAAAATGCTGAAGAAATCCGTCAAGTTGCCTCAGGTCTACTAGACCGGTTAGTGAAACTCACAGGTTACTTAGGCACTATGAGATCTGGTTTGGTTACAGCCATTACGAATTTCAACCATTTTGTATCGAGATACGACAACAGTGTTCTCAAAGAGGCAAAGAAACTTGAACAACTCGGAATTTCAGTATCCGGTGCGCTGGAATCACCTGACGAAATTTCGGACACTCCACGGTCAATTAAGACACAAGGCGAGATAATCGACGTCGAGCCTGTGGATGAATTAGAGCAATAATTTGCAGGTAGCCTTGCCCAATGACTAATCGGCCAGAAGGCAAGCTTTACCGCTCGCCAAGCGTTGAGCATCCGGATGCAAAAGCAGTATCGCCAAGCAGGCGAATCGCCAAGCAGATGCCAACCGCTACTCGCTCACGTGTCCAATCTATTCCCGGTGAAATTGGTCTTAATCCTGCCCAGCTGTATTTCCTACTTGCAGCACCAGTGATTTTTTTGGCTGCTCTCGAAGGCAAATTTTTTCCAAGCACTAACTGGTTTTTTACAATCGCTTGGATAGCGCTTTCACTTTTCCTAGCGATTCGGGCTGCTGCCGAAACTTATTGGGCCACTTGGACTGCGCCACCAATCATTTTTGCAATAGCAATATTGATCCACCTGAATTTGAGTGGTAAAGGTTTTGGCGGGATTGCTCTCACGCAATTACTTGGTCTTTTGTTTGGATTAAGCGAACGTATGTGGGTGATTTTGGGAGTTACTGGACTTTGCTGGTTTATCGCAAAGCGCAAATTGGTTGCAAATCGAAAAGCTCATCGCGCACTAGAGCGCGAAGGCAAATAATTATTTCTTAGGTGCTTTCAGATCGCGGCGTAGTTCAGCAGGCAAACTGAAAATCAAAGTTTCTTTGGTCTCTTCAATTTCTTCCACATCACCAAAACCGCGTTCAGCTAGCCACTTCAAAACCCCAGTTACAAGTTCTTCAGGAACAGACGCACCAGATGTGAGCCCGACAGTTGTTGCTGTAGCTATCCATTCATCTTGAAGTTCATTCGCACCATCGACCCGATAGGCAGCCCGGCTGCCATTTTCGAGAGCGACTTCTGCAAGCCGAACTGAATTAGATGAGTTGCCACTACCAACAACAATCATGACATCGCATTTATCAGCAAAATTGCGCACTACTGATTGGCGATTTTGAGTTGCATAGCAAATGTCATCACTTGGTGGTGGTTGCAGTTGTGGAAGTCGCTTTTGAAGTCGGGCAACAGTTTCCATAGTTTCGTCCACAGAAAGTGTGGTCTGAGAAAGCCAAACAATTTTTTCATCATTTCCAAGATCTATGGTGTCTGCAGATTCAGGACCATCCACAAGGATCATCGAATCTGGAGCTTCACCCATTGTGCCTTCAACTTCTTCATGACCTTCATGGCCAATGAAAATAATTCGGTAACCATCTGCGGCAAATCTTTTCGCTTCGCTATGCACTTTGGTAACAAGCGGGCAGGTCGCGTCAATAGTTTTTAAGCTTCGTCTGCCAGCATCTTCGTGCACAGCAGGTGAAACACCGTGTGCACTGAAAACAACGGTTGCACCGTCTGGAATCTCATCAAGTTCTTCAACAAATATTGCACCAAGTTCTTTTAGCTGATTGACGACGAACTTGTTATGCACGATTTCTTTGCGGACATAAACCGGGGCGCCGTAATGTTCAAGTGCTTTTTCAACGGTGACAATCGCTCGCTCAACACCAGCGCAATATCCGCGTGGAGCAGCTAAAAGTACTTTTTTGGCAGTAGACACAGGGGCATCGTAAAAGGTCAGTGGATTTCCCGCCCCCCGCTACATGATTTAGTCAGGCTGGTGTGGTGGCATACGCCTATGACCGAACCAACCGCATTTGGACAGAGTCCTGATTCCGCACTCAAAGTGCATCAGGTCTCTAAATCCATTGGTGACTGGGTAGCAAAATTGGGTCGAGTATGGGTTGAAGGCCAGGTAATCAAATCACAGGTTTACGGCCAATTGGCCTACATAGCATTTCGAGATCCAGATCTTGACATTTCAATTCAAGTGGTTGCCTCCACATCACTAATTGAAGGACTTTCCCCGCCTCTGACTGAGGGCAGTCGAATCGTGATGCATGCAAGTGTTGAGTGGTGGAACAAAAAGGGTGACATAAAGCTACGTGCCCACGCAATTCAAAATGTTGGCGTTGGAGATTTGCTAGTTCGAATCCAAATGTTGCGCAATGCCCTTGAAGCTGAAGGTCTATTCAAACCAGAGAGAAAAAAGAGGCTGCCATTCTTGCCGAGAAAAGTTGGCCTCATTACCGGCCGCGATACTGATGCGCTTAAAGACGTCGTGGTAAACGCACGTCGGCGTTGGCCATCAACCCAATTTGAAATTAAGGAAATTCCACTCCAGCAACAAGGCACTCCACTTGCTGCAACCAAAGCGATGCAAGAGCTTGAAGCGATGGCGGATGTTGACGTGATTGTGATTGCCCGCGGTGGTGGTTCTTTTGAAGATTTACTTCCATGGAGTGACGAAGGATTAGTCAGAGCTGTTGCTAAGTGCTCAAAGCCTGTCGTTTCAGCAATTGGCCACGAAGCAGACCATCCGATTTTGGATGATGTTGCAGATGTGCGGGCATCAACTCCTACTGATGCTGCCCGAAAGATAGTTCCCGATCTTGAAGATGAAAGTGCGCAAGTTGCTAGAAACGCTTCTCGGTTGCAGGATTTAAAGACTCGATGGTTTGAGGAGCAAAATCGTTACCTTGCTTTCGCTAAACAGACTTTGGCCGCCAAATCCCCTAAGGCACTTGTCGAAATAAAACAGGGTGAAATCAAACTAATCCAGCAACAACTTCGCACCTCGGCTCAAAATCACATCAAGAATTTGAAAGCTGATCTGCAAGCAAATAGTGCAAGATTGAAGGCATTGTCGCCATTCAACGTTTTGGCTCGGGGTTACGCAGTCGCAACCGATAAGGCAGGCAACGTAATTCGCGATGGAAAGACCCTAAATGTTGGTGAAGTGTTCAATATTCAAGTTGAAGCAGGTACATTCGGTGCCCAGAAAGTAAAGGAATAGTTGTGGAGATTACAGAAATTGTTGCATTAACCGAAAAGCAGGTTAAGGAACTTTCATACGAGGATGCTCGCGATGCTCTTGAGGTAGTAGTTGAAGCACTAGATGATGCCGAACTACCACTTAGCGAACTTATGAAACTCTGGGAAGTTGGCGAAAAGATTGCTGGAGTTTGCCAAACACAATTGAAAGCTGCGGCAAAACGTCTAAACGACGGTTTGCCAACCGAAGCTAATTAATCTTCGAAAGTATTTTCAGCAATAGCGGATAACTATTGGCAGTCACGATTGTTACCAAACCATCTTCTATACGCGTTGCAACTACATCTGAATTTTCTCCTGAATATATTTTCCAAGAAATCTCGTTTACCGTTTCGGTTCCGACGCGTGAATTTACATAAGCTTTAACAAATGCTTCTGGTGATGATGTATCAGATTGATCAATTGCCACATACTTAACTGAATTTTTCACATAACTGACATGCCAATGATGTTTGCTGATATCGGTCGGCACTTGCTCCACCCAGGCAGTAGTCGTCTTCCAACTATTTGTGAGATCTAGTTCCAATGGGGTGAAAGTCAGTTGGCCAATCGCCCCAACGACAACCGCATGGGCATCAACCGGGCTCACTGTGGGTTTGGAATCTGCAGGCCGCCAAGTGACAAGAAGGATGAGCCCAACGGCAACTCCAAGAGCGAGCATTGAGCGAGCCATATCCAAAAAAGTCTCTCGGCCACGAGGTTTGCCTGATTTACTCACGGGCAAAGTCTCGCTTACGCACATTTACGCGTAACCTTCGGGTGTGGCTGAATTCTTTTACTCCGACCAATTGCCTGTGGGTGACCTCAAAATCCCATATCGCCTGCTCACTAAAGACGGCGTGGAAGTTGTAAATCTTGACGGTCGAGAGTTTCTCAAAGTAGACCCAAAAGTCCTTGAACTAGTTACCGAAGCAGCAATCCGCGATATTCAACATTTGTTGCGCCCAGGCCACCTAGAACAACTGCGCAAAATTCTTGATGACCCAGAAGCATCTGGCAATGACAAATTCGTAGCCCTTGATCTTTTGAAAAATGCAAACGTATCTGCAGGTGGAGTACTTCCAATGTGCCAAGACACTGGCACGATGATTGTTAGCGCAAAGCGCGGTCCCCAAGTTTTAACAGATGCGTGCGATGAAGAGTTCATAGCTCGTGGAGTTTTCAATGCCTACCAAAAACTAAATCTTCGTTATTCACAAGTTTCGCCAATTTCAATGTGGGAAGAAAAGAACACTGGTTCAAATTTGCCAGCTCAAATAGAAATTGGTTTAGATACGAAACCTGGTCATGAATTGGAATACGAATTGTTCTTCATGGCAAAAGGTGGCGGTAGCGCAAATAAGAGTTTCCTTTTCCAAGAATCCAAAGCACTTTTAAACCCTTCTTCTTTCAAAAATTTCTTAGACGAAAAACTTCGTTTAATTGGAACTAGTGCTTGCCCGCCGTATCACTTGGCGATTGTGGTTGGTGGAACCAGCGCGGAATACGCACTTAAAGTTGCTAAATATGCATCTGCTCGTTCGCTAGACACTTTGCCAACTAAAGGCACAGTGAACGGTCATGGTTACCGAGATTTGGAAATGGAAGCCCAAGTTCTAAAACAAACTCAAGAATTTGGAATCGGTGCTCAATTTGGTGGCAAGTATTTCTGCCATGACGTTCGAGTTATTCGCTTGCCACGCCATGGCGCTTCATGCCCAGTCGCGATTGCAGTTTCTTGCAGTGCAGACCGACAGGCATTTGCGAAAATCACTCGAGACGGTGTCTTTATTGAGGCTCTTGAAACAGATCCAGCCAAATACTTACCAGAAGTTGGTCATGAATTAGTTGAAGATCATGTGGTTGAGATTGATTTGAACCAACCAATGAAAGATGTGCAGGCCCAACTTTCAAAACTCACGGTTAAAACTCATGTCTCGCTAACCGGAACTTTGGTAGTAGCGCGAGATAGCGCCCACGCAAGAATGTTGGCAGATTTAGAAGCTGGAAAGCCACTTCCCCAATACATGAAAGATTTTGCGGTTTATTACGCAGGACCAGCAAAAACTCCAGTTGGTTATGCATCAGGTTCCTTTGGACCGACAACTGCTGGTCGAATGGACTCTTATGTTGAACGTTTTCAAAAAGAAGGCGGTTCACTTGTGATGTTGGCCAAAGGTAACCGCAGCAAAGCGGTTGCTGATGCTTGCAAAGAAAATG
>JBIISC010000037.1:0-8808 GCA_044341215.1 Candidatus Nanopelagicales bacterium | reverse complement strand
TTGGGACGAATTGCTTTCCCGCGATGTTGATGGCGCTTTGATTTCATTAATGAACAACACTGTAGATGGTGATTTCCAAACTTTCCGCGCAGAAAGTGGCGCATATGTTCGCGAACATTTCTTCAACCGCGACCCAAGAACAGCAGCTCTTGTTGCAAATATGACCGACGATGAAATCTGGGCACTGCGACGCGGTGGACATGATTACCGCAAACTTTATGCTGCTTATAAATCAGCAGTTGAACACAAAGGCCAACCAACTGTCATTCTTGCAAAGACAGTTAAAGGTTGGAAACTCGGCTCAAGTTTCGAAGGCCGCAACGCAACTCACCAAATGAAGAAAATGAACATCAACGATCTGCGTGAATTCCGCGATCGCTTGCAAATTCCAATTTCTGACGATCAGTTGGATCCTTATCTTCCACCTTATTACCGCCCAGGTGATGATGATCCAGTAATGAAGTACTTACACGAGCGCCGAAGTTCGCTTGGTGGTTATATTCCAGAACGCAGAACCAAAGCTGCGCCACTTCCAATGCCGGAACCAAAGGTTTTTGAAAGTGCCGAACGCGGTTCGGGCGCTCAGCCGGTTGCCACCACAATGGCGTTTGTTCGTTTACTTAAAGACTTAGTAAGAGTTGAGGGGTTGGGCTCACGATTTGTGCCAATCATTCCTGATGAAGCTAGAACTTTTGGTATGGATTCCTTGTTCCCAACTTTGCGAATCTATTCACCACTAGGTCAGCAATACCTACCAGTTGATCACGACCTGATGCTTTCCTACAAGGAAAGCACAGATGGCCAAATCTTGCATGAAGGAATCAATGAAGCAGGTTCAGTTGCTTCATTCGTAGCTGCAGGATCTGCATATTCAACTCATGGTGAGAACATGATTCCGATTTACATCTTCTACTCGATGTTTGGTTTCCAAAGAACTGGCGACCAGTTCTGGTTGGCAATGGACCAGATGGCTCGTGGATTTGTAGTTGGTGCAACTGCTGGCCGGACCACACTAAATGGCGAAGGTTTGCAACATGAAGATGGCCATTCAATGATGATTGCAGCTACCAACCCAGGTGTGGTTGCCTACGACCCAGCTTTTGCATTCGAAATTGGTCAAATTGTTAAAGATGGTTTGCGTCGTATGTATGGCGAAAATCCTGAAGACATTTTTTATTACCTAACTGTTTACAACGAGCCATACCCACAACCAGCTCAACCTGAAAATGTTGATGTTGATGGCATCTTGCGCGGAATGCATTTGTATTCACCTGCAGGTGAAGGTGACGGTCCGCGTGCACAAATTTTGGCTTCCGGAGTTTCAGTTACTTGGGCACTTGAAGCGCAACGAATTCTTCGCGAAGACTGGGGAGTTTTTGCAGATGTTTGGTCTGTGACTTCTTGGAATGAATTGCGTCGCGATGGTCTTGCATGTGATCGACACAACTTATTAAATCCTGATGGCGATTCTAAGAAACCGTTTGTCACTCAACAGCTTGAACATCAACCAGGGCCTGTCGTTGCAGTGTCTGACTGGATGCGGGCAGTGCAAGACCAAATCAGTGACTGGGTGCCAAATGAATTCGCATCTTTGGGAACTGATGGTTGGGGTCTTTCAGATACTCGCGGAGCACTTCGTCGCCACTTCCTAGTTGATGCACAGGCAATCACAGTGCAAACCCTCACCTTGTTGGCAAAGCGTGGAGAATTCGACATGTCCAGAGTTTCTGAAGCAGTTTCAAGATACAAACTCCACGATGTCAGCGCTGCGGATGCCGGCAACACTGAAGGCTCTGGCTGAGCAAATTTCCTTCTAAAGTTACTCACCGTTACCTAAATTTGAGAGTGATTTTGGGATTTTCGTCCGCTTCGCCAAATGCTGATTTGGCTCTGCGCCCTCGATAGGCAAGGGTTTGCCCGTGCTCGTAATTGTTGCTCCAGGTCAGGGTTCTCAAACCCCAGGGATGCTAACCCCATGGCTGGCCAATTCGGCTTTCAAATCTGTTATCGAAACCGCCTCAGACGCTTGCGGAATTGACCTAATTAAGCATGGCACCGTGAGTGACAGCGACACTATTCGGGACACCTCAATTGCTCAACCACTAATAGTTGCAAGTGGCCTTGGTTCACTTGCCGCAATTTCACAAACTATTGGTTTTCCAATCACGTCTGCCAACGCAGTGGCCGGCCACAGTGTTGGTGAGATCACCGCTGCAATTTCAACTGGTGTGCTTTCACTCGAAGATGGAATGAAACTTGTTGAAGTACGCGGAAACGAAATGGCAAGAGCAGCTTCAATGGTCGCAACCAGCATGGCAGCTGTTCTTGGCGGAAATCGCGAAGATGTAATTGCCGCTCTTGATGCCCTAGATTTAATTGCTGCAAATGAAAATGGCGCAAACCAAATTGTTGCCGCAGGCAGCATTGAAAAAATCGAAGAACTTATTGCGAATCCTCCAACTGGAACTCGAGTTCGTCCACTACAAGTTGCTGGCGCATTCCACACGCACTATATGTCCATGGCGCAAGAAGAAGTATCCAACACCGCAAAAAATTTGGTTGTAAATAATCCATCGGTGCAGTTAGTTTCAAACAAAGGTGGAGAAGTCGTAACAGATGGCAAAGATTTCCTAAACCGAATCATTGGCCAAGTTACTTCTCCGGTCCGCTGGGACCTTTGCATGGAAACTTTCTCGGCAATGGGAATTACTGGATTGATTGAACTCTTCCCTGGTGGAACTCTCACTGGAATTGCCAAACGTGCGTTGCCTGGGGTTGAACTCCTTCCAATTTCTACAATTGAAGATGTCGAAAAGGTCAGTGACTTTGTAGCCAAACACACTGACTTCGCGGCCAAACATTTGGGTGATAAATAATGAACATACAAATTAAAGGCCGCACACACAGATATTCAAAGGTTTCTGGCCTAGGCGTTTACCGTCCTACTCGAGTTATCACAAATGAAGAGATTTGCCAAAACATTGAATCATCAGATGAATGGATTCGCGAGCGCACTGGAATTATCGAGAGACGCTTTGCCGAAGAAAATATCTCAATCATTGATATGGCAGTTGCAGCATGTGAAAAAGCAATTGCTGATGCAAAGCTGAAACCAAGTGATATTGATGGGGTAATTCTTGCCACCATTTCGCATGCTCTTCAAACTCCAGCTGCCGCAACCATGGTTGCAGATCGTTTAGGGTTAAATAATCCTGCGGCAAGTGACATCTCTGCTGCTTGTGCCGGTTTTTCTTATGCGCTTGCAATGGCTGATGCTTTAGTTAGCAATTCACAAGCCAATCACGTCTTGGTAATTGGAGTTGAAAAACTTTCTGACTGGACTGACATGCACGATCGCGGAACCGCATTCATTTTTGCTGATGGCGCTGGCGCAGTTGTGGTTAGTCCAAGCGAGACTCCGCAAATAAGTCCCACCGTTTGGGGTTCGGACGGATCCGAATTTGATGCGATCATTAGCGAACCAAACTGGTTAGAGCTAAGAAACCGTGAACACACCAAAGCGCAAGGACAGTGGCCAGTACTTCGAATGCAAGGTCAAAAAGTTTTTCGTTGGGCAGTTGGCCAAATGCCAGATGTTTGCCGACAAATTCTTGACGTAGCTGGATTGTCGCCTCAAGACATCAATCTATTTGTTCCTCACCAAGCAAATCTGCGGATCACTAAGGCAATCATGAAGGCGTTGGATTTCCCAGAATCCGTGAAGGTAGCAACCGATATTGAGACCGCGGGAAACACCTCTGCAGCCTCTATTCCCCTAGCACTAGACCGGATGAGAGAGGAAGGTGTCGCTAAGAGTGGCGACCTGGCTCTGCTCGTAGGGTTCGGGGCTGGACTTGCGTACGCTGGACAAGTAATTCGCATTCCATAATAAGAAGATTTCGTTCAGCCTAAATGAGCGAATAAACCACCAAAATTGGTCAGGAAACTTTCCAATTTGGATAGCAGGAGGAAATATGTCAGACCAGGAAATCCTGGACACCTTGCGTGCAATCGTTGCTGAAATCGCAGGTATCGATGAAAGTGCAATTGAACTAGACAAATCATTCGTTGACGACCTAGATATTGATTCACTTTCAATGGTTGAAATCGCAATGGAAATGGATTCCAAACTTGGTGTTGGTATTCCAGACGAAGAACTAAAGAACATCAAAACAGTTGGCGATGCAGTCAACTACGTAAAAGCAAATAAGTAATTTGCAAGAAAACTGAAATAGAAAATCAAGAAACTTTGGTGGGGTGGCTTTAGGTCACCCCACATC
This sequence comes from Candidatus Nanopelagicales bacterium, assembly GCA_044341215.1. Classification (GTDB taxonomy): domain Bacteria; phylum Actinomycetota; class Actinomycetes; order S36-B12; family UBA5976; genus JAFMIT01. The sequence goes on along the minus strand of JBIISC010000037.1, from coordinate 4,528 downwards.
AAAGTTTCAACTAAACCGCAGGGGTTGAAATGACACGCAAAGTTGTAGTCACAGGTCTTGGTGCAACTACTCCAGTTGCAGGAACTGCAAAAGAGTCCTGGCAAGGCATCCTTGCTGGGAAGTCAGGCATTCGTTTATTGCCATACGACTGGGCAGCTGATGTTGCAGTTAAGTTTGCCGGAACAGTTGCAGTAGAACCACTTGACCAAGGTTTAGAAAAAGCAAAAGCGCGTCGTTTAGATCGTTCGCAACAATTTGCCGTTGTCACAGCTCGTGAAGCTTGGGCTGATTCAGGACTGGAATTAGATTCAGTCGACAAGACTCGCCTTGGTGTGGTTTATGCCACCGGTATCGGTGGCGTTACTTCCCTACTTGCGCAAGCCGAGATTTTGCGTACCGAAGGCTCACACCGAGTTTCACCAATGACAGTTCCAATGTTGATGCCAAATGGTCCAGCAGCTTGGGTTGGTTTGGAATTTGGTGCACAAGCTGGAGTTCATACTCCGGTTAGCGCATGCGCATCTGGCGCTGAGGCGGTTGCTTGGGGTGCAAAAATGATTCAAGATGGTCGCGCTGACGTTGTGATTGCAGGTGGGACCGAAGCCGCGATTGCAGCCCTAACAATTTCCGCATTCAATTCAATGCGGGCCCTTTCAACCCGTAATGATGATCCAGCGAGCGCATCACGACCATACGATCAAGGTCGCGATGGCTTTGTTATGGGTGAAGGCGCAGGAACTCTGATCCTTGAATCAGAAGAACATGCAAAGGCACGCGGTGCGCACATTTATGCTCAATATGGTGGTGCTGGCATGACATCTGACGGTCACGACATTGCGCAACCACATCCTGAAGGTGCAGGCGCAATTCGTGCAATCAAATTCGCCCTTGAGGATGCCCAACTATCTGCCAAAGACATCGCACACGTAAATGCACACGCTACGTCCACACCACTTGGTGACGTAGCAGAAGCTCTATCGCTTCGTAGTGCGCTTGGTGTACATGCATCGCAAGTTTTAGTAAGTGGAACTAAATCAATGACTGGACATTTGCTCGGCGGCGCTGGTGCAATTGAAAGCGTCTTCTCTATTTTGGCTATTCAAGATCGGTTAGCGCCACCAACAATCAACGTTGACAACATAACTCCAGATCTTGGAATCGACGTTGTGGTTGGCAAAGCTCGCGAATTGCCTAGTGGCGATATTGCAGTATTAAACAACTCGTTTGGTTTCGGTGGCCACGACGTCGCGGTAATCTTTAAGAGTTACTAAAAGTCTCATCCGACAATTCGGTGTGCGATTCGAACTACATCCGAATCCATTGCAACTCTGAATGGTTCAAGTTCAACATCCCACGCGGTGCCTAACAAATCATCAATTGATTTTTGTAATTCCGTAAGATCATTACGATTAGTTTCCATCAAGTGTCTTAGACGTTGTTCGTTTACTACAACATCTCCGTGAACATTTATATCTGCTCTATAAATCCCTAAGTTGGGGGTGAAACAAAATCTTTGATTGAAATCTGGGCCAGCAGACATTTGGGTTACTTCAAATCGCACATGTGGGATATTTCTAAGTCCCGTTGCAATTTTTGCGGCCATGCCGTCTTGCCCGGTCCATTCATAAGCACAGCGCACCATGGCTGGTGAAATAGTTTGGGTATACCAATCGAGCTTTACTGGAGTCTTGGCTAAATCTGACAATACCCATTCAATTGGAGCTGTCATAGCTTTTGTCGATGCATGAATGATGAGCGTGCCATGACCACGCGAAATATCCGCTTGCACGGCTTTGATTGATGTGTTGATCACCATGGCAAATACCCTTTCGAAAGTGAACTTCGCCTTCCCCTGCGCGGCTCACTTCGGTGATCTGTTCCAACTCTAAGGGCAACTTCCCTAAATGTCACGCTCGAGATGAGCCAACAGGGCTGGTTTGAGCGTGTTCCAGCCTTTATATTCAACGTGGTCTTCGTCCATGGTTTTAAGGGCTTCTAGCATGTCTTTAGGCGTTTCAATGGCCTGGAGGAGCTTTCCCAAGGGCGTCACATACGTCCGAATAGTAAAAATCACATCGCCAGTTCTAGGCATTTTGCGCACTGTTTGTCTTTCAACTCGGAAGAACACTTGCTCATCCAAGTTCGCACCTTCAACTCTTAACTGATTCTCCGCTGATGGTGGGGTTGGCTGGAATCTGGTGGCATCGTCTACCAGCGTCCAATTCGCTCGCCACATACTTCGCTCTGGTGTCAATCTGTCGAAAGTGAACTCCACGGCTTCGCCAATTTGCTCCTGATAACCCGGCACAGGTTTATGAATCCCTTCAAGAGACTTTCCCATTTTGTCAAAGAGTCGCCAACGAGATGGTGCATAGAGAACCGCAGCAGTCAAAACCCATTCATCACCAATTTTTGTCATTATGCAAATATCTTCTTGCACAACTTTTGAAATTTCACTCAATGAACTGAAGGGTCTAATTCTTTCAGGATGGAAACTCTGCAAATTCTCTGCCGCAAGTTCCAGGAATTCAGTTACCCCCGCTTCCCCTTCGGGAAGCAGTGAAAAAACTTCTGCATTTGAACTATCAAGTCGATATTTTTCGGCAATTTCGTTTTCAAACTCATCGTCAAACTCAAACCAGATTTTCAAATCTAAGGTGCGAAGTCCAACCGTTAAACGATTTCCGCGCGGGTCAACTGGGTAATACATCGCTGACTTCTTGCTGCTTTGAAACTACATCCTGCCAGTTAATTTTTCGAGCGCGATATGTAAACACAAAAATCTTGACCACTTCATCCAATGATCTTGCAATCATCACTCCCACAAAACCCCAGCCGACAGGGAATCCCAGGACTATTGCTAAAGGAACACCGACAACGAATGCGCCAAGCAGGTCACCCCAAATAATGCCCTTAGGGTCATTTCCGTTTGGCAAAACCATTGCGCCTAGCAACATATTTCGCACTTTGACTGGCTGCATAAGTGCATTAATCAAGATACCGATAACAGCGAGATATCTAACTTCTTCACCTGCTTGTTGATACAGAAAATTAAGTGCCAAAGTTGTGCTAGCTAGAAGAATTCCCGATGCTATTGCTGCGTAGAAACCGATTTTCTTGACACGTGTTATCCATTCCAAAGCTGAGTCGCTGTCATGTGCACCAACTGCCCGGCCAACTAATACCTGACCTGCACTTGCGAGCCCAACACTGGCCACGATGAAGATACCTTCAAGTGCGGTTGCAATCTGAGCTGCAGCAAGTGGCAAGTTTCCAAGTTTTTGCAACACAATGTTGTAAAGGAAAATTCCGACAGTCCAAACAAACTCAGTAACTCCAAGTGGAATTGCTAATACAAAAAGTGGCTTGATGACATTTATAGTTTCTTTTCCAGACTCCGGCATTTCCCAGCTTGCTACTTTGTGTAAAAAGTAAGCCTGATAAGCCAGGATAAATAGTTTGAGAAAAGCTGTAATCAAAGTAGCAAGACCTGCCCCAGCCACTCCCATTTTGGCGATTGGTCCAAAGCCAAATACAAACATGTAGCCCAAGATTGTGTTCAGCACTACTGTCGAAACAGTTGCGACTAGAGGACTTCGAGCATGATCAGTGGCGCGCAATAGACCACTCAATACAGAACTCATAACATTTGGAATTAGCGAAAGTGCGGTTAGTTGCAAATACTCCCTGCCCGTAGTGGCAACTTCGTTTGAGGCACCGCTCATTTCCATAAGTTGCAGCGGCCAAATCCACATGATTATTGCAAAAAACGCTGTGACTAAAACCGAGAAAACAATTGCAATAGTCACGGTTACATTTAGTTCATGTAATCGTTTCCCACCGAATGCTCGCGATACGAGAACACTCACAGAAATTCCAACTGCGCCAAGTGTGACCATCAAAATGAAAGTCATAGAGTTTGCGAACCCAACCGCAGCAATTGCGATCGCTCCCAGGCCACCAACAATCACCTGATTTACCCAACTCAGGCCTAACATGATGACGAACTCGAGGCTAACCGGAACGGCGATCTTGGTTATTTCTCGAGTGGATTGCTGCATAAGGTTGAGCCTAGTTGACCCCTGAGTAACCATTTTTGGCAATCCGCCGAGCAGGGATTTGGCACAATTCACCATCTTGATTTGAAAGTGAGAACCATGTCCATCTCAGCTGCAAGCCCGAGAGTTCTAGTTGAAACTGTTTCACTCACCTGGATTCGTAATGCCGTAGCAGTCTTGACCGGCACTGCATTCATTTCAGCAATGGCTCAAGTCTCAATTCCCCTGCCTTTCACTCCAGTTCCTCTAACTGGCCAAACACTTGCGGTTTTATTGACTGCAGGTGCACTTGGAACTTGGCGTTCGATTTCATCTTCAATTCTGTATTTAGGTTTAGCGGTCGCAGGACTTCCAGTTCTAGCTCCACAGACTGATGGATCACACGTTGTTGGCACACAGGTTTTCCAAATGGCAAGTTTTGGATATGTGGTTGGGTTCATCCTCGCAAGTTTTGTAGTTGGAAAACTTTC
>JBIISC010000080.1:0-2515 GCA_044341215.1 Candidatus Nanopelagicales bacterium | reverse complement strand
AGCCAAGTTCATGGTGACTTACTTTTCTTCCTTGACGACGATGCATACCTCGACGATCCACACACATTAAAAAAGTTTTCCGACATCTTCAACTCAAAACCAAAAATCGGTTTGATCCAACCACGAGTTGATGCAGCTGAAGAAACAAAAGATTTACAAACTCCTAAACGTTGGATTCCGCGTTTGATAAAAGGTGACAAACACAAACCATCACCTGCCACAACACTTTGGGAAGGTGCAATTGCAATTCGCCGCATCACCTTCAAACAAACCGGTGGCTGGCCAGACAATTTCTTTTATGCCCATGAAGGAATTGAACTTTGCTGGCAAGTTTGGAATGCAAATCAGATACCTTGGTATGCCGGCGATATAGGTGTAAAACATCCAGTGATCAATCCAGCTCGTCATGCATATTTCTACAAACTAAATGCACGCAACCGAGTTTGGTTGGCCAGGCGAAATCTGCCAATCGGATTTGCGCAGCTATATATATTGTCTTGGACTTTGATCTCGCTCGCCAGATTTACAAAACCAGAACAACGCACACCTTGGCTCAAGGGACTGAAAGAAGGATTTGTCCAAAACCCAGGTAAAAACAAGCGCCTAACCCTCAAAGCGATCTGGAATATGACCCGCGCTGGCCGTCCGCCAATTATTTAGGGCAAATAGGGCTTGCCGAACCGTTTCGGCAAGCCCTATTTGGTCTAAATGAATGTCTGTTATTTTTAACGATTTGTACCAAAAAGTGGGACAACTTTTTAAGCAATCGGACACATCCAATCTACTAGAGTTCCGCACTTACTACCTGCCTCGAGTACTTCAAATTGCGATTTGTTTCCCTCAGGCAAGGGGTATTTAACATACTAATAAATTTCACATTGCTTCGGCAATGTGAAAATGGAAACAGATTCATTTCTGTTCCTCTCGTAGGGCACGTCAATGACCTACAGGGGGTCCCTCTTTGTAGGTTAGAGGGACTCCCACTTTTTATTTTCTAGACCTAATGCGAAAAATTCGCAAATACGAATAGCTCTCTTTTACAAATTGCAGTCACTTAATAGTTAATTGCACCCAATATCTCTAATTTGAGAACATTCAAAATCAATTTCTTACCTTGAATTTGCCTCCGTATCTTCCCGCCACGGGCAATACAACTTGAGGAGAAATAATGTCTGTTCTAAATGCGGTTCTTGCCGCAAACGCACTTTATGCCAAGGATTTTGGGGATAAAGCAAACCTTGCATTACCACCAGCTCGCCAATTTGCAATTCTTACTTGCATGGATGCACGACTAGATCCTGCAAAATACGCAGGATTAAGCGAAGGTGATGCTCACGTAATTCGTAATGCTGGTGGACGTGCATCAGATGATGCAATTCGATCACTTGTGATTTCATACAAACTTCTGGGCACAAAGGAATGGTTTGTAATTCACCACACAGATTGCGGAATGGAATTCTTCACTGATGAAGTGATTCGTGGGTTGCTTGCAAACAGTCTTGAAACAGCAGCACTAGGAGCAGAAGGTTTCTACGATGTTGGTAAGGGACCAGGTTCAGCTGAAGCAAACTACATTGATTGGTTGACCATCAAGGAGCAAGCACAGAGCATCACTGAAGACGTGATTCGGATTAAGTCTCATCCTTTAGTGCCAGCCAATATCCCGGTCTATGGCTATATCTATGACGTTAAATCGGGCAGTTTGATTGAGATTCCAACTGCAACCGCAGCTGGCAAAGTAAAGTAAATTGAGTAGAGAAATGGGGCTTGGGTTGCTTACTCGAGCCCCATTTTTATGCGCTAAACCCCGATTTCGCTTACCTTCTATGAGCGGGTATTCTTCGCCAACACTCGTAAGAGTGCACGCGCCCGTAGCTCAACGGATAGAGCATCTGACTACGGATCAGAAGGTTAGAGGTTCGAGTCCTCTCGGGCGCGCAAATGAAAATCCCCTCCGGTGAGAGGGGATTTTGTGTTTTTAGTTAACCTTCTAGAAGGCTTTTCAGCTTCGCAAGCAATCCATTTACGTCTTCTTCAGCTGTGTCGAATGAGCACATTAGGCGAACCTGGCCAGTGGCCTGATTCCAAACATAGAAGCGGTAGTCCTGCTGGAGTTTCTCGGTGATGGCAGAAGGAAGTATTGGAAAGACTGCATTGGCTTCTGCTTTATTTGGCACTAAAACCGATGGGTTGCTTTTCGCAATCTCGGTTATGCCCGCGTAGAGCTTGGCTGCCATTGCGTTTGCATGGCGAGCATTGTCGATTGCAACCGCAGCATTGTTTTCAAAGAGAGCATTTAGTTGGCAAGAAACAAAGCGCATTTTTGAGGTGAGTTGCATTGAAGTTTTTCTTAGGAATGGAATTGCATCAGCAAGTTGTTTTCCTCGAGTAGTTGAGGTGTCAGTAACAATCACCGCTTCTGCAGCAAGGGCGCCAATCTTGGTCCCACCCAGTGAAACTAGATCTACACCCACCTTAGTTGTGAAATCAGCAAAGCTGAGTCCAAGCGCCGCAG
>JBIISC010000079.1:0-2574 GCA_044341215.1 Candidatus Nanopelagicales bacterium | reverse complement strand
CCCATGCGAACAAAAGTTGAAGGGCGAACCCACCCTACTAAGGCCAAACTGCTAAATAGCTTTGGCGAATTACTAGATAGCCACCCAGTTGAAGATATCACTCTAGAAATGGTTCTTGACATCTCACAGGTCTCCAAGGGCTCGATGTACCATCATTTCGCAGACTTTCACGATCTAATTGAGAGCGCCAAGATTCAGCGATTTTCAGCATACGTGGACCTGAGCATCCATAAACTTTCTCAAGCAGCCATGCAAGCAAATTCAGTCGCCGAATTTCGTCAACAATTACACAAAGTTACGGTGGCAACACAAAATCCTGATTTAACAGTCCTTCGGATGAACAGAGTGTCCGCTCTAGCTCGTGCTGGGAAAAGTCAACGCTTTCGTAAAGCATTAGGTATAGAGCAGCAAAGACTCACAGATGGAATCACCGAACTTATTGAGACAGGGCAAGACCGCGGTTTGGTGCGCACTGATGTTGACCCGCGCGCAATCGCCATTTTGATTCAGGCTTACACACTTGGTCGAATCATTGACGATGTGGTTGATAGAAAAGTTGATCCAGATAGCTGGATAGACGTGATAGACCGAATCGCAGATATATTTTTAGTTGAAGAGTGAGATTACTCGTTCAAATTATCCTGTGAGAGATTCTCACAAATGTTTTGCGCAAATAGTCATCTTATAAATGTGGGCACCCTTGCTATATAAATAATTCGTAATTTATTTCAAAGATGATTGCGTAAAAAGAATTTGAAAAATGTCCATCCTTTTATGTCCAGGGCTAATAGGTCTAAAACGCCTAATTCAACCCACATTCCCCACTAAGGCCTCCTTGAGTCCGACAAATGTCAGACCTCCACTCGTGTGAGGATGTGGATAAGTTCGAGAAAATTTTGACTCTGCCAAAGCCTGCCATCTATGCAAAATGGGATGAATAGGGGATTTTTGCCTATTACGCTTACCACCTATTCAACTTTGAGAGCAAGTGATGGCTAAATCTGGAAATTTAGATCCTGCAAGTTTGGGATTGAAACGCATTGATCAGCCTCCCGCTTTCACACAATATCTGAAATCGGTTTGGAAGTTTCGCGAATTCATATTGCGTTATGGCATAGCAAAAATAAAAGGCGGAGCTGCTGGAAACAATTTAGGTCTTGTTTGGGAATTGCTCGATCCGATACTCCTCAGCCTGGCGTACTATTTTGTATTCGGTGTACTACTTGGCACAGAAAAAGACTCCTCGAATTTCCCAATGTTCCTAATTGCTGGTGTGATGACTTGGAAACTATTCCAAAGCACATTAATCAACACAGCAAAATCTCTCTCACGTGGTCGCGAACAAGACATTGTCCATGCAAGCACGATTCCACAGCTCGCTATTCCGATCGCGACAGCTGTTCAATGGTCAATAAAATCAATTCCAGTTATGTTGCTCCTCTACCCTGCATCGGTATTTCTTAGTGCTCCGATTTCCGGCAAGTGGATTTATCTACCACTTGTATTCCTTCTGACTTCGTTTTCGGCATTTTCTATTGGCTTGATTTTCGTGCGATTGATTTCAAGAATCCCAGACTTACTAAATTTAATCCAAGTCACCATGCGCATGATGTTCTTCATGACTGGAGTTTTCTTCTCAGTCAATATCCGTTTTGAGAATGCCCCTGACTTGGTGCAGACAATTATTTTGCATAATCCTTCGGCCGTTTCACTAAACCTTTGTCGATCGATTTTCCTAGATGATATTCCGCTAGAAACCAGCCAGGTTATTTGGTTGGTTGGTCTCTCACTATTTTTATTCCTGGTTGGTAGCCTGAACTTTTGGCGAGACGAGCGCAAACATGGCTAAGAAACAAGCAGTTCTTGTTGCTAAAAACATTTCATTAACTTACGAAATCAAAGTGGCGCGAAATAACAAGACCAGATGGACAAAATTGTCTAGCGCCATTATTGGTCACAAGAAAACTATCCATGCACTTGAAGATATGTCTTTTCAGTTGAACTCTGGTGAAATCATCGGACTAGTTGGAGACGCAGGATCTGGTAAGAGCTCACTTCTCGAAACTCTAGGTGGTGCGGCTAAACCTAATACTGGAGAAATCTGGGCGGTTGACAATCCTGTACTACTAAATGGATCGCTAGCATTCTTCGGGCAATTAAGTGGATCTGAAAATATCCGTTTGGCTCTATTGTCAATGGGAGTAAACAAGCTAAGAACAACAGAGCTCAGTAAAGAAATTGTCGAAGCAGCAAAAGTCAAGAAGATTGTTCATAATCCAATAAGTTCTTATTCGGGAACAACCAAGAAGAAGTTAATGGCAGAGGTTGCATTTGCTCAAAATCCAAGATTGCTATTAATCGATCAACGGATAAAACTCCGAGGAATTCAAGAACGCACAGAGTTTGAGGATCGGATTAAGTCACTGGCGAAGGCTGGTTGTTGCATAGTCATGGTTGGACTTCCCACGGCCCAAATTGCCAGACTGTGTACTCGAATGATTTGGTTGGACAAAGGGAAAATAAAGGAAGATGGCACTGTAAACCGTGTGCTTCCTCTTTTTAGAAATCGTAAGA
>JBIISC010000036.1:0-9539 GCA_044341215.1 Candidatus Nanopelagicales bacterium | reverse complement strand
AACACTAACTGCAGCTGCTTCCGGTGAATAGAGGTCAAATTCGAAAGTTGCTGAAGTTCCAGTCGCAATTCGACGATCATCAAATTTTGCTAGAACCATGCCTGACCAAGCAAAACCATTTTTTGGCATTAGCAATACCTTGCCGGTTCCGCCACCATTTGCAGCATCACCAATTTCAGAAACCATTCCCTCGAATGAACCTTGAGGGTCGCCTTCTCCATTTGCACCAACAGCGTCTGCACCAATGGTGTCATCATCTTCAAAGGTTAAAAGAGTTGGAGTAGCAAGTAATGGAAGTTCGGCTCCGTTGATACCAACGTTGTCGATTGCGTAAACCTGACCACTAACAGCGACTGTTCCTCCTGCGGCAGATCCAAAGTTTGGAATCAAGACAAGAGTCACATAGTCAACATCTGCATTCAGATCTGAGATTGTTTGGGTGTAGCGGTTCCAACCAGGTGCAGCATCAAATGAAATTTCCTTGTTGATGCCTGCATCAGCAGCTTCAACCTTTAACAAAACACTGACTGCAGCTGTTTCTGGTGAGTAGAAGTCAAATTCGAAGGTTGCTGAAGTTCCAGTTGAAATTCGACGATCTTCAAATTTTGCTAGAACGATACCTGAGTAAGATTCGCCATTCTTTGGCAAATTCAAAACTTTGCCGGTTGTATTTGTTCCGTCTGCAATTACAGAAACCATTCCCCCAAATGAACCTTGAGGGTCGGCGTCTCCATTTGCACCAACAGCGTCTGCACCTATGGCGTCATCATCTTCAAAAGTAAGAAGTGTTTCTGTTGCTGGCAGTGTGTTTTCTGCACTTGCAGGACTGATTGCAACAAGTGCACCAGCACCAACTAGTGACAGTGCACTAATGATTGTAAGGAACTTTGTTCCCCACTTTTTATTGTTAGCCATTTATTTCCTTCCAGGAGGCGTAACTAATTGAGTCGTGCTTTCACACGTAGGTGAAAAGTAGCCCTGAAAGCGGTTTTATGGAAGCGGTTTCACAAGGGAATTTAAGGAGTGTTGTGAAACCGTTATCAAGCCCGATTCCCTGTGATTTAGTGGGAAATTAGCTCTCCGAGGCCATCTATTGAGTAGTAGCGTGCGTAGTCAATGGTGAACTGGGAATCTGTGAGGTCAAAGTCGATTAGACCGCCCCAGTGGCCACCCATGGCTAGGTTCAAGATCAGGTACTGCTCAGAGTCAAAGACCCAGTCGTTATCTGTGTCTTCGTATGTGTAGTACTTCTTGCCGTCGACGTACCAGTCAATATGGTCGTCGAACCACTCGATTGCATAGATATGGAAGTCCTCAGTCGTGCTTGGGTTAGTAACACTCCAGTTGCCACCTCGACCAGGGCCACCAGAAAGTGGGCCGTGAGCGGTTCCCCATAGGCCACCAGGCCAAGATCCCTTTAGTTCCATGATGTCGATTTCACCACAGTTTGGCCAGCGTACTTCTTCAATGTTTGAACCTAGAGTCCAAACAGCTGGCCAGGTGCCTTCGCCTTTAGCACCTTTAGCTCTGACTTCAATTCTTCCGTGAAGAAAACCGACTTTGTCGAGTGTGACGATTTTTGAACTTAGCCAGTGGCAATCACCGTAGTAGCAGTCATAATTTGCTGCATTGGTCTTAGTAGCTGAAATAACTAGTTGGCCACCGCCATTGAGTTTGGCTAAATCATTTAGGTAGTACTGACGTTCTTCGTTTCCCCAACCAGGATTATCAAATTCCGGTGCGCTTCCGTCACCTTCTTGAGGTGTCCAAAAAGTTGAGTCAACATTTGCGCCTTCACTACCGGTGAATTCTTCTTGCCATAGCAATTCATATTTTCCTGTGAGAACACCGGTTTGAATAAATTTGCGTGGCGCTTTGATAACTTTATTTTTGAAACCAGATTTGGTCAACGTGAGTTGTGCGGTTACGAAAGTTCCGCGATCCGCAGCCTTTAGTGTGTAGGTTGCTTTGGTCGCATTGGCGATTGGCTTGTTGCTGCGAAGCCACTGGATTTTCTTTTTTGCACCAGCAGTTTTGATTTGTGGGAGTGTCACTTTTAAAGAAGTTTCACTCGAATTTGTAAACGCGATGGAAATGGAACCTTTGGTAGCAATTTTGGCTACTGCAGACGCGCCACTTAGTTGTGACAACGAGACAGCAAGCGCAATTACTAGTGCAATGGTTCCATTTCTCATCGCGTTTGACATTAGTTAGTTACTTAACCTTTGCCTGAACAGTTTTCTTGATTGAGTTGCAAGTCACTACCACTTTGTGTTTTCCTTTTTTAACTTTAAAGGTGTAAGTGATTGAGGTTTTGCTAGCACCAGGCTTCTTGGTGTATTTCTTACCAGCAATGGTGATCTTTACAGACTTTCCATGAGGGTTTGAAATCTTCACACTGATTTTGCCCTTTAGCGGCGTGACTTTGATTGCAGTCTTTGCAGCTGTTGGGTCGGTGTAGTAATGGAATTCGACCATGTCAGCAACTACCACATAAAATCCCGCGATATTCGGATAAAGCTGTGAGAAAACTGCGCCAGTGTCTGAAGTCAAGAAGGTATCAGTCCATGTTGCAGGCTTTGCTTGACCAGTCAAGTCAGTGCTACGTACCTTGAATAGTACGTTACCGAATGCGTCGGTTGTTCCAGTCCAAACTGCCTGATCATCATCCATGATAGAGGTGTCAGTTGCGGTTATGCCGTCTGTCAATTTTGCGGTGCTATTGCTATTTACTTTACCAACCGCGACAGAAACTTCCTGATTAGCTACTGGGTCACCATTGTCATCTACAACGTTGTAGGTCAGATTGATTTTCCGACTTGCTGGTGCGTACTTCTGGTAGAAGTGCAAACCATCTGCATACCAATCGTTAGTTACAGTGAAGAGTTCTTCTAGGTCAGTACGACGAATTGAATCATCTTCGTCAAACACTGGCGTTGCAACTCGGATTGTTGATGTGCTTGTGTTGTATGAAGGATCTTCTAATTCTTTGTAGAAGTGGATTTCAGTCATGTCAGCAATGTCAATTAGCTGTCCAAGTACTTCTGGATAAATCTGTGTGTACAAAGAAACGTTGCAATCAAAATCGGATTCAGCACCGCGATCTGTCCATGCTTCTGGCTTTGGTTCACCACACATGTCTGGAGTATCAAGGCTGACCATTGTGAAAGTCACGAAACCAAATGAGTCAGTCAATGCATTAACTTGAAGCTGATCTAGTGGTGCTTTATCAACGCCATCTGTTGGACCTTGTCCATTAACAGTGACGATGGAGTTTGCAAGGGAGTAGCCCTTGTTCACACGTAACTTAACGTTTGTGTTTGCGAGTGGCTCATGAGTATCGCCATCGGTCACTAGGTATGTGAAATGAATTGTCGAACCAGCTGGTGCCCAACCTTGGCGAAAAGTGAATCCTTCGGCGAACCAACCATTCGTCACCCACTGCTGATTAATGAATTCATTATCGAACCAAGTATTTGTGTCATCTAGTTGCGGGGTGATTAAGCGAATCTCAACACTCTCAGGCAAAGCAGAAGCTGAGCTTGAAAGGACTGGGATCGTTGCGATTGCAAGCAACAGCGAAATCCAAAGTGCTATTTTGCGACTTACTTTGTTCATTTCTTTTCCTAACTTTTGTTTTTTAACAAAACCAATTTTGGGATTGCTATCCCTTTACTGCGCCATCCATAACGCCTTGAACCAGCTTGCGGCCGACCAAAACGAATAGGAGAAGCAATGGAGCGGTGGCCATGAATGCGCCACCAAGATTTAGTGCGTAGTCCAAGACGTAGCTCGCCTTCAACTGATTCACCGCAACTTGAGCGGTGAAGTTGTCCGGACTTGTTAATACCAATGTTGGCCATAGGAAGTCGTTCCATGAAGCCAAGAAGGTGAATAGACCAAGTACGAAAGCACTTTGGCGGATGATTGGCAAAACCACATGCCAAAACACTCGCAGCACTCCCGCTTGATCAATGCTCGCAGCTTCTAGGAGCTCATTGGGTACTTGAGCATCAATAACTTGCCGCATCCAAAAAACGCCAAAGGCAGCAACTAAAGCTGGAACAATCAAAGCAGTAAGGCTGTCAATCCAACCTAACTTAGAAACCATGATGAAAAGTGGAATGATGCCAAGTTGGCTAGGCAACATCATGGTTCCAATTACAAACAAGATCATGAATCGGCGACCACGAAAGTTCAATTTAGCAAAAGCAAATCCAGCAAGTGCTGAGAAAAGAACCTGAGCAATCGCAACTGTCACACCAACAAATGCAGTGTTAAGCAATGCGCGAGTGAAGTCAACAACCTCGTAGACGTGACCAATTACAGTCATAAAGCGTGGACCAGGTGTTAGCGAAGGTGGCATCTTGGAGATTTCTTCGGTTCCGCTTGATGCAACTACGAACATCCAGTAAAACGGGAATACGGAGATGAAGGTAATCAATCCAAGTGAGAAGTAGCCACCAATTCGAACGCGGTGCCAACCTGGTGCGAAATTTGCACGGGCAAAAGGCATTTTCATCGGGCATCCTCGCTAGCTAGTCGGCGAGTGATCGCAAAGTTGATTGCAGAAATTATCAAAACAATGATTGTGATTGCAATACCAATTGCAGCGCCGTAACCCCAGTTGATGTTTGTGAAGGCTTGTTCGAATAGGTAAAGAGTCAACGTGGAGAACTGTCGGTCACTACCACCGGTTGCGCTACCAAAGACCAGAGGTTCGGCGAAGACTTGCAAACCGCCGATAGTTCCAACGATAAGAACGAAGGTGATGGTGTTCTTAAGTTGTGGCAAAGTCACATAACGGAATGTCTGCCAACGACCAGCCCCATCGATTGAAGCTGATTCGTAAAGTTCATTTGGAATTGCCAACATGGCAGCCAAGAAAATCAAAGCGTTATAACCAACCCAGCGCCAGGTAATCATGGTTGCGATTGCAATTTGTCCAGGAAGCGCCTGCTCTTGGAAATCAATGTTGTCAAAACCTATAAGGCCGATAACCCAGTTGATTAGTCCGTAGTCGCGCCCAAATAACTGTTGGAAAATAATCGCAACAGCTAGCACTGATGTGATATTTGGAACTAGCAAAATCGTGCGCCATAGAGTTTTTGCACGCAAAGTTGGATTGCGGAGAATCGAAGCAAGTCCAATTGCCATTGCCATTTGTGGGAAAGTTGATAATCCCCAAATGCTGAATGTGTTTCTTACTGAATTCCAGAAGTTTTCATCGTGCCAAAGCCGAATGAAGTTGTCAGTTCCGACAAATACTTGATAAGTCGGATCTAGTGGGTCCCAAGAATAAAAAGCAATGTAGACCGAGTAAATAACTGGAAGCAATCCAAAGATTAGAAACATTACAAAGAACGGCGCAGTGAACAAATATGCCCACCGGCCATTCAATGAACGAACGCCATTAGCTTTCTGAGCTTTCGGCTTTTTTTGTTTAGTTTTCCATGGAGAGGGAGCCGCAAAAATGCGACTCCCTTTTGTTGCTTCTTGCGCCATGCTTATCCGCCAACTGCAGTTGCAATCTCAGCCAAGGCTTTCTTCCATGCGGCCTTTGCCTTTTGTTTGCCGGCAGCAACACGTGCTAATGCATTTCCGAAGGCACTGTCGATCGCGCGTTGTTTCTTACCTTCGAAGATTGGCTTTAACTGTGAAACGCCTTTTGCATAAATCTTTCCGATTGGTGCGTTGTTGAAGAATTCTGACTTGTAATTCAACAATGCTGGATCATCGTAAAGAGTGGTTGTGGTTGGGAAGAAACCGTAGGTCTTGAACACCTTTAGTTGTTGTGCAGGTGCTAAGTACCACTGAATGAAATCCCAAGCGGCTTGACGATTTGCAGGATTGCCTGAGCTTGGTATTGAAAGCTGAGTTCCACCTTGGTTTCCGCCGCCGCCAGGAATTGCAGCTACGTCCCATTTGCCTGCAGTCTTTGGAGCTTGTTGTTTGATGTAGTCAAGCATCCAAGCTGGTGCAAGCATTACTGCGAACTTACCTTTAGTCATACCAACGTTCCAGTCAGAAGTGAACTGACCAACGCGAGTACCAATCTTTTTGTTCAAAGCAACAACTGTTGCATCGAAAGCTTCTTTGACTGCCTTGTTCTTCTTGTAAACAAGAATTCCGTTCGGTGTGTCATTGTTGCGGTAGTACTTCTCTTTACCTTGATTTAGTTTTGCACCGAAGATTGTTCCAGCGTTATCCATAAATCCAAGGCCAGCTTTTTTGTCTTTGGCTGAAAGTGAATTCATGTATTGCTCACCAACTTCAATGAACTTATCCCAGTTTGGCCAAAGTTTTCCAACTGCTTCACGATTAGTTGGA
Source organism: Candidatus Nanopelagicales bacterium (assembly GCA_044341215.1). GTDB lineage: Bacteria > Actinomycetota > Actinomycetes > S36-B12 > UBA5976 > JAFMIT01. The sequence goes on along the minus strand of JBIISC010000036.1, from coordinate 3,209 downwards.
AGTCCAGCTTTACGGAATAGGTCAATGCGATATGCAACCTGAAGCCCGCCGACATCCGTTGGGATACCAATTACAGAGTTGTTGTATGCAACACCATTTGCCCAGCGCCAAGGTAGGTATTCCTTCTTGATGGTTTTTGCACTCTTTTTGCCAACAGTTGTTTTCATGCTTCGAAGATCGACGAAGCATTGTGGGTATGAACGCCAGTAACCTGAGTATGCAATTTCAATTGCAGTGATGTCAGGTCCACTTGTGCCAGCAGTACATGCAGTTACTAAGTCACGACCATTTAGTGGATCTAGATCCGACTTCTTGATGTCGAGTGTAATTTCTGGATGTAGAGCTTTGTATTCACGAACAAGTAGCGGCTGTATTACGTTACCGAAAGTCCAAATCTTTAATGTCTTTTCACCTGCTGCTTTTGCTGGTGCTAATACACTTCCTGCTGCAATCATTGAAAAAACCACAAGTGTGGATGCAATGAGCACCCGAAGTTTTGCCGCCATTTAAATCTCCTGGAAAATTAGATATCATTCTCATGAAATCGGTTTCTTGTGTGTATAGTTAACCGTGAAAGCGATTTCTTGGCAAGACCCCGTGTGTGAGGGCCAGGGAATTGTTACCAAGTCGTCACTAATGCGATATCTGTGGTTTTCAGATAATGTATTGACGCAAAGACATGAAATAGGAGCAAGAATGAGCCGCACCAAATTGGCATTACTGACCATTCAGATCGCAGTTCTAGCCCTAATTTCGATTTCCTTGGTTCCGAGTTCAACTGCAGCAAGCGCGCCTTTGGCTAAAAAATACCTCTGGCAGGTTGAGTTCAATGGTAAGGCTGGCCAAGCTCCAGACAGTAAGTACTTCAAGTACAACACTGGCGGTGGCGGCTGGGGAAACTCAGAGGAGCAGTACTACACAAATAGTCGCAAGACCTCTGCCACCGATGGCCAAGGAAAAATGGTTTTTACAGCCTCAAAGATCTCATACGAATCTGCCAGTAGCGATAAATACTTCCCATACAAATTCAAAAGTGCCCGTATTTACACAAAGGGCAAAGTAAGTTTCAAATACGGACGCATGGAAGCAAGAATTAAGTTGCCAGCAGGAGTAGGAACTTGGCCTGCATTTTGGATGCTCGGTACCGACAGTGGAGTTAATACCTGGCCTGATTGCGGCGAAATCGACATCATGGAAGCCCGCGGCTCATTGCCTTCAACAACTTTCGGAACTATTCACGGTCCGGGTTATTTCGGTGGCGGTGGAATTTCAAATGGCACAACACTTTCTGTTGATTTGTCTGCCGGCTACCACGTGTACGCAATTAACTGGAAGCCAAATTCAATTGAGTGGTACATCGACGACCAGCTATTTCACAGTGTGACTAAAAATCAAGTTGCCCCAAACGATTGGGTGTTCAATCACAACTTCTTCTTAATTCTTAACTTAGCAATGGGCGGATTGTTCACAGGTGAAATCGATCCAAGTATTCAGCAAACCAAAATGTATATTGACTACATCCGTTACTCGAAGTTTGATGGCTGGGGTAAGGTTTACTACAAATAACCCTGTAATTTGCAGTGTTTTTGCAAGTTGACGGTTTTTACTTTTCCACGCTACGACTAGTTATGGTGAATTACTTCGCCAACTCCATCGATGGAATAAACTTTAATGTAATCAATAGCTAGTTCAGCATGATTTAGTACAGGGTCTATTGCACCAGTGAAGTTTCCACCCATTGCCAGATTTGTTATTAGATAAAAATCATGGTTGTAAACCCATTCAAGTGGCGCAATTTCAGAAGCGGTATTTTTGTGATACATAACTCCGTCATAGAACCAACGAATTTCGTTCGGCAACCATTCAATCGCAAATTCATGATACTCATCAAATAATTGATCCGGCGCCTCAAAGACAAGACCTTTACCTTTGTCACCGAAATAGCCAGGGCCATGCAAGGTTCCGTAAACAGAAGTTGGTTGATCGCCGCGGCTTTCGACGATATCGATTTCACCACATTGTGGCCAAGGAACAGTTTCAATATCTGTGCCTAAAAGCCAAAGTGCTGGCCAAGTTCCAAGCCCTGAAGGAAGTTTTAAACGAGCTTCAAAACGACCATACTTAAAGTGAACTTTGTTAAGAGTGGTGAGCTTTGCACTCGACCACTCAGCTTTTCCGTAATACGAATCTGGCTGCTCATCTAAGGGGTATCGATCAGCGGAAATTACTAAGTTTCCCGAACCGTCGGTAACGACATTTTTGTCCGTGTAGAACTCGCGCTCTTGATTTCCCCAGCCTGGAATGCCGTATTCAGAGCCATCGCCAAGGTTAAAGTTCCAAAACTTTGGATTTGGCAGAGTTCCACTAGGTTCGTTGAAGTCTTGTTCCCAAATCAGGGTGAGTTCAGGCTTAGTCATTGCATACCCTTTCGTGAAACGGACTTAAAACTAGCAGATAACGATTTCATCAAGATAACGATTTCACAATGAGAAATCTTGCGATTTATGCGTCGTAGACCTAGCCTAGTGGATGGTGAAACCGATTTCACAGGCTTTCTGTGAAACGATTTCAAAAGAATGTCAGCACTTCTTCAAGGAGAAATAGTCAATGATTAACAACTTCCCTGCCGATTTCAAATGGGGCGTTGCAACATCAAGTTACCAAATTGAAGGCGCAGCCAAAGAAGATGGCCGCGGCGTAAGCATTTGGGACACCTTTGCTGCAACACCAGGAAAAGTTGTAAATGGCGAAAATGGTGATGTTGCTTGCGATCATTACCATCTCTTCAAAGAAGACATCGCGATCATGCGCAAACTTGGCGTTCAGAGTTATAGATTCTCGATTGCATGGCCGCGACTGTTTCCACAAGGAGACAATGTTCGTGAAGAACGTGGTTTTGATTTTTACAATCGTCTGATTGATGAACTTATTGCGAATGGCATCGAACCATTAATCACTTTGTATCACTGGGATTTACCACAAACTTTGCAAGACCAAGGTGGTTGGCAGAACCGTGAAATCGTCAACAAATTTGTTGATTATTCAGTAGCTGCTGTTGAAGCTTTTGGTGATCGCGTGCAAAACTGGATTACATTGAATGAACCATGGTGTGTTTCATGGTTGGGTTACATGCTTGGCGTGCACGCACCGGGAGTGCAGAATCTAGATCACGCGATTGCTGCCTCGCATCACACGGCTCTCGCACATGG